>JAPWUP010000042.1 GCA_028275505.1 Bryobacteraceae bacterium
TGTGGGCGGCCAGCGATCCCGGCGGCATCACGCGGCTCGATCCGCGAACGCGCGCCGTTCAGCGCTACGGGCTGAAGGAAGGTCTTGGCAACGATCGCGTGCTCACGCTCGCCGTGGACGAGGCTGGTTGCGTTTGGGCAGGTACGCGGCGAGGCCTGTTCCGCAGCTCCGGATCCGGGCCCCGTCTGCGATTCGAACGCCAGTTCCCGCCGGGCACCGATGACAACGAGATCTTCTTCACCCTACGTGCGGCTCAAGCCGGCGGCGTTTGGGTCGCGGGATCGCGTGGACTGGCCAGATTCCGCGATGGCCGCTGGGAGCGATGGACCACGGCCGACGGCCTGAAAAGCAACTACGTAGGCTACCTCGCCGAGGCGGGCGATGGCAGCGTCTGGATCGGCTACCGCGAAGCCGTGGGAGTATCACGGCTTCAGCGCAAGGGCGCTCGTCTCGAGTGGACCCACTTCAGCCGCCAAAATGGCCTTCGCTCCGACCAGGCCTTGTTCTTGGGCGTGGACGCACGCGGTTGGATCTGGGTGGGCACCGATAACGGAGTAGGCGTTTATGACGGGACGGAGTGGCGCCACTACGGCCCCGGGGATGGCCTCGTCTGGCCGGATTGCAATGGTGACGCGTTCTATGCCGATTCGGATGGCACGGTCTGGATCGGCACCAGCCGCGGCCTTTCCCACTTCCTGCGGCCGGAGAGCTCGGTCGAAGATGAGCCGCCTCGGGTGGTGATCACCTCCGTAAGCGCCGGCCGCAAGACTCTGGATCCCGGTTCGCCCACTCGCCTGTCCCATGCCCACAATTCGCTTGAATTCCGCTTCGCCGCTCTGAGCTTCCTCAACGAGGAAAGGGTGCGCTTCCGTTATCGCCTGCTGGGCCTCGATCCCGAATGGACGTGGACGCGCGAGCGCAGCGTGCGCTTCGACCGGCTGCCCCCGGGGCGGTACACCTTCGAGGTACTGGCGCGCAACGCCTTCCGCCGCTGGAGCGAACATCCGGCGCGCTACACGTTCGAGATCCTGCCCGCCTGGTGGATGACGGGATGGTTCAAGATCCTGGCAGCCGCCGCGGCGGGGCTTGCCGTATGGCTGGTGGCGCGACTGCGACTGCGCCTGCTGCTGCGAGCCCGGCAGCGGCTGGAAGAAGCCGTCCGCGAGCGCACCCGCGAGCTGGAGGAAGCGCGCGCCAGGGCGGCAGAAGCCCAGGCGCGGGCCGAGGAGGCCAGCCGTCTGAAAAGCGAATTTCTCGCCAACATCAGCCACGAGATTCGTACGCCCATGAACGCCATCCTCGGCATGCAAAGCCTGGCTCTCGCCACCGAGCTGACGCCCGAGCAGCGCGAGTACCTCCAAGCGGCGCAATCCTCTGCCGAATCCCTGCTGTCCTTGCTCGACCAGATTCTCGACTTTTCCCGGATCGAGGCCGGCAAGGTCGAACTCAACAGCTCGAATTTCTCGTTGCCCGAGTTGCTGGACAGCGCTCTCAAGCCGCTCGCGAGTCAGGCTCGCCAGAAAGGCGTGCAGATGGAGTGGAAAATCGCCCCCGAAGTCCCGTCGTGGCTCATCGGAGACGAAACGCGCCTGCGCCAGGTCATCGTAAATCTGGCGAGCAACGCCGTAAAGTTCACCGAGGAGGGTAGAGTCACGGTTGAGGTCTCCCTGCTGGGGCGAAACGAGGAAGATCTCGAGCTCGGCTTTTCCGTCTCGGACACGGGCATCGGCATTCCCAAAGAGCAGCAAGCCGTCATATTCGAGCCCTTCCGTCAGGCCGACGGCTCCATGACGCGAAAGTACGGAGGGACGGGACTGGGACTTGCGATCTGCGCACGACTGGTAGGCCTGCTGGGCGGTTACCTCTGGCTGGATAGCGAGCCGGGCCGGGGCAGCACGTTTCACTTCACGGCGCGCATGCGGCAGGGCTCGCCGCCGATCAAACCGTCCACGCCTTCGGAATCCGCAAGCGAGGCTCTGCCGCCGCTCCGCATTCTCCTGGTGGAGGATAATCCCATCAACGCCCGGATGGCGCAGCGCATGCTGGAAAAGCAAGGCCACCAGACCGCCCTCGCCGGCGACGGCTACGAGGCCCTGGCCGAGCTGGAAACCGCGCGCTTCGATCTGGTCCTGATGGACGTTCAGATGCCCGAAATGGACGGCCTGGAAGCCACCCATCGCATCCGGGAACGTGAACGGGAGAACGGTGGCCACGTTCCGATCATCGCCATGACGGCTCACGCCATGAACGGCGATCGCGAGCGGTGCCTGGAGGCAGGCATGGACGGCTACGTTTCCAAACCTGTGCGGTGGCGGGAACTGGAATCGGAAATCCGCCGCGTGCTGTGCGAGCGCGGAGTGATCGGCTCTCACTCCTCGGGCGGATAGCCCACGATGGTGATCCCTGCGACGTCCGCCGCCCTGAGCATCTCCTCGCGATCGAGCATCAACGTGCGACCGGCATCCACCGCCAGGGCCGTCGTCCCCGTTTCGATCATGACCGGAATGGTTCCCGCGCCTACCACGGGCACGTCGAACAACAGGTGTTTCCGCCGCCGCGAAACCTTGACGAGGCGCAGCGGCCGCCCGTTGACCAATTGCGCAGCCCGGCGCAACATGGCGTCGGTCCCTTCCATAGCTTCGACTGCCACACAGGCCCGTTCCGCCACCGCCACGCTCTGGCCGACGTCCAGCGCCGCCAAGGCGCCGGCAATCCTGCGACCGTACTCGATGTCGGCCAGCTCGTCGCGATCGGGCTTGCGCCGCGTCATCACGCCTTCGCTGGCCAACAGGGGCTTTAGCAAAGCGGTCGAGTCACTGACGCGAATTCCCTCCTCCGCCAGCTCGCGCACGACGGCGCCGATCAGCGCATCCGTATTCTTCTCGCGCAGGCCCGCCAGCATTTTCACCATGCGCCAGTCCGGCCGGATCCCCGAAAAGATGCTGGTGTGCTTGACCTGACCGGCCATGACCACTTCGTTCACGCCTTCCTGCTTGAGGATTTCGATCAGGCGCCCGAGCTGGCCGAGCGAGATCCAGTGGCAGCGCGCCGCCAGGGTCTCGATTTCAGGCGAGGCTTCTTCGCGGATCCCGATGGCGATGACTTCATGGCCGAGCTTGCGGGCCTGTTCGAGCGCCAGCAGAGGGAAACGCCCGTTGCCTGCGATCACAGCGTAGCGGGCGCTCACGGCAGCCTCACTTGATGACGCCGCGCTCGGAGGCGGCGATGAACTCGAGCAACTCCTCGATCTCGGGACAGGGCGGCACTTCCTCGCGAATGCGGGCCACGGCCTGCGAAGTGTTCAACCCCGAACGCGTGAGCAGTCGAAACGCCCGCTGCAAGCTCTCGATGGTGGCTTCCGGAAATCCGCGCCGCACGAGACCAGTGCGGTTAGCGCCGTACACCTTGACGTCCCGTTGCCCGCAGGTGAGCGAGTAGGGTAGCACGTCCTGCGTGATCACGCTGTAGCCGCCGATCATGGCGTGTCGCCCGACGCGACAGAACTGGTGCAGGCCCGTGAAGGCTCCGATCACCGCCCAGTCCCCGATCACCACGTGTCCGCCCACGGTAACTCCGTTGGCCAGCACCACGTGGTCGCCGACGCGCACGTCATGCGCGATGTGCACGTAGGCCATCAACAAATTATCGTCGCCGATCGAGGTCAGCCGCCCGCCGCCCTCCGTGCCGCGGTGAATCGTCACGAACTCGCGGATGCGGTTGCGGTTGCCGATGCGCGTTTCCGCCCATTCGCCCCGGTACTTTAGATCCTGGGAAGCGACGCCGACCGTGGAGTACGGAAAAAAGATGTTGTCCTCGCCGATCCAGGTCGGCCCCTCGACATAGACGTGGGCCATCAGGCGAGTGCGCTCGCCGATTTCCACCTGGGGCCCGATGATGCAGTAGGGGCCGATGTCGGCGCTGGCCGCAATCCGGGCCTCTGGCGATACGACAGCAGTCGGATGGATGGGCATGCGCTGGGGTCAGGGCGCGGGTTCGACGGCAGGCTCGGGCTCCTCGGCCAGAGCGGGCTGCTTTTCGGCCAGCTTGCACATGACTTGCGCTTCGGCCACCACGCGCCCGTCCACGCTGGCGGTGCCGTACATCTTGGCCACGGTGGCCTTGCGACGCGCCAGCCTCATCTCGATCCGGAGCTGGTCGCCTGGCAGCACAGGGCGGCGGAACTTGGCCTGTTCGATGGAAGCCAGCAGCACCAGTTTGTTGTGCCGGTCGGGGATCTGCTGCAACACGAGCACGCCCGCCACCTGCGCCATCGCCTCCACGATCAGCACTCCTGGCATCACGGGGAAATCCGGAAAGTGGCCCGCGAAGAAAGGCTCGTTCACGGTGACGTTCTTGATCCCCACGATGCGGTCCGCTTCCATTTCCACGATGCGGTCCACCAGCAACATGGGGTAGCGGTGAGGCAGGATCTCGCGAATGGCTTGGATATCCAGCATCGAATGCCGCTATTATAACAGGCCATGAAGGAATTGATCAGGCAGGCACGGAACCGCTTGGAGGAGACGCTGGATTTGATCCGCCGCCTGGTGGAGTGCGAAACTCCGAGCGGCGATGCAGCCAGAATCGAACGCTTCGTCGAGTTGCTTGCCTCGGAGCTGGACGGCGCGGCGCGCATTCGCAAGCTGCGGGGCGGCGGTTTCGGACCGCACCTGCGCTGTGAATTCCGTCTGGGCGCGGGGCGCAAGGATGGTCAGATCCTGCTGCTCGGTCACTCGGACACCGTGTGGCCGGCGGGCACGCTGGGGCGCAGACCGTTCCGGCAATCCAAGGGCCGGCTGTGGGGGCCTGGCGTTTTCGACATGAAAGCGGGCATCGCCATCGGGATCGAAGCGGTGCGTGTGCTGGCGGCGCTGGGGCGTCCGGTGCGGCGTCGCATCGTCCTGCTGCTGAACTCGGATGAAGAGGTTGGCAGCCTTACCTCGCGCACTCTGATCGAGAAAGAGGCGTGCCGCAGCGTGGCTGTGCTTGTGCTGGAACCGGCCACCGGGCTGGAAGGAAAGCTCAAGACCGCGCGCAAGGGCGTAGGCGTTTATACCCTGCGGGTGCAGGGACGAGCGGCGCATGCGGGCGTGGATTTCACCGCCGGCGCCAACGCTGTGCTCGAGCTGGCGCGGCAGATCCAGCGGGTGGCCGGATTTACTCGCCTGTCCCGGGGTTTGACCGTGAGTCCCAACGTGGTGCGCGGCGGGCAGCGCAGCAACGTGATCCCGGACGAGGCGGTGGCCGAGATTGACGTTCGCGTTCTCCGTCTGGCGGATGCCGACGATCTGGACGCTCGCCTGCGCGCCTTGAAGCCGTACGATTCGCGCTGCCGTATCGAAATCACCGGGGGATTGAACCGCCCGCCCATGGAGCGGTCGTCGGATACGGTGAAACTTTTTCGGCTGGCGCGCGAGCTGGCCGCAGAGATCGGCGTCAAGCTGGAGGAATCCACCAGCGGCGGCGGCTCCGATGGCAACTTCACCGCCGCGCTGGGCGTGCCCACGCTCGACGGCCTGGGTGCGGTCGGCGAAGGCGCTCACGCCGAGAACGAGTCCGTGCTCGTGGAGCGCATTCCCGAGCGCGTCGCCTTGCTGGCAGGCTTGCTGGAGCAGTTGGGCACCCGCGAACTTGAACCGCAGGCGCCGCAGCGGTAAACTTGACGGGTTTTTCTGAAACCAGGACGCCCCAACTCCGTGGGTTCGGGTGTTGCAGGGCTGTGGTATAATTCCGCACGCAGTTTCGAGCTTCGAAACGCAGGCTTATGTCTCTCCGTGGGGGGTGGGCGATGTTGGCTTCCAGAGGAATTCGACTGTGTGCACTAATCTGCGCCGGCGCCGTGGTAGCGCTGCTCGCGCAGAATCCTTATGGACGCATCACGGGTCGTGTCACGGACAGCACCGGGGCGGTGGTGGTAGGCGCTACGGTGCGGGTGATCCAGCTCGAGACCAACGTGGTCACAGCGACCGTAACGAGTTCGACCGGAGTGTATGACCTGCAAAACCTGCTGCCCGGGCGCTACCGGATCATCGTGGAGATGGCGGGCTTCCGCCGACACGAGCGCGGTCCTATCGAGGTCCGCGTGGGAGACGTCGTCGCGCTGGACATAACCCTTGAGCTGGGAGCACTGGAAGAAACCGTGACGGTCACGGCGGAGGCGCCGCTGCTGGAATCGGCGACGGCCAGCATCGGGCAAGCCTTAGAGAGTCGAATGCTAACAGACATGCCGCTGGCAGGGCGTGGGCTGACCTACCTCATGCAGACCGCGCCGGCCGTTATTTCTACCAATGCGCCCATGCATGGCTGGTTGCCGCAGGCGCGAGGCAGCGTGTCAGATCTGGCAGCCGCAGGCGCCAGAACCAGATCGTCGGAGTTCACCCTGGATGGCATCCCTAACATGGATCAGGGCGGCACCATCATGTTCCAGCCGCCTCCCGAAATGATCCAGGAGTACCGTGTACAAACTGCGGCCTACGACGCCTCGGTGGGGCACTTCACGGGCTCCCACGTCAATATGGTGGTAAGGGCGGGCAGCAACGAATTCCACGGTAACTTGTATTTCTCGCACATTAGCCGACCGTTAATGAGCAACCCCTTTTTTGTTAACCGATCGCTGTACGACACGCGCACCGGCCCGCCAACCAAGGCAAAGCGGGACGCACTGTTTCCCTACACCCTGACTAACAGGTATCGCGGAAGCGTCACCGGCCCCGTCGTCATTCCCAAAGTCTACGACGGGCGTAACCGCACCTTCTTTTCCTACGGCAACGATTTCATGCTCCGGCTGTGGCCTAACTCGGGATTCGCCACCGTGCCATCGTCGGCCCAGCGTTCGGGGGATTTCTCGGATTTGTTGGCGCTGGGGGGCCAGTACCAGATCTACGACCCGGCGACCATTGCTCCGGCTCCCGGCGGGCGGTTCAGCCGGCAGCCGCTGCCGGGCAACCGCATCCCGGCCAGTCGGCTGGACCGCGTCGCGCAAAACCTGCTCGGCTTCTATCCATTGCCCAACGAGCCCGGCACGGCAGACGGGCGTAACAACTATTTCTACTCTTTCGCGAACCGAATCGACTGGTCTGCACATATGGCCCGGGTGGACCAAGTCGTCAGCGAGCGGCAACGGCTCTACGGATCCTTCAGCACCTCGCTCGTGGTGGCCGATCAGGGTCGTATCTTCCGCAACAACGCCCAGGGCCTCATGCAACGAAATCGCCACTTCAGCCTCGTCCTGGACGATGTCCTCACACTCAGGCCCGATCTGGTGCTGAATTTACGCTACGGCTTCGACCGTATGCGCAGCAACGCCGACCCGCCAAGCGCCGGCCTGGACCTGGCGCCCTTGGGATTCTCCCAGACCTTGCTATCGCAGGTGGATCCGGCCTTCCGCGCCTTGCCGGGAATCAACATAGACGGTTACGCGGCTCTCAATCCGGAGACCATCTCTCGCTCCAGGAGGAACTTCCATTTCGGGGGCGGAAGCCTATCGCATACTCGCGGATCGCACACCCTCCGGCTCGGAGCCGAGTACCGGGTGTTTCAGAAAAACGAGTACAACCCCGGGCGCGTCTCGCCCAGCATAGATTTCGGAACCACCTGGACCCGCGGGCCGCTGGACAGTTCCCCGCCCGCCCCCATTGGCCAGGGCCTGGCTTCCTTCCTTCTCGGATTGCCCACCGGCGGCTTCGGTGACCGTAACGACTCGTATGCGGAGCAGTCCACTTACACCGCCGTCTATTTCCACGATGACTGGAAGGTCACAAGAAAACTTACCATCAACGTGGGCCTGCGCTACGAGTACGAAACGCCGACCACGGAGCGATTCAATCGCACCAACCGTGGCTTCGACTTTGTGACGCCGAATCCAATCCAGCCGGCCGCGCAAGCCAACTACGCCAGAAACCCCATCCCGGAACTGCCTGTGACGACTTTCCGCACGATCGGCGGTTTGCTATTCGCGGGGGTCGGCGGCGTGCCCCGCGGACTGTGGGACCCGGACAGGAACAACTTTTTGCCCAGGCTGGGGCTTGCGTATCTGTTGCGATCGAAAACCGTTTTGCGCGCTGGTTACGGAATTTTCTTCGAGTCCCTGGGGGTGGATCGCAACGACGTAATCCAGCAGGGCTTCAACGAACGAACCCCGATCGTCCCCAGTCTGGACAACGGACTTACTTTCCAGGCAACGCTGGCCAACCCCTTTCCCAATGGCCTGATCCAGCCTGCTGGAGCCGCGCGAGGCTTGCTGACATTCTTGGGGCGTTCGGTCACGTTCTTCGTGCCTGGCCGCCGGACGGGCTACCTGCAGCGCTGGAGCTTGAACGTCCAACAGGAGCTCGGCCATCGGGTTGTAGCAGAGATCGGTTACATCGGCAGTCGGGGCACCAAGCTGGGGATGGGTCGTGCTTTCGATGCCCTGCCGGCGCAGTACTTGAGCCGGCTGCCAGTGCGTGACCAGGCCACGATTGACCTGCTGACAGCCCAGGTCAGCAACCCCTTCTACGGATTGGCGGAGTTCGCAGGAACCGCGTTGCAAGCACGCACGGTCGCTCGCCAGCAACTGCTGCTGCCGTTTCCTCACTTCACCGGGATCAGCGGTACGATCAGCGACGGATTCTCCTGGTATCACGCCGGTTACCTGAGGGTGGAAAAGCGCTTTTCCCATGGGTACAGCATTTCTGGCGCCTATACTTGGTCCAAGTTCATGGAGGCGATCGAGACTCTAAATGCCTCGGACCTGCATCCGCACCACGTCATTTCCCCGCAGGACCGGCCCCACCATATCGCGATCCGAGGAACCTGGGATATCCCGTGGGGGCAGAAGCGGCTGTGGGGCGGCTGGTCGGTGAACGCGATCTACCAGTGGCAATCGGGGTCGCCCATCGGGTTCGGCAACGTGATCTTTAACGGGCGATTGGCTGACTTGGTGCTGCCGCGCTCTCAGCGCAAACCTGAACGCTGGTTCAACACAGAAGCAGGCTTCAACCGGAACCCGGCTGAACAGTTGGCTTACAACCTGCGGACGTTCCCGCTGCGCCTTACCGGCTTGCGTACCCATGAATGGAACGTCTGGGATCTTTCCCTCATCAAGTCTTTCCAGTTGAAGGAACGCCTCAAGCTCGAGCTGCGCGGCGAAGCGGTGGATGCTTTTAACCATCCGATCTTCGCCGGACCTAACACAGCGCCCACCAGCACCCTGTTCGGGCAGGTTACGAGCACGATCTGGTCCGAACAACGCAAGATTGCAGTGGTGGGTAAACTGTCCTGGTAAAGCGAAAGGACAGGCAAGCCGCAGTGCGGCGGCTGGCACGGTCCACGAATGGCCGGGTTCCGAGCAACTTGCGCTGCGACGTCTGCCGAAAAAGGAGGCGACCTCATGGCTGCTGAACAGGACGGGAAGATCACGCGTCGTGCTGTATTACCCGGGACGGCGCCGCTGTTTCTGCCCCGCTCCGTCCTGGGCGGGAAAGGCTATCAGGCGCCGAGCGACACGCTCCGGATCGCTGCCGTGGGTGTAGGCGGCATGGGCCGTCGTTACCTGGAGGCTTGCGAGACCGAACGCATCGTCGCCCTGTGCGACGTGGATCATGGTTTTGCCGCCAGAGTTTTCAAACGCTACCCGCAGGCCAGGGTCTACCGGGATTTCCGGCTCATGTTCGAAAAAGAGGAGAAAAACATTGACGCGGTGATCATCGCCACACCCGATCATACTCACGCGGTTGTGCTGATGACGGCGCTCCGCTTGCGCAAGCACGTGTACTGCGCCAAGCCCCTCACCCACACTTTGTACGAGAACCGCATGGTCGCCAAGGCGGCCCGGGAGGCCGGGGTCGCAACCCAGATGAGCGTGCAGAGCGCCGCCAGCGAGGCAGCCCAAGGCACGGCTGAGTTGCTGCTGTCCAACGTTATCGGTCCGGTGCATGAGGTCCACGTTTGGTGCGATCATCCCCTGTACCCCGCCAGCGTGCAGCGACCGGAGGAATGTCCGCCGGTCCCCGAGGGCCTGGACTGGGACCTGTGGCTGGGACCCGCGCCTTACCGACCCTACCATCCCGCGTATCATCCCTGGACGTGGCGCGCCTGGTGGGACTTCGGCACGGGCACCGTGGGGGACATGGCTTGTCACGCGCTGCACGTGTTTTTCGAGGCGTTGCAACTGGGCGCGCCGACCAGCGTGCACGGAAGCAGGGTCAAGATCCATCGGGGCCTATTTCGCATGAGCCCGGAAGGCCGGGAGTTCATACCTCCCGTGGTGGACACGCCCGAGACCGAAAGTTGCGCCACCCTGGTCACATGGGATTTCCCAGCCCGCGGTTCTCATCCCCCGCTGCGGGTGCACTGGTACGATGGCGGCCTCCGACCACCCAGACCCGTCGAGCTGGATCCCCGCCGGTCGCTTCCTGCTTCAGGGCTGTTGTTTGTCGGGACCAAGGGCAAGTTGCTGACCGGCTTTTCCGGCGGAAAAGAGCTGCTGTTGCCCGAGAAGGAGTTCCGGGATTTCGTGCGCCCGCCCAAAACCTTACCCCGCAGCATCGGGCACTACCGCGAGTGGCTTCTGGCGGCCAAAGGAGGCAAACCGGCAGCCTGCAATTTCGAGCTGGGCACTCGTCTCACTGAAATCGCATTGCTGGGCACCCTCGCCGCCCGCACAGCACGGTATCTCGAGTGGGACAGCGAGAGGCTGACCATCACCAATGACCGCGAGGCCAATCTCTTGGTGAACCCCCCGTACCGGGCCGGGTGGACGCTTTGAGACCGCTAAAGACCGAAGCGTGGGCGCCGAGCGAGAATCGCGGGTAGCCACAGGGTCGGGTCAGCGGGGATTTGCGTGAGCCAGCGGCTCCTCGAAGCCGTGGGCAGAGCTTCGGGGTCGCGCAGGACGCCCTCAGACCCTCCAGTCTCGCTTCCCCGGAGCCGCCAGTGGCCAGGATCGAGCCGGACTGGTTCCGACTACGGGCCGGCTGCTAGACCCACTCCCATTCTCGGAGCCACTGATAGTTGGGAGGAAGACGATTCCACATGGCCTCGATAGCTGCGCGGTGTCGCTGGCTTTCGACTTCGTCGAATTGCCGCCGCTCCCTGACTGCCGCGGCAGCGTTCTTTACCTGGTCCACCGTGATCAACCCCGGGATGGTCGCAGCCAGCACGTCACAGCAAAGGACATAGCGGAGAGCCAGTCGCGCCCGCTCGTCGTCTTCCTGTTTGGTCGGAGAATCGGGTACGCCCTGGGAAGCGAATAGCGCCCCGCTGGCGAATGGCTTGATGCCGATGAAACCCACGTCGTACTTGCGGAAGGCCTCGAACATGCTCCCCACAGGCTTTTCCTTGCTGCCGGCGGCGTACGGCGTGACGATCACCTCGAGCTGGGGATACTTGGCCACTGCCTCCGCAATCCAGGGACGGTGATGGGTGGAAATCCCGGTGAAGCGGGCCCTTCCTGTTCGCTTGGCCCACTCCAGGGCGGCCACCACGTTTTCGATCTCCTCCGGCGTGTTGCGCGTGGCGTGCTCGCGGATCGTTATGCGCCACAGGTCCACGTAGTCGAGGCCGCTGGCCTTCAGAGTTTCGTCGAAGCCTTCCTTCAGTTTTTCGAGGGACCCGGCGATTTTCGGGTCACGCGCTCCCGTGCTGTCAAAACCGAAGTAAATCTCCTCGCGCCGGCCCTTGACCGCCTCGGCGTAGACCAAGACTTCCGATCGGGAGCACGCGTCCACGTAATTGATGCCGTGTTCCAGGCAGGCGTAAACCACGTCGCGGCGGTTCTTCTTGAACTCCTCGGTACCGGGCTTGTAAGGGATGCGCTTCCAATGGCCGCCCAGGCTCACGGCCGAAATCATCAGGTTGGTGCGCCCCAGCCGCCGGTATTCCATGTCAGGGTTGTAACTGCGGGTTTTGCGGGGATCGGGCGCAGCAGCGGCTGCCCCCAAGGTCCCGGCGCCCACTACGTTCGAGAGAAACTCGCGTCGCGTAACCGCATCGTCAGCCATGCTTGCCTCCTCAGCCCGCTTTGAGCTGCCAGGCATGTGGGGTAACTTCTTCGATGTTCGGCCGCACGTCCGCCTCGGCGCGGCCGGCGGCCCACGCCAAACCACCCAGAATGATGGCTTGAAAGAAAGGATTCGTCCAGATCTCCTCGGAGTGTCCCAGGGAGGTGTAGAACACACGCCCCTCCCCGTGGCGGCGTACCCAAGTGCAAGGGAAATCCGGGCGACGGTAGGCCGCTCCCTGCATGTACCGGGTCTCCTGAACCACGAGCACGTGCAGGTCGCGCTGGAAATTCTTGAAGGTGTACCAATGATCGGTAAACGAGATGCTTTCAGCCATTCCCAGCAAGCTGATTCCCGGGAACTTCCGTGTAGTCAGGAACAGGGCGGCTTCCTGCTCGGGCCCGTGCACCAAAGCTTCACCACCCAGCATGGCAATGTAGGGATCCACTTCCGCCTGGTTCTCGTCGCGCTTGCCTGGGGAATGAAACGTGTCCGCGGCGGAGTGAAAGCCCACGAAGCCCTTCCCGCCGGCTATGGCCGCCAGCAACCGTTGCTTGCCTCGCGGGCTCATGGGCGGCGAACCATCCGAAGCCTGGGCCGTGAGATCTCCGCTGGTGTAAAAAGCGATGACATCGTAGCGGTCCAGATCACCGTCAAACACCCGCCCGTCTTTCGTACACTCGACCTCGAAGCCCGCCTTGCGGCCGAGTTCCGTGAGCACCGTCTCCGAGAGGCTAAGCCGTGCACCCTTGCGTTGCACTACAGAGTGTTCCGCCGCGGCGCTCCGCGTGAAGTACAGCACGCGCCAAAGGCGGCTGCTCTGGCCTGGCTGTCCATTCCCGCCCATGCCTGCCACTCCCGAGGAATAAAAATGACACCGTGCTGCCCTGTTTGTCAACTGAAATCGCTCTTACTTCGATGTGGGCCGACCGCTTCCCCCATCGCCAGCCGGCATGCGGAGCATGACTCGGAGAACTCGCCGTGCACACCGACCATGTCACTGAGTCCGCCTCCGCCCGGAATCGCCGGCCCCGCGCGGCGCCTTCGGTCACTCGGGCAAAAACAGGGCTGCTGTATACTCGATTTGACGGGGAACAGAAATTCCCGGGGACGAATGAAGGCCGGCTTCGGGAGGTCGCTATGCGACGGGGTCTCATTCTGACCAGTTGGTTCGTACTCGCTTTGATCGTTCATGCCCAAACGCCTACCGCGAGCGTGGTGGGGCGGATTACGGATCCGACCGGGGCCGTGGCGCCCGGCGTCACGGTCAAGGTCACCAACCTCGACACCAACATCGTGCACCAGGCCAGCTCGAACGAAATCGGCGAATACACGATCCCGTATCTGGATCCGGGACGTTACTCGCTGGAAGCTTCGCTGCCCGGCTTCCGCACGTACCGCCGTGACGAGTTGACGCTTGCCGTCGGCCAGGTTCAGCGCGTGGATATCACGCTGGAGGTCGGCGCCGCCACCGAAACCGTCACCGTAACCGAGACACCGGTCGTCCTGAACACCGAGACGGGCACGCGGGGCGAGGTCACCACGCAGGAGGAAATCAAGGAGCTGCCGCTCGATGGCCGCAGTTTTTCCGATCTGGCTCTGCTGACGGGCGGCGTGATCCCGAAAGCCGAGGGCGCGGACGGATCTTATGCGGTCAACGGGGCTCGCGCCGACAACACGGGCTTCCTGCTCGACGGCATGAACAACACGCAGCGGCGCAATACCGGTGCGATGATCGCGCCGCCGCTGGAAGGCGTGCTCGAGTTCAAGATGCTCACCAACGGCTTCTCTGCCGAATACGGGCGTTACGCCGGCGGCATGCTCACCGTCGTCACCAGGAGCGGTACGAACCAGTTCCACGGTTCGCTCTATGAGTTCATGCGCAACGACGCCCTCGACGCCAAAGGATTTTTCTCGGTCCAGAAAGACAAGCTGCGGCGCCACCAGTTCGGCGCCACGCTGTCCGGCCCCTTGTACCTGCCTCACCTCTATGATGGCCGTAACCGGACTTTCTTCATGTTCACCTGGGAAACCCTGCGCCTGATCAACGGCAAGAGCGTGCGCGCGCTGGTGCCTGAACCCGAACTCCTGCGCGGCGATTTTTCGCGCGCCACCGACGTGTACGGCAAGCCGGTGACGATTCGCGATACGTTGGCCAACGCACCGTTCCCCGGCAACCAGATTCCACCCACCCGCCTCGATCCCGTAGCTTTGAAACTGGCGCAGTACTGGCCGGCGCCGAATTTCCGCTCCGCCGTCTACAACTACATTTCCCAGGGCAACGCCACCGACAACTCCAACAACTTCGGCATCAAGGCCGACCACAATCTCTCAGCGCGGGACCGGTTGACCCTGGGCGCCTTCTGGCGGCCGGCCCATAACTGGGACCCGGTGATGGCCACCCGCTCGCCCATCCCCCTGTTCGGTTCCACCAACGATACGTTGCAGCTACTTTCCTACATCCGCTATCTGCGATCGCTTACGCCTTCGGCTTACCTTGAGGCCAGCGCCAACTTCTCTCGCCGCACCAATTATCAGGTCTGGCCCTACAGCCGGGACAAGGACTGGGCCGCGGAAACCGGCTTTTATGGCGGGACACGCAATCCGATCGCGGCCGGCCCGCCTTATGTCCAGGTCACCGGTTACATGATCCTCGGCCCGGCTTACGACATCCCCAAGATCTGGGCTTACAACAACTATCAGTACGCGGCCAGCGCTACATGGATTCGTGGCCGTCACAACATGAAATTCGGCGGTGACTTCCTGCGTTACCACTATTTCTCCCGCAGTTATGGGGACACGCGGGGCCGCGTCAGCTTCGACGGGCGCTTCACGGGCCACTCGATGGCCGATTATGTGCTCGGCTGGATTACCAGCTCTCGCCGCCAGCTCGACGCTGCCGGGCCCTATCATCTGGCCTCCAGTTACTCGGCGTTCTTCCAGGACGACCTCAAACTTACCCCTGCGCTCACGCTCAATCTGGGCTTGCGCTACGAAATCATGAAGCCGCCGCGCGAAAAGTTCGGCGCGCTGGCCATGTTCATGCCGCCCCTCGCCAAGGTGGTCGTTGCGGGAACCGGAACTCTCTCGCGGGAAGAGTTTGAACAGCGGCTCACGAGCACGGGCCTGACGAATTACGTCGTCAAGGCTTCCGAAGTCGGGCTGCCGCCAACCATTGTCAAGAACGACTGGACCAATCTGGCGCCCCGGTTCGGCTTCGCCTGGCGGCCCTTCGGGAGCCGCAAGAGCGTGGTCCGCGGCGGCTACGGCATCTTTTACGGCACCAGCTCGCTCTACCGGATGGACGAGTTCTCCGACACCTTCCCGTTCTCCATCACCGAGACCTTCAGCCGCGTGACCAGCGACCCGACGATTCTCACGCTCTCTAATCCGTTCCCGCTTTCCCGGCGCGGGTTCTCGGGCGTCAACTCCAGTTACGGGCAGGAGAATCCGGAACCGCAATCGCAGTACCTGCAAGCCTGGAACCTGACCATCGAAAGGGAGATCGCCGGATTCGCCCTGGAGCTGGCCTACGCGGGATCCAAAGGAACGCACTTGCCGCGCCGCTACGATATCAATCAGCCTGGCCGCACTTACGAAACCCGCAACATCCGGCCTTACCCGTTCTTCGGCACCATCAACATCATCAACGACGGGTCGAATTCCATTTATAACTCGGGACAGTTGACGATCCGCCGGCGCTTCTCCAAACAGCTCTTTTTGCGCGCCTCCTACACCTATGCGAAATCGCTCGACGAATCCTCCAACACGGGCGGCACGATGCAGTACAACTTCCCCATGGCGCAGGATTCGCGCAACCTGAGGCTGGAGCGGGGCCGGTCGGACTTCGATATCGGGCACGCCTTCGCCGCCAGCTTCGTCTGGACGCCGAAATTGTCACGCCACTGGCTGGCGCGCGACTGGCAGCTTGCGGGCACCAGCACGCTCTACACGGGACCGCCTTTTACGCCGCGCGTCTCCGCGGTCAACTACAGCGCGGGCGAAGCCACGCGGCCGGACCGCATCGCCAAAGGCACGGTGCCCAACCCCACGCCTGATCGCTGGTTCGATCGCTACGCGTTCCCTGTGGTTCCCACCGGCGCCTATCGCTTTGGCAACTCGGGCCGCAACATTCTGGACGCGCCGGGCTCGGTCGTCATCAACACTTCGCTGTCGCGCCGGATCCGCTGGGGCGAGTCCCGCAGCGTGCAAATCCGCGCGGAAGCGTTCAACTTGCCGAACCGACCCAACTTCTACCCGCCGGAGAACAACGTGGACGTCCCGGCGGCGGCTGTGATCAGCCGGGCCAAGAACAATCGCAACGTGCAACTGGCGATCCGGCTGGAATTCTGAGCGCAGTCGTTCACTCGACCACGATCTCGTACCAGGGCGCTGGCGGCTGCCCATCCGCCTGAAGGTGGATGCGGTAGCCGCCTTTGACGCGTTGAACCGCGTCAGCCGTGAGCGCATTCAAGCGTGCGCCCGACCCGTCGAGCGGATAGACTTGCAACGCGCGCGCCGCCGTCCTCAGCGTCACGTAACTTTCCACGCGCTCCATCCAGATCGGCTCGACGCCCGCGCTGCGCGGACCCGAAGGCCGCGTGGAACCCGGCTCAGGCTCGATCGTGTACCAGTCCGTCGTTCCCGGATAGAGGATCAGCCGTTGCATGCGCGGCGGATCCGTGCCAGGCTGCGTGCCAAAAGTGCAGCCGGGCGTGGTCAGCAGCAGCCGGCGCGACTTTTCGATCGGGCGGCTGTCCAGCGCCGTCAACAGGATGGCAGCGAAGCCGCGCGCCGTGGGCCCCAGCTCGACTTCCAAAGCTCCCGCTTGCACTTTCCTCCGCTCCACGAAGCCGAAAACGCCCGCCGCCTGCGGGGCCTGAATCACCAGCACGCGAGCTTCGCGATCGTAGACCAGCTCTCCAGTGTCGGAACGGAACGGAGCGGAAGGTTTCGGCAGCATCGGCGACCGCGTGTCCTCCCGCCGCTCAAGCCCCACGCGATGGATCAGCGCCAGCTCAGGTTCGTAGTTCGCAAAAGCCTGAAGCGCCGCGGCCACGGCCCCTGCCTTGCCCTCGCGGGCTGCGCGCAGCCGCAGCGCGGAAGAGACCGGCAGCGCGATGATTTTGCCGCCCTCCCGCACCAGGCCGCGGCGATAGATCAGCGCGGCCTGCCCGAAGCTGACGAACTTGGTCCAATCCGCGTTGAGATCGAAGCCGTTGGGAACCTTGCTGTCCCATTCCCGGTTGTGCGCGTAGGCGAAATGCATGATCCCGTCCCAATCCTGGAAGGCGGCGAACGCGGCCAGCGTGGGCACGATCTCGGCCGCCTGCCGGTTGGGCCATGGCTGGTTGAACTCGCTCACCGTGTAGGGTCGTCCGAATTCGCGCGCCGCCGCCATATTCAGGAAAGCGGCCAGCCCGCTGCCCACCGAAGAGCTGTCGCGAATGCGCCAGTCGCGCGCGTCCCAGCGGACGTTGGGGAAGTTGTAGTGATCCACGTAAAAGTGGTTGTCCAGATAATCCATCGCGGCGTGCGAATCCAGGTGAAGCAGATTGCCACCGAAGCCCACCTGCGTGCCGGTGACCGGAACCCAACGATCGGTGACCTCGTGCACCACGGCTCGCATGCGGCGCAGATACTCGGCGTCACGCTCGGCCAGGAAAGCGAGGAAGTCGTTCAGCACGGCGGCGGGCGCCTGTCGTTGGGGCAAAGCCACGTTGCGCGCATCCAGCGACTGGCCCGCGGGCAGCTCTCCCCACGCGGCGCGCAGAGCGTCCGTCGTGCGGTATTTCGTTCCCAGGAACGCATTCCACTGTCGCTCCAGCTCGGTCTTGTACTCGCCGAGCACGGTGCGCTCCAGCAGGCCGCGCTGAAAGGCGTCCACGAGCGAACTTTCGTTGTTGATTTCCACCATGGCGAGCACGGGATCGCCTCTCAATTCGAGCGCCGTGAGCAGGCGACGCGTGAACTCCAGTTGCAGCTCCACCATGCGCGGGTAAAAAATGTGCAGCGGCTTGCTCTGGGTGGGCAGGCGCTCGGAGCCCGGCAGAGGCGGGACCTGATCCACCGCCGGCCGGAACTCGTAGCCCACGTGCAGGTTCACGTTCACGTAAATGCCCTCGGCCTTCAGCGCGTCGAGAAAGCGCCGCAAGCGACGGACCGAGACCGGATTCAGGGTGGGATAGGGATCGGTGGTGAGAATGCTGCGGGCCTCCCCGGGATTGCGATCCGGCGAGGTGTCCATATGATGGAGGCGAACCACGTTCACGCCGAGCCGCCGCAGTCGTCGCGCGATGCGCTGGGCGTCGGCTTCCTCCGGGAAATTGCCTCCGAAGACGGCGTTGGTTCCGAACAGCCTCACGCGCTCGTCATCACCAGTGCCAGGCTTGAGATCCGGCCCTACGCGGCAGAAATGCGCGCCGCAAACGAACAGGCGATCCGCGGGGGTGAGCGGGCGGTTGAGCCAACTGAAATCGGGCGCCCCGGAAAGCCGGTCCCGCTCGACCGCGAAGCGGTAAAAGCCTTCCTGCGCCGCCAGCGATTGCGCCAACAGGATCAGAATCGCCGCGATCCGCATACGCCCGGAATTATAGCCAAAGCGCCGGCGTGCGAAAATGTCTTGCATGAATCCTGGCATCGAAAACGTACGGAGACGTGGCAGCCGCATTTTTCGCGAAGAGCGGCACCTTCTGCCGGCAGCCGCTTTGATGAAGGCTGCGGGCGTCATTTCCTCGCTGGATGATCTGAACAAGCCCTTTGTCACCATCATCAACTCCTACACGACCCAGATCCCCGGCCATGCGCATCTGGACCGCATTGGCGCGGTGCTGCACGAGGAACTGCGATCGCTGGGTTTCAACGTCTGGTACGCCAACGTGGGCGCGGCCATAGACGACGGCATCGCCATGGGGCACTTCGGCATGAAATACTCGCTGCCCTCCCGCGAGCTGATCGTGGACCAGATCGAGTCCATCATCGGGGCTCATCCCTGCGACGCCTGGATCGGCATCGCCAATTGCGACAAGATCGTGCCGGCGATGCTGATGGCCATGGTCCGCATCAATATTCCTGCGGTGTACGTCAGCGGGGGTCCCATGCTGGCCGGACCCGGCGGCACGGATCTCATCACCGTCTTTGAAGGCTTGGGGCGTCACGCGGCGGGCAAGATGAGCGAACAAGAGTTGCGGCGACTGGCGGAGACAGCCTGCCCCGGCTGCGGCAGTTGCGCGGGCATGTTCACGGCCAACTCGATGAACTGCCTGGCGGAAGCCCTGGGCCTGGCTCTGCCCGGCAACGGCACCCTCCCCGCCGAACGCTGGTGCGAGGACGGGCGCACCGAACTGAATCCCGAACGAATAACTTTGGTGCGACGCGCTGCGCACGCCCTCAAGCGCTGCCTGGAGCAGAACATCCGTCCACTCGATATCGTCAACGAGCAGGCTCTGGTGAACGCGTTCGTGCTCGACATGGCCATGGGCGGCTCCACCAACACGGTTCTGCACACCCTGGCGATCGCGCACTCAGCCGGCATCCCCTTCGATCTGGATCGCCTCAACGCGATCTCTGACGCCACGCCCACCTTGTGCAAGGTTTCGCCCAGCCGTCCCGAGGTCCACGTCGAAGACGTGCACCGCGCGGGCGGTATCCCGACGATTCTCAAAGAAGCGGCGCGCTGGCCCGGCAGCCTCTTGCGTCTCGATGTGCCCACGGTCACGGGCAGCCTGGCGGATGCCGTGCAAGCGGCGCCGGAGCCCGATGGCGACGTCATCCGCCGGTGCGACAATGCGTTCTCGAACACCGGCGGCCTCGCCATTCTCTTCGGCAACCTGGCGCCCCGCGGCGCAGTCGTCAAGACGGCCGGCGTGGATCCCGACATGATGGAATTCGAAGGCCCGGCCCGCATTTTCGAATCCCAAGAAGACGCGGTGGCCGGCATCCTCGGCGGCCAGGTGCGCGACGGCGACGTAGTCGTCATCCGCTACGAAGGACCGCGCGGCGGCCCGGGCATGCAGGAAATGCTCACGCCCACTTCCGCCATCCAGGGCGCGGGAATTCGCGCCGCGCTGATCACCGACGGACGCTTCTCCGGCGGGACGCGCGGCCTGTGCGTCGGTCACGTCTCGCCGGAAGCGGCGGCCCGCGGGCCCATCGCCGCCCTCCAACCGGGCGATCGCATCTACATTAACGCGCGCACGCGACGGCTGGAGGTCAGACTCAGCGACGAAGAAATCCAGCGGCGGCTGGCTTCTCTGCCGCCGTTCGAGCCCAAGGTGAAGCGCGGCTGGCTGGCCCGCTATTCGCACTTCGTGACCAGCGCGGATACGGGGGCGGTCTTCTCGATCTGAACGCCGCTCGCCTGCGCGGTCTCAATCCTCGAAGGGCGGGACAGTTTCTTCCAGGTCCGAGACCGGATTCTCGAACTTGGTCAGCTCCTTGATGAACAACAGGTGGACCTTGCCCGTGGGGCCGTTGCGCTGCTTGGCGATGATCAGCTCGGCCTTGCCGCGCAGGTCGGCGCGATCCGGCTTGTAGACTTCTTCGCGG
Organism: Bryobacteraceae bacterium; assembly: GCA_028275505.1. Taxonomy (GTDB): domain Bacteria; phylum Acidobacteriota; class Terriglobia; order Bryobacterales; family Bryobacteraceae; genus DTHT01. The sequence goes on from JAPWUP010000042.1 coordinate 20,529, forward strand.
AAGATGAAAGCCACCAGGTCGGCGTCCTGCTCGATGGAGCCGCTCTCGCGCAGATCGCTCAACTGCGGGCGGTGATCGCCGTCGCGCAGATCGGGCGCGCGGTTCAACTGGGAAAGAACGAGCATGGGCACTTCCAGTTCCTTGGCCATCAACTTGAGGCCGCGTGACAAGGCGCTGATCTCCTGCACGCGGTTCTCGTAGCGCCCGCGCCCGCTCATCAATTGCAGGTAATCCACGATGACCAGAGCCAGGCCGTGCTCGGCCTTGAGCCGGCGCAGCTTGGCGTGCATGTCCATGAGGTTGATGCCCGGCGTGTCGTCCAGGAACAAGGGCGCCTCGACCAACTGGGTGGCGGCCAGACTCAGCCTTCGCCTCTCGTCCGCGTTCAGATACCCGGCGCGGTACTTGTGACTGTTCACGCGCGCCGTGGCGCAAAGCAAACGAGTCAGCAGCGACTCCCTCGCCATCTCCAGCGAAAAGATGGCCACCGGACGCGGCTGACGTCCCATCGCCACGTGCTGGGCGATATTGAGAGCCATGGCCGTCTTGCCCATGGCGGGTCGCGCCGCCAGAATGATGAGCTCGCCCGGGTGCAATCCGCCGGTCATCTCGTCGAACTTCAGAAAGCCGGTCGAGATGCCTTTGATCCGCTGGTTGGGATCCAGGAACGCGTTGATGCCGCCGGGGTAACCCTCGATCACCTCGCGCGGCGTGAGCAAGCCGCTGCTGACGCGCGATTCGCCCAGTCGCAGCAGGGACTCTTCGGCGGAAGCCAGGATCTGGTCCGGATCCTCCTCGCCCAGCAGACAGCGGTCAATCACTTTCTGGGCGGTAAAGATCAGGCGACGCAAGGTCGCCTTGTCGCGAACGATGCGGATGTAGCTTTCCAGATTCAGTCCCTGGGGCAGGCCTTCGTCCAGCGAGACGAGGTAGCTCAGGCCGCCACAGGACTCCAACTGCCCGTGACGCTGCAACTCGTGCGCCACGGTGACACGGTCAATCCGCTCCCCCCGCTCATAGAGCTCGCCCATGCGCAGGAAGATGCGCCGGTGAGCTTCCAGATGAAAGTCATCCGCGCTGAGCGAGCCGGCTACCTGCGGATAAAGGGAATCATCCAACAGGATGCAGCCCAGGATGAGACGTTCCGCCTCGGTGTTGGCGGGCAACCCTTTCTCCAGTGCAAGATCCGGCGTCGCCATGGCCAGTTTTCTAACTTACGGTGAACTTCGCCTGTTGGCAAGCATCCAGCACCGATGCCTGTTTGCCTCGACTTGCGTTGTGTGAAAGCCTCTGCAAGGCAGAGTGGAAAACCGGCCCGCACCCCATTCCAGCAAGTGCTCTGAGGTCAGAGCGTTGGACGGGACGGGCCAAATTTTCCACAGCCGCTCCTCTACAAAAAGCCTACACTTTGTTTTTACCGCAAAACGCCCGTGCTGGTGAGATTTTTTCGGGTGCAGGGCCGCGCCTAACGCGTCAGGCGACGCCGGCGCCGGAACGCTGGGGTATCCAAGTCTTCCAGATCGTAATCGTCCTCGGCGGGTTCGGTCAAATCCGGCTCCGCTACCTCATCCGGTGCTGTGAACCCGGCAGGCAACGGGACCGCAGCCTCAGCGGCTTGCGCAGGTTGGGACGGAGCCGGCGGCGCGGGGATGGCGCGCCAGCTTTCGTCGAAGGAGGCCGTCTCGGCTTCGGGCACGGAGGTAAAACCAGTGGCGATGACGCTTACCTTGACGGCGTCCGCCATGGACTCGTTCAGCACAACGCCGAGGCTGACCTCGGCATCCGATCGTCGCGTGGCTTCGCGAACCACCTGACAGGCTTCGTGCAGCTCATGGATGCCCAGGCGGCTGGAACCGGTGACGTGCACGAGCACGTTGCGCGCGCCCGCCAGCGAAGCACCCTCCACCAGCGGACAATTGATCGCCTGCCGCGCCGCCTCCACAGCTGCATTTTCTCCGCGTGCCACCGCCGTGCCCAGCACCGCCAGCCCGCCGCTCCGCATCACGGAGCGAATGTCGGCAAAGTCGCGGTTGATCAGGCCGTGGGTCTGGATGATCTCGACGATCTCCTGCACCGCCCGCCGCATGATTTCGTGAGCCATGCGGAAAGCCTCCAGAATGCTGGCGCCGCGTGGGGCAAGGGCGAGCAAGCGATCGTTGGGGACGGTGATGAGCGCATCCACGGCCTCCGCCAGCTTTTGCAAGCCCTCTTCGGCCAGCTCCATGCGCTGCGGACCCTCGACCGTGAATGGCTTGGTCACCATCGCCGCCGTGAGCGCGTCCATCTGACGCGCCATGGAAGCGATCACAGGCGCGGCGCCCGTGCCCGTTCCGCGACCCAGGCCCGCCGCGATGAAAACCATCGAGGCGCCTTGCAGCACCTCGAGCAGCCGTTCCGTGTCTTCCAGCGCCGCCTGGCGCCCGACTTCGGGATCTCCGCCCGCGCCCTGCCCTCCCGTAATGCGGCTCCCGATGGCAAGCTTGTTGGGAACAGGCGAAGCGCGCAAAGCCTGCAGGTCCGTGTTCACGACCCAGAACTCCACGCCCTCCATTCCGCCCGCCATGATATGGGCCACGGCATTCGACCCCGCGCCGCCCACGCCGATCACCCGAATCTTCGGGCGAGGCGGCGCCTCTTCGTGAATCTCGAATTTCAATCCGTTGGATTCAGGATCCAGGAGCGCCATCTTGCACCTCCCCGTCTTCACTGGCCGGCTTGCAGCCTATCCGAAAATCCTGCTGAAAAGGCTCCGGCGGCGTTCGCGTTCGCGCTGCTTGAGTCGCGCCGAGTACATCGCCAGCCCCGCCACCGTGGTCCAGGCCGGATCGTTCAGTGCGGGCGGCCACCCGCGGATGCCGGCAGGCAGCCCCAGATAGGCGTCGAGTCCGACAACGGCCTCGGCCACATCGCACATGCCAGGCAGCCGCGACGCGCCACCGCACAGCACGACGCCTCCGTACAGCCTGCCTTCCGGACAAATTCGCAGCAACTCACGACGGACCCACCGGAACAGTTGTTCGGCCCGGCACTCGAGAATGAACGCCAGCTCTTCGCGCGGGATCGTTCGAGGCTGCCGCCCTGGTGGCGCAGGCAATTCGATCAGGCTGCGGGCGGCCTCGGGATCGCGCACAGCGGAACCGTACTGGAGCTTGACCGCTTCCGCATCCACCAGCGTGATGTTCAGGCCATCCGCGGTGTCCTCGGTGAAACGCGCGCCGCCCAGTTCGAGACTCGAGGCCCGCACCAGGGAATCACCCATATAAACGACCAGATCCGCCGATTCCGCCCCGATGTCCACCAGCATGACCCCGCCGCGCCGGTGCTCTGCACGCAGGCAAGCGTACGCTGCCGCCACCGGCTCATAGACGGTTTCCTCCACCACCAGCCCGGCCTGATTGGCGGCGCCCACCAGCGTGTCGTGCTCGCGCGTGGAAAACGTGATGAGGCTCACGTGGGCCTGCAAACTCACGCCGCTCTGCCCCCGCGGATCGCGGTAACCGCGGCGGCCATCCACGCTGAACTCGCGCAGGCACAGATGCAGCAGCATGCGATCTTCGCCGAGCTGCACGTGGGCTGCGCGCTCGATGACCAGATTCACGTCCGCCTGGGTGAGCTTGCGCCGGTAGTCATCCTCGCAGCCTCTGCTGCTGTACTCACAGCCCACCGCGGCGCCGCCCGCGCCCAGCACCGCGGACACCACCGGAATCTGTGCCGAACGCTCCGCCTCGCGCACGGCCGCACGAATGGATTCGGCCACGGCCCGGGCGTCGGCGATGCGGCTGCGTTTCCACCCTTCCGAGCGGGTCTCGCCGTAGCCGGCGAGACGCACCAGGTCGCCTGTCACCTCGAGGACCGCCACGCGCGTGCGGTTGCTGCCCGCGTCTACACCAACGCCAAAAATTGTTTTAGCGCCCACGTCCTGCTCCCTTGCCGCCGGCCTCACCCGAGCGAGCCGGTGCAGCGCCGCCCGGAGGATCCGCCACCCGCACCTGCCCGTCCACACGCAGATCAAAGGAACGGGCCTCCGGCGCCCATCGCGCAATCTGCGGATAGTAATCCAGAAAAGCTTTCAGGCGCGCTCCGAGGTTTTCCCGTCCCAGCATCAGTCGCAGGGCGCGCCCTTCGTAAACCTGGGTGACGATCACGTTCTCCGGATTGCTGAGATCCACTTCCGAAATCTGCGCCCCCCGCTCCCTGGCCTGCTGGAGCACGTGCAGCATGAGCTGCACCCGATTCCGCCGCAGCTCGCGCGACTGCTCCGGGTGCACTCCCCATAAAACGGGCAACGCGAAGCGGCCTTGAGCCGGCCAGCGCAACCACACGCCCTCGGCATCCACCAGGGCCGGCTGCCCCGATCCCTGGCCGGCCGCGTCGTTCACCACGAAAGCCACGGGCTGCCGTTCCCGGATGCGGACTTCCAGCCGGTTCGGCCAGCGCCGCATCACCGTGGCGTCCGCCACCCAATCTATGGCCAGCAGTCGGCGGCGGCGCTCGCCGAGCGATACCGCGTAAATGGAGCGGCCGAGATCGGGTCGAAACACCGCCAGCACTTCGCTGCGAGGCGTGCATCGGACTCCCTGGATCACCAGCGCACGCCCGTCCGCTTCCCATTCGGTGGCCGGAAGCCGGAATCGCGGATCCTCCAGCAGGAAGCGTCTCAGCCCGAGCAACGCCCCTCCCAAGGCCGCGCCGGCGAGCAGCCAGGCGCCCACGCGCAAGGCGGTCCGCATCTTCGCCCGCCAGCCGGGAGTGCGGCTACGCACCCGAATGGGCCGGGGCTCGGGCGCCGGCGCCGGATCCGGCTCGGGCGGCTCCGCCAAAGCCTGCGCGCCACGATTACGCGCCACCGCTTTCCCTCCTTCGCAAGGCTTCCAGAATGGGCTCGGCAGCCTGCCAGACGTTGCCGGCGCCCAGCGTGAGCACGGCGTCGCCCGCACGCGCCTCCGCCACCACTGCCTCCACCGCGCGCTCGATCGTGCCGGCGTACTCGACGTGCCGGTGACCGTGAGCCTGCATGCGGTCCACCAACTGCTTCGCGTGAACCCCTTCCAGCGGCGGCTCGGAGGCCGCGTAAATATCCAGGACCCAGACCGCGTCCGCCTGATAAAAACAGCGAGCGAAGTCCTCCATCAAGTGATAGGTGCGCGTGTAGCGATGGGGCTGGAAAATCACTAGCAAGCGCTCGTAGCGGCACTGGCGGGCCGCGGCCAGCGTAGCCTGGATCTCGGCCGGGTGATGCGCATAGTCGTCAATGACGGTGACCCCAGCCGCCTCACCGTAAACCTGGAAGCGACGCTCGACCCCGGCAAACCCAGCCAGCGCTTCGCGAATCACATCGGGCGCGACCCCCAGCTCCAAAGCCGTGGCCGTGGCCGCAGCCGCATTGAGCACGTTGTGCAACCCCGGCACGCGCAGCCGGAACTCGCCCAGATCGTCGCTGCCTCGCCGCAGGCGGAAGCGGCTCGAAAAGTGCGCGGCCTCCGCCTCGCGAATCTGTACGTCGGCCTGCGCGCGCGTGCCGTATGTGATCACGCGCCGGCGCACGGCGGGAAGAATTTTCTGCACGTTTTCGTCATCCAGGCACATCACTGCCGCCCCGTAAAAGGGCACGCGGTTGGCGAACTCGGTGAAGGCCTCCAGGATTTCTTCCAGCGAGCGGTAGTGATCTAAATGCTCGCGGTCAATGTTGGTGATCACGGCCAGAATGGGCGCCAGCTTCAGAAACGAGCGATCGCTTTCATCCGCTTCGACCACCAGGTACACGCTGCGACCGATGCGCGCGTTGGCGCCTCCGAAGGCCCGCAGGCGCCCGCCCACCACCACCGTCGGATCCAGACCGGCCTGTTCCAGGA
>JAPWUP010000043.1 GCA_028275505.1 Bryobacteraceae bacterium
CTGATCTTCTATGGCGCAAGACCCACGACCTCTGGTGGCCATCGTCATGGGCAGCAAGTCCGATTGGGAAACCATGCGGCATGCCAGCGAAATGCTGACCTCGTTCGGCGTGCCGCACGAGTGTCGCGTTTTGTCGGCGCATCGCACCCCGGAGCAGACCATGCAATACGCCGGCGCAGCACACGACCGGGGCATCGAAGTGATCATCGCCGGGGCGGGCGGCGCGGCGCACCTGCCCGGCGTCATCGCCGCGCACACCCTCATCCCCGTGCTCGGCGTGCCGATCGAGAGTCCGGCCCTGCGCGGCTTGGATTCGCTGCTTTCCATCGTGCAAATGCCGGCGGGCGTGCCCGTGGGCACGCTGGGCATCGGCAAGGCGGGCGCGATCAACGCAGCGCTGCTGGCGGTGGCCATCCTCGCCGGGCAGCGTCCTGAGCTGCGTCAGAAGCTCCGCGAATTCCGCGAGGAACAGGCGGCCAAGGTCCTAGAGCAGTCCGTCCCCTGACGGCGCTCAGTCGCGCCAGTGCAGGATGACTTTGCCCGATTGCCCGGAGCGCATCACCTCGAAAGCTTCCCGGTATTCGGTGTAGTGGAAGTGGTGGGTGATCACAGGCCGGATGTCCAGCCCGCACTGGAGCATGATGGTCATCTTGTACCAGGTCTCGTACATCTCGCGCCCGTAAATCCCTTTGATAGTCAGGCCATTGAAGATGACCGTGTGCCAGTCAATCGCCATCTCGCGCTCCGGGATGCCCAGCAGGGCAATCTTGCCGCCATGGCACATGTTGGCGAGCATCTCGCGAAAGGCATCGGGGTTGCCCGACATTTCGAAGCCGACGTCAAAGCCTTCCAGCATGCCGAGCTGCTTCTGCACGTCGGCCAGGCGCGTTGTGGTGGGATCCACCGCCAGGGTGACGCCAACTTTTTTCGCCAGTTCGCGGCGGTAGGGGTTGGGGTCGGTGATGACGACGAAGCGCGCGCCCGCGTGCCGGGCCACAGCCGCGCTCATGATGCCGATCGGCCCCGCGCCCGTCACGAGCACGTCCTCGCCCAGCACGGGGAACGACAGCGCAGTATGGACGGCATTGCCGAACGGATCGAAAATGCAGGCGATGTCCAGGTCCACCCACTCGCGGTGATGCCAGACGTTGGTCATGGGCAGCGCGATGTACTCGGCGAAAGCCCCGGGACGGTTGACGCCGACGCCTTGGGTGTGGGCGCACAGGTGGCGCCGTCCCGCCAGGCAGTTGCGGCAGCGCCCGCAGACCACGTGTCCTTCGCCACCCACGATCATGCCCGGCGTGAAGTCGGCCACGTTGGAGCCTACCTCGACGATCTCGCCCACGAATTCGTGTCCCACCACCATGGGCACCGGGATGGTTTTGCGGGCCCATTCGTCCCAGTTCCAGATGTGGACGTCGGTGCCGCAGATCGAGGTGCGATCCACGCGGATCAGCACATCGTTGATGCCGATTTCCGGCACCGGCACCTCTTCCAGCCAGAGACCCGGCTCCGGGCGACTCTTCACCAAGGCTTTCATGAGCTTCATGGGTGCTCCTTGAACGACCAGCGCGCGGCGATCCGTGGCGCCCTTCCTCTCAGGATAATGGAAGGTTGCTGGAGAAAGCGCGCGAGTGGATCCGGGAGGCTCGCTCTGTCGCCGTGCTGACCGGTGCGGGCATCTCCGCCGAGAGTGGAGTCCCCACCTTCCGTGGCCCGGGCGGGCTGTGGCGACAGTACCGGCCCGAGGAGCTGGCTACGCCCGAAGCTTTTCGTCGCGACCCGCGGCTGGTGTGGGAGTGGTACGACTGGCGAAGGCAACGGATCGCGCAGGCGCGTCCCAACGCGGGGCATGAGGCGCTGGTTCGGCTGGAGCGCTCCAAGCCGCGCTTCTGGCTGATCACGCAGAACGTGGACGGTTTGCACGAGCGCGCCGGCAGTCGCCGCGTGATCAAGCTGCACGGGGATATCTGGCTGGTGCGCTGCGTGGCTTGTGGTCGCGAGCAGCGCGACGAGCGCGTGCCGTTGCCCGAGTTGCCGCCGCGTTGCGCCTGTGGCGGACTGCTGCGGCCGGGCGTGGTCTGGTTTGGCGAGGCGCTGCCGCCGGGCGCCTGGGAGGCGGCGGAACAGGCGGTGCGGGAGGCCGAGGTTCTGCTGGTAGTAGGAACCTCGGCGGTAGTCTATCCCGCCGCTGGGCTGATCCCGCTGGCGCAGGCTTGTGGCGCTCGCGTCATCGAGGTCAATCCGGAAGAAACGGCCATGTCGGCGCGCCTGGATTGCTCGCTGCGCGGTCCGGCGGGCGTGATCCTGCCCGCCTTGATTCCCTCCGAGCCGAACGTGCAAACTGGTTGAAGAGTGTCCTTTTCCGTGCGCGGTCCGCTGCCGGGATGATCTTCCATGCGCCTTTGCTACGTTGATGCTTTTTCCGGAGTCAGTGGTGACATGCTGGTCGGCGCTCTGGCCGACGCCGGGGCGGACCAGAAGGCGATTTGCGAGGCCCTCGAGGCGCTCGGGATCGGGGCGCGCGTCCGGTTCGAACGCGTGATTCGAGGCGGGATTGCGGCAACCAAGTTCCACGTGGAGGCCGAGGGTCCCGGTCCGCGGCGCCATCTGAAGGATATTCTCGAAGTCATTGCGACCTCGGGCGTGCCGGACCGAGTGAAACAAAATGCGACGAAAGTGTTCGAACGCCTGGGTCAGGTGGAGGCGGCGATTCATCAGGTCCCGGTGGAGCGCGTCCACTTTCACGAGGTGGGTGCGGTGGATTCCATCGCCGACGTGCTGGGCGCCTGCCTGGCGCTGGAGCTGCTCGGCATCGAGCAGGTCCTCTGCTCGCCCGTGAACCTGGGCGGCGGCACGGCTTCCACCGAGCATGGGGTGCTGCCTGTTCCCGCGCCCGCCACGGCTGCCCTGCTGGAAGGCCGCCCGGTGTATTCCGAAGGTCCCGCCCTCGAGTTGACCACGCCTACCGGCGCGGCGCTCGTTTCGACCCTGGCGTCCGCCTTCGGGCCGTTGCCTGCCATGACGCTGAAGGCCATCGGCTACGGCGCCGGAACGCGCGAGCTGCCTGGGCGCCCCAACGTGCTGCGCGTGCTGATCGGGGAGGACTCGCGGGCGCCCGAGGCTACGCTGGTCTCGGTGCTGGAAGCCAACGTGGATGATTCCACGCCCGAAGTGCTGGGCTACGCCCTGGAGCGATTGCTCGAAGCGGGCGCGCTGGATGCCACGCTGGAGCCGATTTACATGAAGAAGGGCCGCCCCGGTCTGCTGCTGCGCGTGATCGCGCGCCCCGAGGATCAGGAGCGCTTGGTGGAACTCGTCTTTGCGGAGACGTCCACGCTGGGCCTGAGGGTGTACCGGGCCGAGCGCCGCGTGCGGACGCGATCCACGGTTGAGGTCGAGATCCCCGAAGGCAAGGTCCGCATCAAGGTATCTGAGGACGGACATTTCGCGCCCGAGTACGAGGACTGCCGCCGCCTGGCGCAGGCTTCGGGCAAGCCCTTGCGCGATATCCTGATGGAGGCTACGCTGGCTTACTGGAAGAACCGATGAAGAAGTACTACCTGACTACTCCGATTTACTACGTCAACGCGGCGCCGCACCTGGGCACTGCGTACACCACCATCGCCGCGGATACCATCCGCAACTTCAAGCGCATGCAAGGCTACTACGCCGTGCTAACCACGGGCAGCGACGAGCACGGCCAGAACGTCGAACGCGCGGCCCGCGCCGCCGGCATGTCCCCCTACGATTACGCCACCCTGATCCAGGAGGAGTTCCGACGGCAATGGGAGCGGTTGGGCCTGCACATTGACCGCTTCGAGCGCACGTCCGATCCCAAGCATCACCGCGCGGTCATTGACTTGTTCGAACGCTGCCGCAAGAATGGCTATATCTACAAGGGCGCCTACACCGGCCAGTACTGTTTTCGCTGCGAACTGTATGTCGGCGAAGCCGAGCCGGGCGCGCTCTGCCCCGATTGCCGGCGGCCCACGGAAACCGTCACGGAAGAGAATTATTTCTTCCGGCTCTCCGCTTTCCAGGACCGCCTGCTCGAGCTCTACCGCACGCAGCCCGATTTCATTCGCCCCGAATTCCGGCGCAACGAAGTGGTGGCTTTCGTCAGCCAGGGCCTGAACGATCTCTCCATCACGCGGACCAACATCCAGTGGGGCATTCCAGCGCCGGTCGAGGGCCATCACGTTTTCTACGTCTGGTTCGACGCCTTGATCGCTTACATGAGCGCTGTAGAAGGCGAAGACTTGTGGCCTGCCGACTTGCACCTGATTGGCAAGGACATTCTCCGCTTCCACGCTGTTTACTGGCCGGCCTTTCTGATGGCGGCCGAGATGCCGCTCCCCAAGCAGATTTTTGCACACGGCTGGATCCTGGTCGAGCAGGACAAAATGTCCAAGTCGCGGGGTAACATCGTGCGCCCCGATCCGATCCGCCAAGTGCTCGGCGTGGACGGGCTTCGCTACTTCCTGTTGCGCGAGATTACGTTCGGCCAGGACGGCAGCTTCAGCTACGACGCTCTGGTCACGCGCTACAACGCGGATCTGGCCAACGGCCTCGGCAACCTCGCCAGCCGGACGCTGACCATGATCCGGCAGTACGCGGATGGCGCCATTCCCGACGGACGGCCCGGTTCCCAGGCTCTGGCAGAGGTGGCCACGGAGACCATCCGGAACGCTCTGACCGCGTTCGATAACTTCGAGTTTTCGCGCGGTCTCGAGGCCATCTGGGCCATGTTCTCGGCAGCGGACAAGTACCTGGTGGAGCGCGCTCCGTGGACTCTGGCGCGCAGTCAGGATCCGGCGGCGCGAGGTCAGCTCGCCGAGACGCTCTACACGGTGGCGGAAATTCTTCGCGTGGCTGCAGTGCTCCTGGCTCCGGTCATGCCTACATCCGCAGCCGCTTTGTGGCGCCAGCTCGGCATGACGGGCGACCTGGAGGCCATGAGATTCGAGGATCTCGCTTGGGGCGGGCTTCAGCCCGGCCAGCGCATCGGTGAGGTTCAGCCGCTGTTCCCGCGTGTGGAGCCGCGCCAGGCCATCGAACGCATGCGCGCGCTGGAGGTGGAAGAGGCCGCCAGGCAGAAGGCCTTGCTGGAAGGCAAAGCCGCCGAGGCGGGCAAGACGCAGGTCACGGTGCCAGCGGCTGCCCCCGCAGAACAGCCCTCTGCGCCGCGCATCAGCATCGAAGATTTCGCCAAGGTGGACATGAGGGTCGGCCAGGTGCTGGCCGCTGAACGGGTCAAAGGGGCGGACAAGCTGCTGCGGTTGGAAGTGGACATCGGGGAAGGCAAGCCGCGCACGATCGTGGCGGGCATTGCCGAGGCTTACCAGCCGGAACAATTGATCGGGCGCAAGGTGGTGATCGTCGCCAACCTTCAGCCGCGCAAGCTGCGCGGAATCGAATCCAACGGCATGGTGGTGGCAGCTACGCCCGAAGGCGGCCTGCCCGTGCTGATCGGGCCTTGGGAGGATGTGCCCGTGGGAGCGCGCCTGACGTGAGGCTGGTGGACTCGCACTGCCACCTGGACGACCGGCAGTTCGATCAGGACCGCGACGAGGTTATCCGCAGGGCGCTGGAGGCCGGCGTGGAGTGCATGCTCGCCATCGGTTCCGGAGACGGCCCGCCGGATCTGGAATGCGCCGTGCGGCTCGCGGAGGCACACCCGGCGATCCGCGCGACCGTAGGCGTTCACCCCCACGATGCTGCCAAAGCGAGCGAGGAGACCTTCGCGGCGTTGGGGGCGTTGCTCGATCATCCCAAGGTCCTGGCTTTGGGCGAGATCGGGCTGGACTACCATTACAATTTCTCTCCGCCGGAGACGCAGAGGCAGGTTTTCGCAAGGCAGCTCGAGCTGGCCCGGCAGGCGCGAAAACCCGTGGTGATTCACACGCGGGAAGCCTGGCCGGACACGCTTTCCCTTCTGCGCGAGCATTGGGTTGGCAGCGGTCTCCCTTGCGTCATGCATTGCTTTTCGGGCGGTCCGGAAGAGGCGAGCCAGTGTCTGGAGCTGGGTTTCTATCTGAGTTTCGCGGGGGTAGTGACCTTCCCGAAAGCGCTGCGCGTACAGGAGGCGGCGCGTCTGACGCCGCGCGACCGGCTGTTGATTGAGACGGACGCACCCTATCTGGCGCCCGTGCCCATGCGCGGGCGGCGCAACGAACCCGCCTACGTCGTGCACACGCTGAGGCGGCTGGCCGAACTGCGCGGCGAGTCCGCCGAGGAGCTGGCCGCGGCGACGACCGCCAACTTCCGCCGCGTTTTCGGATGGCCGGAGTGAACCGTAGCCGGTTTGCCTGAGCTTCGCCGGCGCAGTTAGACTGGGATTGTCCGCATGGCGCTGGGCAAAGCAGGGAGGGCCTCAACGGCTGGGGAGATCATCGCTCTCATCGGGGACGAGCTGGCCCAGGTGGAGGAGTACCTCCGGGAGGAAAGCGAGGCCCCGGTCGAGGCGATCACTGCCATCGGGCGGTACTTGCACGCCAGCGGCGGGAAACGGCTGCGGCCGGTGCTGCTGCTGCTGAGTTCGCGGCTGATCGGTGACGGCGGGGCGAGCGCGATCCGTTTGGCGGCGGTGGTGGAGCTGATCCACACCGCGACCTTGGTGCACGACGACGTCATTGATGGCGCCGACACCCGGCGCGGACGCCCGTCGCCCAACGTCAAGTGGGGCAATCACCGTTCGGTGCTGGCCGGGGACTGGCTCTACATGAAGGCCTTCCAAATCGCCCTGCGCGAGGCCAACTTCCACATCCTCGACTTGCTGATCGCCGTGACCCAGTTGATGGTCGAAGGCGAACTGATCCAGCTTGAACGACTGGGTTCGATCCGGGTCAGCGAGAGCGATTATCTGGATCTGGTGAGTCGCAAGACCGCGGCCCTTTTCTCGGCCTGCGCCCGGCTGGGCGCCGTGTGCGCGGGCGCCACGGAGCGCGACGAGCAGCGGCTGGGCGAGTACGCCTGGAACCTCGGGATGGCCTTCCAGTTGGTGGACGATGTGCTGGATTTCACCGCGGCCGAAGAGGTGCTGGGCAAGCCGGTGGGCAGCGATCTCAGGGAAGGCAAGCTTACGCTGCCTCTGATCTATGCCTTGGAGCACGCCTCCCCGGCGGATCGCGTGATGGTGGAAACCGTTCTTGCCGACCGCAGCTATGAGCGTGTTCCTTTCCGCGCCGTACTCGAGCTGGCGGAATCGCTCGGCGGGATTCGCCGGGCGCGCCTTCGGGCGGAGGAATTTGCCGAAACGGCGCGGCGGATGATCGAGCAATTCCCGCCGTCGCCTTATCAGCGCGCGCTGTCGGCTCTCACGGAACTGGTGGTCGAGCGCGAATCCTGAGGCGGCACCCGCAGGCCGTCAGCAGATCCGCGGCAGTTGCTCACCGCTGAGCATGTCCACCACGCGGCGACCGCCCACGCGACTGCGCAGCACAACCGCGGCGGTCTTTTCCTCCAGCACCGAGCCCACTTGCACCGCGCCAGCGCTCACCGGAACCGACTTCAGCGCTTCCAGCGCCCGCTCCGCCTGGCTTTGCGGAACGAACGCCACGAAGCGCCCTTCGTTGGCCACGTACAGCGGATCCAGACCCAAAATCTCACACGCTCCCTTCACCGGCTCGGAGACCGGGATCGCGGCCTCCTCCAGGCTGATCAGCAGACCGCGTGCTTGCGCAATTTCGTTCAGCGCCGAAGCCAACCCGCCGCGCGTCAGGTCGCGCAGACAGTGGACCTCGATTCCGGCCGCAAGCAGCGCCGCCACCGGCTCCCACAGCGGCGCTGTGTCGCTTGCAATCGGGGCCTCGAACTCGAGTCCCTCGCGCACGGAAAGAATCGCCACGCCGTGCGCGCCCAGATCGCCGCTCACCAGCACCGCGTCGCCCGGCTCTACGCGCTGCGGCCCGATTTCCCCGGGCGCTTCGATCACGCCGATGCCCGCGGTGTTGATGTAGATGCCGTCGCCGTGTCCCTGATCCACCACCTTGGTGTCTCCGGTGACCAGGCGGACGCCGGCGCGCTCGGCCGCGGCGCGCATCGAATCCGTCACCCGCCGCAAGGTCTCCATGGCGAGGCCCTCCTCGAGAATGAATCCCGCGCTCAGATACAGCGGGCGCGCCCCGCACATGGCCAGATCGTTCACCGTACCGTTGATGGCCAGATCGCCGATGTTGCCGCCGGGGAAGAACAGCGGGCGCACTACATAAGAGTCGGTGGTAAAGGCCAGCCGCACCCCTTGAATTTCCAGCGCAGCGCCGTCGTGGCGCGCCTCGAGCGCGGGATCGCGGAAAGCGGGCAGGAATACGCGCTCAAGCAACTGGTGCATCAGACGCCCGCCGCCGCCGTGCGCCAGAAGGATGCGTTCTTCGCTGAGCATCGGCGCCGGGCAGCTCAACGTGAACTCGTTCATGACGCCACTTCCTTGCGACCGTAAAGGTAATAGGCCGCGCAGGCCCCCTCGCTGGAAACCATCGGCGCTCCCAGTGGTGTCTCCGGCGTGCACCGCACGGCAAAGGCGCTGCACTCGGGCGGTTTTTTCAAGCCCTGGAGGATCAGGCCGGCGATGCACTCAGCCGATTCCTCGCCCGGCGCCTGCGTTGGCGGGAAACGCTCCAGCGCGTCGTAGCGGCGGTACGGTTCGCGCAACGCCAGCCCGCTCAGAGGGATGGTGCCGATCCCGCGCCAGGCGCGATCGCTGACCTGGAAGACCTCGCGCACGATCTGCTGCGCCTGACGATTGCCCTCGCGACGCACCGACCGCCGGTACTGGTTTTCGACTTCGGCGCGTCCCTCCTCGAGCTGCGTGATCACCATGAGCAGGCCTTCCAGAATGTCCACGGGCTCGAAACCGGTGACCACGATGGGAACCCGATAACGCGCCGCCAGCTTCTCGTAGTCTTCGTAGCCTGCTACCGTGCACACGTGCCCCGGGGCCAGGAATCCGCGGATGCGGCATCCGGGCGAGTTGAGAATGGCTTCGATGGCGGGCGGCACCAGCACGTGCGCCACCAGGATCGAGAAGTTGTCGAGGCCCAGTTGCCGCGCCTGCCAGACGGCCATGGCGTTGGCCGGCGCCGTGGTCTCGAAACCCACCGCGAAGAAGACCACCTGGCGAGCGGGGTTGGCCTGCGCCAGCTTGACCGCGTCGAGCGGCGAGTACACGATGCGCACGTCGGCGCCGCGCGCCTTGGCCTCCAGCAGACTGCGCCGCGAGCCGGGCACGCGCAGCATGTCGCCGAACGAGCAGAAGATGACGCCGGGCGTTTCGGCGATGCTCACGGCGTGGTCAATCAACTCGATCGGCGTCACGCAGACCGGGCAGCCGGGGCCGTGCACCAGCGTGATTTCGGGCGGCAGCAGATCCTGGAGGCCGCTCTTGAGGATCGTGTGAGTCTGGCCGCCGCAGATCTCCATCACGGTCCACGGCCGGCTCACCCGCCGCCGGATCAACTCGGCCAGGCGCGCCGCGGCTTGCTCGTCACGATATTCGTCCACGAACTTCACGGCCCGTTCTCCGAGTCGGTTTCGACTTGCTCGCCGATTTCCCTCAGGTATTCGAAAATCTTCTGCGCCTCGGCCTCATCCACCACACTGAGTGCGAAGCCGACGTGCACCATGACATAATCGCCCGGTTTTGCTTCGGGCGTAAAGGCCAGCGAAACTTCGCGACGCACGCCGGCAAAGTCCACGACCGCGCGGCGCAGGCTGCTGTCGCCTTCCTCCAGAATGCTTATCACCTTGCCCGGTACTGCCAGGCACATCGTCTAACTCCTTTCCGCAGCGAGCACGGCTTGTCCCAAGGCGATGCCGCCATCGTTGGGCGGAACGCGCTGGTGCGTCCAGACCCGAAAGCCGCGGCCTTCGAGCAACGCGGCGGTGCGCTCGACCAGGTAGCCGTTCTGGAACACCCCGCCGCTCAGGCAGACGTCCCGCACGCCCGCCTGTCCGGCGACCTCCACGATCCAGTTGGCCAGCGCATTGTGGAAGCGCACCGCGATGCAAGCCGCCGGTTCGCCACGTTCCAAATCCCTCGCGACCGCTTCGATCAGCGGGCGCCAGTCGCCGCCCGGCAACGGGTAGGTTTCTTCGCTGGTCAAGCCCCCGATGGCGCGTTCCAGCATCATGGCGGCTTGTCCTTCGAAGCGGTTCTCGCGCGCCACTCCCGCCATGGCTGCCACGGCGTCGAAGAGGCGGCCTACGCTGGTGCTCCATGGAGAATTGACCCCGGCTTCCAGCATGCGCCTGAGCGCCGGCTCGGGCACGGCCTCCCGCCCGAAAGTCTCAAACCGCAGGGACGCAGCGACGCGCCATCCCTCACGGATCGCGACCTCGCCGCCCGGCAACCGGAAGGGACGCAGGTGCGCGATGCGCTCGAGCCGCCCGCGTTCGGCAAGGAAGAACTCGCCGCCCCAAATCGTGCCGTCCAAACCGTAACCGGTGCCGTCCCATGCCACGCCCAGGTAGGGTTCGCGCACTTCGTTTTCCGCCGCGCAGGCAACGGCGTGGGCCTGATGATGCTGGACGGCAATCACCGGCAGGCCCGAGCGCCACGCCCACTGCGTCGAGGCGTAATCGGGGTGCATGTCGCAGGCCACCAGTTGCGGGCGGAAGCGGTACAGCCGGCAGAGATCTTCGATGGCGCGTTCAAAAGCGCGACGGGCCTCGAGCGTATCGAGGTCGCCTACGTGCTGGCTGAGGATGACCTGGCGCCCGAGTGCGATGGCCACGGTGTTCTTGAGGTGGCCACCCACGGCCAGCACGGGCGGCAGGTCGCGATCCAGGCGCACGGGCAGCGGCGCATAGCCGCGCGCGCGTCGCACCAGACTCGGTCTTCCCCGCACCACGCGCGCCACCGAGTCATCACACGGTCGCGCGATCGGGCGGTTGTGCATCAGAAAGAAGTCCGCTACCCCGCGCAAACGCTCGAGGGCCTCGTCGTTGTCAATCGCGATCGGCTCGTCGCTCAGGTTGCCGCTGGTGGCTACGATGGGATGCGGGAATTCGCGCATCAGCAGATGGTGAAGCGGCGAGTACGGCAGCATGACGCCGAGATAGGGCGAGCTGCGCGCCACCGAGGGCGCGATGCCGGGCCGCCCGTTGGGCCGCAGCAGCACGATGGGCGCGGCGGGCGAACTCAACAACGCGGCCTCGGCTTCGGAGACGTGGCAATACTGGCGCACGACTTCGAGCGACGGCAT
Source organism: Bryobacteraceae bacterium (assembly GCA_028275505.1). GTDB lineage: Bacteria > Acidobacteriota > Terriglobia > Bryobacterales > Bryobacteraceae > DTHT01. The sequence continues at coordinate 11,205 of JAPWUP010000043.1, forward strand.
CATCAGCGCGAACGGCTTTTCCTCGCGACGCTTCCGCTGGCGCAAGCGCTGGACGGCCTCTTCGTTCCGTGCGTCCACCAAAAGCTGGAAGCCGCCGATGCCCTTCAGCGCGACGATGCGCCCGGCCGCCAGTTCGCGAACCGCCTCGGCCAGAGGAGCGCTCAACCGCGGGCCGCAGCGCGGGCAGGCGTTAGGCTGTGCGTGGAAACGCCGGTCGGCAGGATCGGTGTACTCGCGACGGCAGTCTTCACAGAGCACGAAGTCGCGCATGGTGGTGCGCGGGCGGTCGTAGGGTATGTCCAGGATGATGGTGTAGCGCGGGCCGCAGCGCGTGCAATTGGTGAACGGGTAGAGGTAGCGGCGATTGGCGGGATCCAGAAGCTCGGCCAGGCATTCGGGGCAGGTGGCTAGGTCGGGCAGCACGGCCGCGGTCTTCTCGGCGCTCTCGTCGCTGGCCAGGATGCGAAAGTCGGCGTAGCCTTTCGGAGGCAGCCAGCTCGCTTCCCGCGCCAGGATCACGGACGCCGGCGGGCGCTCGGCCTCGACCCGCGCCTGGAAACGTTCGAGTTGCTCGGCTGTGCCCTCGACCTCGATTACCAGGCCCGCGCTCGAGTTCAACACCGTGCCCGCCAAACCCATTTCGGTCGCGAGCCGATAAACGAACGGGCGGAAGCCCACTCCCTGCACTGCGCCGTGCAGCACCAGGCGCAGCCGGCAAATTTCCGAGGCTCGCGTGCCGCTGACCGCCGTGAGTTTCATTTACCCGGTCTCGATTTCGACCGACTCAAGAATGATGGCGCCGGGGTCGGGACTCAGCAGATCCTCCGAGACCTCGATGTCGAGGCGCGCCCCCTCGGCCACAGTTCCCAGCGCGGCCGTTTCAAAATGCTCGCGCAAATGATCCGGATCGGCTGCCGCCAGCGCTCCGACGCGCAGCCGGATCGCCACTGCCCGCCGACCGGAGTGCTCCCGCACCAACGATTCTACCTTGCGGATGAGATCTTCGATCAGTCCTGTTTCATGCATTGGACCTCCTCCCGGATTCTTTGCACGACTTGCTCCACGGCTTCCAGGACCTCAGGCGACGGGCTGCCGCCCGGCGCAAATTGCCTCCCCTCGATTCCGTAGATGCGCAGGCGCGGCGGCAGGCTGCCCAAGGCGCGTGACAGTTCGATGGCCTCGGCTACGCCCAGCCCGTGGGTGGAGCAGCGGAAGCGTTCGCGTACGAACGGGGCTTGCCCGGCGTCCCACACCTGAACCGTGCCCGGAGGCGCGCCGCTTGATGTCGCGTCCACCACAATGACGTCCGTCTCACCCTCCCAGCAGCTCATCAGCGCGGTCGCTTCGCCCGAGGCCTCCACGGCTCGCAAGCCCAGCTCGCGCAGGCGCCGGGCCACCAGCAGACCGGCGGCGTCATCACCGCAATCGGGATGACCGCAACCGATGATGAGCATCGCAGGGGCGTTCCCGCAACGCCTACTCGCGCTCCAGGTGCAGGCGCAGGAAATGCGTCGCGCAGGAAATGCACGGGTCGTAGTTGCGAACCGCCTGTTCGCACCGCCAGGTCAGGCGGTCTTCAGGTTCCGCGATCAGGGACGGGACCAGCGCTCGCAGGTCGTCTTCGATGCGGCGCTGGTTCTGCGAGGTCGGCGGCACGATGCGCGCCGAGAGAATGCGGCCGTCGCCCGCGATCGAATAGCGGTGGTACAGGACCCCGCGCGGCGCTTCCGTGGCGGCACACCCTTTGGCGTCGCGCGGCTCGACCTCCACACGCGGCTGGGCCGGCGGCTCGTACTCGCGGATGATGCGCAGCGCTTCCCAGCAAGCGAAGATGATCTCGAGCACCCGCGCCTGGATCGAGCGGAACGGGTTGCGGCAGGGAACCTCGAAGCCGCACTCGGCCGCGGCTTGTCGCGCGACCTCGGGCAGCAGGTCGAAATTCAGGTTGACCCGCGCCAGCGGCCCCACCATGTAGGAACCGCGTTCCCGCAGCACGCATTGCAGCGCATTGGAATGCTTGACGTGCTGCTCGAGGAAGTGATCTTCGAATTCGCTCGCGTCAATGTCCAGACCGCGATTGGAAACCAGGCGGCCTTCGTTCAAGGGATACTCTTCGGGGTGTCGCAGGGAGACGAATTCGTAGTCTTGTTCGAAATCGGGGTAGTCGAGCGTGGTGGTCCAGCGCATGGTCGCGAGGGCGGCGTCGAGCGCCCATTCCAGATCCGGCTTGATGGCTTCCAGTTCTTGCCTGGTGGGCGCCCGGTAGAAGCCGCCGACGCAAGCCGAGATGGGATGGATCTCGCGCCCGCCCATGACGCTGACCAGGTGGTTGCCGATTTTCTTCAGTCGCAGCCCCTGCTCGACGATCTGGCGATGCTGTCGCGCCATTTGGATCGCATCCTCGTAGCCGAGGAAGTCGGGCGCGTGCAGCAGGAAGACATGGAGGGCGTGGCTTTCGATCCATTCGCCGCAGTAAAACAGCCGCCTCAGCGCGCGGATGGCGGGTGGGACAGTCACGCCCAACGCCCGTTCGATAGCGTGGATGGCGCTCATCTGGTAGGCGATGGGACAGATCCCGCAGATGCGCGCCGTGATGTCGGGCGCCTCCATGAAGTGCCGCCCGCGCAGGAAGGCCTCGAACAGCCGCGGCGGTTCGAAGATCTTCAGCTTGACGTCTTCGACGCGGTCGCCGCGCAGCTTGACGAACAGGGCTCCCTCGCCCTCGACTCGGGCCAGATAGTCCACCTTGATCGTCCGGGTCGTTTTCGCGACGGTCTTGTTCATCGGCAACCTCCTCGGGAGGCGGGCCGCGCCCCTGCGCAGCCCGCCCGTCTACGGCCTTCAGGCCGCCACTTCGTAGCTGGCTTTGACCACGGGGTCTTCCACGGTGCGCGTGAGCTTGAACCCCAAGCGTTCGCACAGCTTGAGCATCACGACGTTGTCGGGCAGAACGTCACCCACGATCCTCTCGATCTTTTCGTCGCGAGCTACCTGGATCAGGCGACGCGTCAGCTCCGCTCCCAGACCTTTGCCCTGGAAGGGATCCGCGATCAGCACGGCGAACTCGGCTTCGTTGGCGCCGTGAACTTTCTTGAGCCGGCCTACGCCCAGGATCTGGGGCTCGCCGGTTTCCGGGTCGCGCCGCTCGGCCACCAGCGCCATCTCCCGGTCGTAGTCAATGAAGCAGATCCGGGTGAGGCGCTCGTGCGCGATGCGCTGGCTCAAAGGCAGGGTGTGCAGGTATCGCATGTAAACCGAGCGGTCCGAAAGCATCTGGTGAAACTTCACCATGAGCGGCTCGTCTTCGGGCCGGATGGGACGAATCGTCACCTTCTGGCCGTCTTTCATCGTCCACTCGCTGACGTAGCGCGTCGGGTAGGGACGGATGGCCAGCTTGGGAAGCTGTTCCGCCGTCACTCCCGGCTCGTGTACGACCACGCGCGCATCCAGGGCGATGATCCGCTCGGGGGAAGCCAGCAGCGGGTTGATATCAATCTCCTTGATCCAGCGCTGCTCGACGACCAGTTGGCTGAAGCGCACCAGCAGCTGTTCCAGCGCTGCCAGATCTACCGGCTTGCGCCCGCGCACGCCTTTGAGCGCGGTGTAGATCTTGGTTTGCTCCATCAGGCGTCGCGCCAGGGTCGTGTTCAGGGGCGGCAGGGCCAGGGCGCGGTCCCGGTAGACTTCCACCAACTGCCCGCCGGTGCCGAACAGCACGACGGGGCCGAACTGCGGATCAATCGAGGAACCGATGATGAGTTCATAGCCCTCGAGCTTCACCATGGGCTGCACGGTAACGCCCAGGAAGTGCTGCGCGCCCGCCCGTTGGGTTACCGAGGACTGAATCCTGCGCCACGCGGCGCGCACGGCATCCGCGTTCTCCAGATTCAGCGCTACGCCGCCGACATCGGTCTTGTGAGTGATGGTCTCCGAGTGCAGCTTGACCACCACCGGGTAGCCGATCTGCTCAGCATGCTGCACGGCCTCGTCTTCCGTGGTGGCAATGCGGGTTTCCACCGTGGGGATGCCGTAGAGCGAGAGCAGCCGCTTGGACTCGTACTCGGTGAGGATCGTCCGGCCTTGCTGACGCACGTGCTGGACGAGTTTCTCGGCTTCGAGCCGGTCGGCTTCGGACTTGGGATCCTCGACCGCCACGGGGGTTTCATAAAGCCCGCGCAGGTTGTAAGACAGTCGCCACATGTAGACGAAGGCGCGGGCCGCGGTGTCGGGATAAGGGAAGGTGGGGATGCCGGCGCGATTCAGGATCTCCTCGCCCGCTGCGACCTCCACGCCCCCCATCCAGCTCGCCAGGATGGGTTTGTTGTCCACGCGGGCGTAGGTGCGCACCAGCTCGGCAGTGCGCGTCGGGTCGGTCATGGCTTGTGGCGTCAGGATCACGAGGAAGCCGTCCGAGTTCGGATCCTTGGCCACGATTTCCAGCGCCTTGGCGTAGCGCTCGGGCGGTGCGTCGCCGATGATGTCAATCGGGTTGTTGTGGCTCCAGGTGGGCGGCAGCACCTTGCTGAGCTCCTCGATGGTTTCGGGCGCCAGTTGGGCGACCTCAGCGCCGTTCAAAACCAGGGCGTCGGTGGCCAGTACGGCAGGGCCGCCGGCGTTGGCGACGATGGTCAGGCGCGGGCCGGCGGGACGCGGCTGCTTGGCCAGCACTTCCGCCATATAGAAGAGGTCGGCGATCGTGTTCACGCGCAACACGCCGCTGCGCCGGAAGGCCGCTTCCAGAACTTCGTCACTGCCCGCCAGCGAACCCGTGTGCGAGGCGGCCGCGCGTGCTGCTGCTTCCGTGCGCCCCGGCTTGATCACGATGATGGGCTTGGAGAGTGCCACTTCGCGCGCTGCCGAGATGAAGGAACGCGCGTCGCCGATCGTTTCCATGTAGAGCAGGATGCTGTGGGTCCGGGGGTCGTTGCCCAGATAGTCAATCAGGTCACCCCAGCCCACATCCGCCATCGAGCCTATGGAAATGAATGCCGAGAATCCCACCTGCTCGCGCAGGCTCCAGTCGAGCACCGCCGTGCACAGAGCGCCGCTCTGGCTGATGAAGCCCACGTTGCCTGGCAAGGCCATGGAGCGGGCGAAAGTGGCGTTCAGGCCCGTGACCGGGCTCATGACGCCCAGGCAGTTGGGACCGATGATGCGCATGCGAGCCTTGCGCGCCTCTTCGACGACCTGGCGCTCGAGCTCCGCACCTTGCGGCCCCACCTCCTTGAAACCGGCGGAAATCACGATGGCCGCGCGCACGCCGGCCTCGCCGCATTCCCGAATGATCCCGGGGATCGTCGGGGCCGGCGTCACCACCACTGCCAGATCCACCTTCTCGGGCACGGCCTTGATGTTGGGGTAGGCCTTGATGCCCAGCACGCTCGCGCGTCGGGGATTGATGGGATAGACGGTTCCCCCGAAGGGGCTGGTCATCAAATTCCAAAGCAGCGTGCGTCCCACGCTGCCGGGCGTTTCGGTTGCCCCGATCACGGCGACGGATTCGGGGCGGAAAAACACGTCGAGGGGGTGTTCGCGCAGTCGCAGGATGTCTTGAGCGGAATCAACGCTGGGTTGCTTGAGCTTTTTCATCGGAGGGGTCATGGTCTTTCCTTCCTTTCCAGAGCCGGGCTGCTGTTTTCCGCCTCGGCTTCAGTGCATCACGGAGAAAAAATCATCGCTCGGCGCAGACCGTGCAGGCTCATCAGCCGGTTTGCCGGCCTGCATCACCCGCGCCACCAACTCCTTGACTTGTTCGAGCAAGGCCGGCAAGGCTTGTTCGACCTCGCTCGAAAGATTCTCGCCAACAAAGCTTCGCGCGCCAACACTGAACAAAACCGCCTCGGGGCGCCGCCCGTAAAGCTGCTCGACGAGCGACAGCAGGGCCGCCGGCGTGAACTGGTGCGAGAACGGCGCCGTGGCCGGCTGCGGCGTTACGCGCCGGCAACTGACCTTGCCCGGCGGGATCTCGACGCTGGCGTCCAGGAAGATCACCAGGCTTGCCTCCGCAGCCTCGGCGGCCAGCTCAGGCGTCAACTGGCGACACGTCAGAACGCGCACGCCCGACTGCTCGAGCGACGAAGCCAGAGTCTCCGCGGCGCGCCAGCCCGCGCCGTCGTCACCCGCGAGCGGGTTTCCATATCCCAGAATTAGCACGCTCATGCGCCCCGGCTCACTTCGTGCAGCAACTCTCCCTCGGGCCCGCGCAGCTCGATCCGCAACGCCATCTGGCCAACCGCGTGCGTCGAGCAGCTCAGGCACGGATCGAAGGCGCGAATCACTGCTTCCACGCGGTTCAACGCTCCTTCGCTCAGCCGGTTTCCATCTACGAAACGCCGCGCGGCCTGCAAAATCCCGCGATTCATCGCCAGATTGTTGTGTCCCGTGGCGATGATCAGGTTGGCCCACTGGATGACACCCGCTTCGTCCACGCGGTAGTGGTGAATCAGTGTGCCGCGCGGCGCCTCCGCCACGCCGATCCCTTCCGGATGATTGGCGGCCGCCTGGGCTCGTACGTGCCGGCCCAGAATCTGCGGTTCGGCCAGGATCTGCTCGATGCGTTCCAAGGCGTAAAGGATTTCCACCAGCCGCGCGTAGTGGTAGTAGAAGGAACTCAACACCGCGCCCCGCTCCAGTTGCCGGAACTCAGCCCATTCCTGATCGGCGGCGTGGGTCCCGCAACGGTCGGCGATATTCAGGCGCGCCAGGGGCCCCACCCGGTAAATGCCGTCGGGGTAGCCCTCCGGCTTGTAGTAGGGGGACTTCAGGTAAGAATCCGGCTCGACGGATTCGCCCAGGTAGTCGCGGTAACGCTCCGGCGCCAGACGGTCAGCCACAATGCGGCCGGCAGCGTCCACCACGCGGATCTGGCCGTCGTAGTGTTCCAGCTCACCGTCCGGTCCCACCAGCCCGAGGAAGAGGGTGGGAAAATTGGCGAACGTCGCCGCTTCTTCACGGAATTCGTGGAGCACGCTCTTGAACCACACCAGCGTGCGTTGCGCGATCGCCCTCATCTCGGGCAGCTCGGCCAGAATCGCTTCCCGGGCCGCCGGCGCCAGTGGTTCGCTGACGCCGCCCGGAACGACCCACGCCGGGTGGATCCGCTTGCCCGCCAGACGCTCGATCACCTGCTGACCGAACTTGCGCAGCCGGATGCCGTCGCGGGCCATTTCCGGGTGCTTCTCGATCAGCCCGAAAAGATTGCGGCGCGCCGGATCCGAGTCCATGCCCAGCAGAAAATCGGGCGCCGAGAGGTGGAAGAAGCTCAGGGCGTGGGACTGAACGATCTGGGCCAGATTGAGCAACCGGCGCAGTTGGACCGCTACGGGCGGGATTCGCGTGCCCAGAATCTGGTCGCAAGCCTTGGCCGAGGCAATCAGGTGGCTGACGGGGCAGATGCCGCAGATGCGCGCCATCAGGGCGGGCATCTCGCTGAACGGTCGGCCCTCGCACAGCTTTTCAAACGCGCGGAACTGGGTGACGTGGAAGCGGGCGTTTTCCACCTGGCCGTCGGCGTTCAGATAGAGCGTGATGCGTGCGTGACCCTCGATGCGGGTCACCGGGTCTATGACAATGCGGCGCTCGCTCATGGTTTCAAGCTCCAAAACGCGACCGCCCCGCCAGATCCGGCACGCGCCCGGCCAGCAGTTCCTGCAACACGTAAAAGATCACGTCCGCCGAGGGCGGGCAACCGGGCACGAACACATCCACCGGCACAACTTCGTGCAAGGGACGCACACGCGTCTGGAGCCGCGGCACCTCGTCCTGCGGCGCGCCCGGATTGCGCGTCGCGTTCTCCTGATAGGCGCGGGCCAGGCAGGCTTGGGGACCGAAAGGGTTGCGCATGGCCGGCACGTTGGCCGTGACCGCGCAGTCGCCTAGGGCCACCAGGATGCGCGTGCGCGCCCGGATGTGCCGGAGCTTTTCTTCGTCTTCCGAGGTCCCCACGGCGCCCTCGACCAGGGTCACGTCCACCTGCTCGGGGAACTCCTTGAGGTCCACCAGCGGGCTGTAGACCAGCTCGAGCTGGCCGGCCAGTTCGATAAGCCGCTCGTCCATGTCCAGAAAGGACATGTGGCAGCCCGAGCATCCGTCCAGCCAGATCGTCGCCAGGCGCATTCGGCTCATCGCGCTTGCGTCCTCATCATCGTCAGGTACGGCAGAAATTGCCGCCGTTTGGCCATCTCCGCCACGGAGCGGCCTTTTTCGCTGAGTGCGCCCGTCGGGCAGACGTGCACGCACTTGCCGCAGGAAGTGCAACTTTCCGATTCGCCCCACGGCTGGTTGAGATCCGTGATGACGCGCGCTTCGATGCCCCGGCCCATGACGTCCCAAGTGTGGGCGCCTTCGATCTCATCGCACACGCGCACGCAGCGCGTGCAGAGGATGCAACGGTTATGGTCCGCCACGAAGCGCGGATGCGAGGCGTCCACAGGCAAGCGCGGGTAGCGATACGGGAAGTGCACGTGCGTGAGGTTGAGACGTTCGGCCAGGCTCTGAAGCTCGCAGTGCCCGTTGGAGACGCAGACCGAGCAGATGTGGTTGCGTTCCGAGAACAGCAACTCCAGGATCATCCGCCGGTAGGCATCCAGCCGCTCCGAGCGCGTGGTGACCTCCATGCCTTCTTCCACGCGCGTGACGCAGGCAGGCAGCAGCCGGGAGGCGCCTTTGACCTCCACCAGACACAGCCGGCAAGCTCCCACCGGCGAAAGTCCCTCCAGATAGCACAGCGAGGGGATGAAGATGTCGTTTTCCCGCGCCACTTGCAGAATGGTCTGGTCGGCGCGCGCGCTCACGTCGCGACCGTCAATGCGCAGCGTCTTGATGCCCGCGTTCATCGGTTCGCCCCCACTCGGCAGGTTCCAGCGAGGCAGCGCCCGGCAAGGTGGGCTTCGTACTCCTCGCGGAAGTAACGCAGGGTGCTCAACACAGGATTGGGCGCCGACTGGCCCAACCCGCACAGACTGGTGTGGCGCAGCAGGTCCGAAAGTTCCTCCAGCATGCGGAGGCTTTCCCCGTCGGCTTCTCCCTTGACCAGGCGATCCAGCAACTCGTACAGATGCGCTGTCCCCACCCGGCAGGGGACACACTTGCCGCAGGATTCTCCCTTGGAAAACTCGAGGAAGAACCGGGCCAGATCCACCATGCAGGTGGCATCGTCCATGACGATCAGCCCGCCAGACCCCATCATGGAGCCGAGCGCGGCCAGCGACTCGTAATCCACCGGCGTATCCAAGTGTTCTTCGGGAATGCAGCCGCCTGAGGGGCCGCCGGTTTGGACGGCCTTGAAGCGCCGGCCGTCGGGGATGCCGCCGCCGATTTCGTAGATGATCTCGCGCAGCGAGATGCCCATGGGCACTTCGATCAGCCCGGTATTGACCACGCGCCCGGCGAGCGCAAAAACCTTCGTGCCCTTGCTGGTGGCGGTGCCGATGCGCGCGAACCACTGGCCGCCCTCGCGCACGATCACGGGGATGTTGGCGAAAGTCTCCACGTTGTTGATGAGCGTGGAGTGTCCCCACAGGCCGTACTCTGCCGGGTAGGGCGGTCGCGGGCGCGGCGTTCCTCTGCGTCCTTCGATCGAGGCCATGAGCGCAGTTTCTTCGCCGCACACGAAAGCGCCCGCACCCAGCCGCACCTCGATGTGGAAGCTGAAGGGCGTGCCCGCGATGCGGTTGCCTAGCAAGCCTGCACGCTCGGCCTGGCGGATTGCCGTGCGCAGCCGCGCCACCGCCAGAGGGTACTCGGCACGCACGTAAATGAACCCGTGGCGCGCGCCGACTGCGTAGGCCGCAATCGTCATGCCTTCCAGCACGCGATGCGGATCGCTTTCCAGCACAGCGCGATCCATAAAGGCGCCGGGATCGCCTTCGTCCGCGTTGCAGACCACGTATTTTTCCGCGTCCGTGGATTTGGCGACCGTGCTCCACTTCAATCCGGTCGGATAGCCGGCGCCGCCCCGGCCCCGCAGGCCGCTGATAGTGACTTCGCGGATCACATCCTGCGGGGTCATCTCGGTGAGGGCTTTCAGCAGCGATGCGTAGCCGCCCGCGGCAATGTATTCTTCCAGGCGTTCCGGATCCACCAGGCCCGCGTTCTCCAGCACCAGCTTGAGCTGGCGCCGGAAGAACGGTTGATCGGTGGGTACGGAGAGGCGGCGCACCGGGCGTCCTTCCACCAGGCTGCGGGTGATGTCAGGCGCGTCCTCGGGAGTGACGCGCCCGTAGAGGAAGCCCTCCGGATGGGCTGCTACCAGCGGCCCGGCCGAGCACAGTCCCATGCAACCCACACCCTTCACCCGGCAGAAGCTGCGCATGCCCCGCTCGGCCAGCTCCTGCTCGAGCGCCTGCTTGACCTGCGCGCTTCCTGCCGACAGGCAACTGGCCGCCGTGCACACGTGCAGGTGACAGGCCACCTTGCTCTGGCTGGCGCGTTCCTCCTGCGCCGTGCGTTGCAGCTCTTCAAGCGTCATAGGCGAGGCGCTTCTCTAGCCAGTGGCGCAACTGCTCGGGCGTGAGCTTGCCGCCCAGTTCCCGATCCAGCACGACCACTGGCGCCAGCCCGCACGAGCCCACGCAGCGCGCCGTCAGCAGCGACAGCCTGCCGTCGGCGGTGGTCTCGCCGGGTTTGAGTTGGTACTCGCGCTCCATCATCTCCAGCAGTTGGGGAGCGCCTTTGATGTGGCAGGCCGTTCCCGTGCACACCACACAGGTATGTTTGCCGGGCGGCTTGAGCGTGAAGAAGTGATAGAAGGTCGCGACCCCGTAGACCGCGCTCAGCGGCAGCCGCAGTGACTGGGCCACATAGCGCAGACTGTCGTCATCCAGATAGCCGAACGTTTCCTGGACGCTATGCAGCGCTTCGATCAGGGCGTCGCGACGGTAGCCCATGCGCCGCATCGCCGCGTCAACGATCTTCCAGCGCTTGTCCTCGCTGGGCGGCGCGGGCCGTACCCAGTTCATGCCCGCTCGGCCTCCTCACTGGCTTGCCGGAACTGCCAGGCCCAGGCGTTGAAATTTCGAAAGTCGCGTACGATGGCGTCGTTGGGACGGCCCTGTGCACGGAAAATCTCGCTCAGCGAGGCCGGATTGGCGGCCTCCATCGGACCGAAGCAACCGTAACAGCCTCTGCCGTAGCGGGGGCACAAAGCGCCGCAGCCGGCCTGCGTTACCGGACCGAGGCACGCAACGCCCCGGGCCACAAGCAGGCAGACCGTACCCTGCCGCTTGCATTCCATGCAGACGCTGTGGGTGGGAATGTTGGGTTTGCGTCCCGCCACCAGCGCCGAGACCAGCTCCACCAGTTGGTTCTTGTTGATCGGGCAGCCGCGCAGCTCGCCGTCCACGGGCACATGTTCGGCGATGGGCGTGGACATCTTCAGGGTCTGGATGAAGTCCGGGCGCGCGTACACGTGCCGCACGAACTCGTTGGCGTCCTTCCAGTTGCGCAGCGCCTGGATGCCACCCGCCGTGGCGCAGGCTCCGATGGTGATCAGGGTCCGACACTGCCGGCGTACCTGCTGGATCCGTTCGGCGTCGTGATGCGTGGTGATGGAACCTTCCACCAGGCCGATGTCATAGGGCCCCTTCAACATGCGCCGCGAGGCTTCCGGGAAATAAGCAATCTCGACGGCGTCGGCGACGGCCAGCAGTTCGTCCTCGGCGTCCAGCAGGCTCAACTGGCAGCCATCGCAGGAGGCGAACTTGAAGACTGCGATGCGCGGTTTGCGAGGAAGACCACGAAGCATAACGGCCTCACAGCTCGTGGGTGTCCATCCACGGTTGCATCTGGCGATAGGAGAACACCGGCCCGTCCTTGCACACGAAATAGGGGCCGAGCTGGCAGTGGCCGCAGAAGCCGACGCCGCATTTCATGTTGCGCTCCATGGAAATGTAGATGTCTTCGGGCGCCAGCCCTCGCGCTTCCAGTTGCCGCACCACATAGCGCATCATGATTTCCGGGCCACAAATGAACGCCACGGTCTCCGAAGGGTGGAGTCGTACCTGGCGGAACAGAGTCGTGACCACGCCCACGTGACCGCGCCAGCTCAGGCCGCCGTAATCCACCGTGACCAGCACCTGGGTGTCGGGCGCCCGCCCCCACTCGGCAAGCTGTCTGCGGTACAGCAGATCGCGCGGGCTGCGGGCCCCGTACAGCACCAGCAGGCGGACGTAATCGTCGCGGTGCCTCAGCACGTGATAGATCACGGGACGCAAAGGCGCCAGTCCGATGCCACCCGCAACGATCAGCACGTCCTTGCCGCGGGCAGCCTTGACGGGCCAGCTCGTTCCGAAGGGGCCGCGCACGCCGATCATGTTGCCGGGCCGCTGACTGACCAGCGTGTGCGTGGCCTGGCCCACCGAGCGGATGGTGTAAACCTGCCGTTCCGGCTCCCCTGGATCGCCGCTGATCGAGATGGGCAACTCCCCGACCCCAAACACGTAAAGCATGCTGAACTGGCCGGGCTCGAACGGCGGCAAGGGATCAGGGTCCGCCGAGGCCACCGTGAGGGTAAAGGTATCGTGAGTCTCTTTTTCGACCGCGAGCACGCGCGCCCGGGTCATGGTCAGGGTCGCTTGCGCCACTTCGCTCATATGAGTTTCGCCGCCCGCGGAGCGTAGAGATCGAGCAGTTGCAAACGCGTGGCCTGAAGCCGCTCGGCAACCACTTTCAAAAGCTGGCGCATGAGTGCGTAGCCAAACGACGGGTCCTGCTCACAGGCCTGTCGCAAGCGTGCGCCTTCAAAGGCCAGAGCGCGGACCGTTTCCAAAGAGCGCGCCTGGAAATGCTTGCCGCCTTCGCCCAGCACGCTCGACCAGCCCAGCTCCTCCCCGGGACCCAGAGTCTGCACTCGCAGGATCCGCCCGGGCGCGGATATCTCAAGAGCCACCTTGCCCGAAAGGATCAGGAAGAACAGGCCGCTCTCCTGCCCTTCGCGGAAGATGATCTGGTCGCGGCCGAACTGGACCTCCAGGGCCATTTCGGCCATCTTGCGGATGTGCTCGGGCTTGAAACCTTCCAGGAAGGGGTGCTCGCGCAGGGTCTCTTCCAGGGACTTGTGTTCCATCCGCCCACTCCTTCGTTGCTCGCGTTCCCCGGGTCTCAGACCGGAGCGAGCAACTTTTTCACTTCTTCCGTCAGGTCAATCCCGGCGGGGCACCAAGTGATGCACCGCCCGCAACCCACGCATCCGAACATATCAAACTGGTCCACCCACGAGGCCAGCTTGTGGGTCAACCATTGTCGGTAACGCGAGCGCACCGACGTGCGCACGCTGCCCCCGTGAATGTAGGAAAAGCTCTCGGTAAAGCAGGAATCCCACTTGCGCCAGCGCTCGGCCCGATCGCCGGTCACGGTGGAGGTGTCTTCGACGGTCGTGCAGAAGCAGGTGGGGCAGACCATGGTGCAGTTGGTGCAGGCCAGACAACGCCGCGCCACGTCGTCCCAATGCGGGCTTTCGCACGCCTCGTAGAGACGCCGGACCAGATCGCGCGTGTCCAGGCGCCTGACGATTTGCGCGGCGGCGGCTGCGACCGCTTCTTCTGCTTGCCGGCATTCCTCGGCGCTGGCGGGCCGGCGTTCGATGGCGGCCAGCACTTCGGCGCCCCGTGCGCTTGCCGCCCGCGCCACGAAGCCTTCCGAGAGCTCGGTCAGTACCAGGTCGGCCCCGCCTTGAACCTGCGGGCCGGTACCCATCGAGCTGCAGAAGCAGGTCGGGGCCGCGCGTGTGCACTGGACCGCAACGATGAACAGCTCCTTGCGGCGGGCCTCGTAGTTGGGCTCGACAAACTGGTCGCCGAGCAGCACTCGGTCCTGGACCGCGATGGCCGCGAGCTCACACGCCCGCACGCCGACAAAGGCGTAACGAGGCGATTCGCCATCGGGTGGCAGAATGCGGAACTCCCCGTTGTTTTTCTCGGCTGAGAACAGCCGCAGCACCGGCGGGTGCAGAAACTTCTTCCAGCTTTGTGGCCCGAGGTTATAACCGAACAGAGCATCGTCCTGTCGCCGGCGCAGACGGTACCTGCCAGCTTCTTGCTCTTCGGTCCAGCCCGCCGGAAGGTCCTCGATCGTCTGGATTCGATCGTAGATGATGGCGCCTTCGCCGAGTCGAGGGCCGATGACCTCGTAGCCTTGTGCTCTCAAGGCTCCGAGCAGTTGATTCAGCCCCTCCCTCGTTAGCCATACTGCGCCGCTCGGCTGGGCTGCCGGCTCGGTCATGGTCTTTCTCCGCAGGGCATGAACAAGAATCCCGGCGCCAACCGTGCCCGTCGTGCGTGCGGGCAAAAGGTGGGAGCAGCGGCCTGGGGGGGCATCAGTCCATGGGGGGTCAGGAGGAGGGCTGGCCGCTGCTCCACTTCGAGAGTGCTCCGAGTTTCGCCCATATATGGTGCACACGATTTTCCAAACTCTCCCTACTGAAAGTAAAAGACTTTTTGCGCCGCCCCCGTGCGCGCACTGGGTGAAATCACCCCATCGCGCACCCACCCGCGTGTTGGTGCGATTTGACCCACCCTTTCTCGCCAGCTCGCCCGCTCCCGCCTGCGATAATGGTGGCGGAGGGCTATGCGACGCAGGAGCTTCGTCAGCAGGATCTTCGGTGGACTCGCCGGCCTCGGCGCCTTGCGCGCCCAAGGACTCAAGCCCGGCGATATCCCCAAACGCAAATTCGGCAAGACGGGCGTGGAGGTGACGATCATCGGACAGGCGGGCGGCCGTCTGTCCATGATCAGCCATGAGGAAGCACGGGCCGTGGTGCGCCGCGCCTACGAGCTCGGAATCAACTTTTTTGACAATGCCCGCTCCTACTGGGACGGGCACTCCGAGGAAGTCTTTGGAGAGGTGCTGGCGCCCGTCCGGAAAGAAATCTTCTTGACCACCAAGACCACCGCGCGCACGCGCAAAGGCGCTGAAGCCGATCTGGAGGCTTCCTTACGCGCCTTGCGCACCGACTACGTGGACCTTTGGCAGATCCATGGTCTGAGCGAGATGAAAGAGATCGAGCAGATCCTGGCGCCTGGCGGAGCGATGGAGGCTTTCGAGGCGGCCAAGAAGGCGGGCAAGTGCCGGTTCATCGGCGTCACCGCTCACCACGACCCGGACGTGCTGGCCGAGATGCTCCGGCGCTACAAGGGCTT
>JAPWUP010000002.1 GCA_028275505.1 Bryobacteraceae bacterium
TTGACTGTAGGGCACTCGACCCGTTACAGTAGAAATGAGCTGCCAGTTCGTCCCCATCGTCTAGCCCGGCCTAGGACACCGCTCTTTCAAGGCGGCAACGCGGGTTCGAATCCCGCTGGGGACACCAGGTATCCCCTTTTGTTTCCTTGGGTTTAACTGTCATTGCCCCCTCGCTGTTGTGCCATGTTGTGCCAAAACGCAAGTCTCCCGCAAGAAATCGGTCCCACAGCGAAGCTACGGTCGCATCCGTATCGGGCAAGGCATGCGCGTAGATCTTTGCAGTGGTGTGGGTGTCCCTGTGCCCGAGACGACGGGCAACGTTGGCGATGGGCACGCCTGCAGCAAGCAAGGCCGAGGCGTGAGTGTGGCGCAAGGTGTGCAGCCCGACCCCTTTCGGCAGGCCAGCCCGCCGGGCCAGGTTGCAAACCGCCCATGATACGCTATCGGGTTTCAAAAAATCGCCCGCCGGCGTGGCGAAGATCAAGTCAAGGTCCGTCCGATAGTCTGGACCGAAAAGCTGGCGGTCCTGCTCCTGCCGCTCACGGTGAAACTGGAGGGATTCGAGCACCGAGGGCGGCAAAGTCACCACGCGAGTCTGGCGCGTCTTGGTGTGCTTGACGCCGATCTCAGCCGCCGTTTGGTAAAGCGCCCTCTCCACGCGCAGGCGCCCGGTGGCCCAATCCAGGTCGCGCCATCGTAAGGCCAACGCCTCCCCGCGCCGCAGCCCTGTGGCTGCCACAAGCCGGATCAAAGGATCAAGCCATGTCCCCGCCGCGGCCGCTTGGAGCCGGGCTAGTTGTTCGGCGCTGAGCGCCAGCGGCTCGCGCTGATCGAGGCGAGGCAGGTCAACGTTGTCGGCTGGATTCTTCGCAATCAACCCCACCTTGACTGCGCGGCGCAAGGCCACATGCAGGACGTTGTGGACTTCGCGGATCGTTTTCGCGCTGTATCGCTCGCGCAAGCTGGCATAGAAGGTGTCCAGATGGTATGTGGTCAAATCCCTCAACCGAAAGTGGCCGAGCGCCTGTTTCGCCATGGCGGCCAGAGAAGCGTAACGCTCCAGCGTGGTGGCTTCAAGGGGCTTGGTGGCTGCATATCGCGGAAGCCATTCATCAAGAAACTGGGCGAGTCTGACCGGCAGGGGAGCCACGCCAGGCGATGACAATTCCCGCAGGGCAGCTTGCATAGCGGCCACGGCATCGCGTTCCCTGCTGAAACCGCCGCGCGAAATGCGGATGCGGCGGCCATCCGGCGCGCGCCCGGCATCAATCTGGTACCGCCAGAGAGTGCGACCGCCGCGCAGCCGGTATTTGAAAACAGAACCCTTCACTTTCGCCCCCTCCATTCTTTCAGCGCCGCATCGTGAAAGCGGGCCAAGAGCTGCCGCGCCCGCTTCTGCTCTTCATGGGTACCGAGCAGGAGGCGCCCGAACGTCTCGAAAAACGCGCGGGCGTAATTTTGCGCCTCCCGCCCGCGAAAAGTAATCACCATAACACCTGGCGAGTCTTCTCTGGGCGAAGCCGGTGCGGAGAAGATCCCCAGCTGGAGACGTTCGAGGCGGAGTTCTCTGACGAGAGCGCGCCCGAACAGATAGGCAAGATCGTGCCGGCCCGCTTCCGCCGCCGCGTGGGCAAGCTGGGCAAGTGCTCTGCCGGTGGGCTCGCGACCGGCTTCGTATTTGACGATCGTGGCCATGCTGAGTCCAAGACGATTCGAAAAGGCTTGCTGGCTCTCGCCCAGATGTGCCCGGAGTTCACGGACCGCGCGCGACAGCTCCGACTCCGACATATTGCCTCCCGAGAAATCACTCTTGACACGGCGTATTGATACGATGTACAATCGAACCGTACAGCTCCAGCGTAACACAGACTGGGCTGCATGTCAATACGGGAGGTAACGGGAATGCACGAGCTGGCACAGGAACAACCGGCAGTTCTGAGCGTAGCCGAGGCCCTTCAGCTTGTGGGCAGTGCGCTGAGCCGGGCAAGCTTCTATAGCGCGCTCAGCCGTGGCGAAATTCCGCACAGGCGTGTCGGGCGGCGGATCTTGATTCCGCGGGTGAGGTTCTTGCAGTGGCTCGAGGCCTCGGATTCTTCGCCGGTGCAAAAGTGAAGCCCCCAGCGCGGACTGCGCGCGGGCGGCGGGCTGAGGCAGGCGTTATGGGATGCTCAGTCGAATCCCGCCAGGAATCACCGCGAGCCGTAAAAGCCTCGAATTGGGTCATTCAAAATGTCGCCGAAGGCGGGATCGCTGGCTCAGGAAAAAGTAACCGTAGCAGACCCTTGCCTACCGAAGCCGCTTGCGAGGTACGGGAATTAACGTCACCGAAGCGGGTGCCGCCAGAGGCGATCAAGAGTGTCGTGCCGCTACCGAGGTAGCGTTCCGTCCTGGAATTGATCCCTTATCTGCGTCCCGATGGCAGCCTCGGCGGTAGCGGCAAGCCAGACCCGAAGCTCCTCATCGCCGATGGCAAACGGTCCCTCCTGTCGTGAGCGGACAGCAAGCGAGCATTCGCTGGGGACGCAATTAGGCTGTGTCGAGGGTGCCTGTGCTCATGGGGCGGTCCACGAACCTACGCACTCACCGATGTGTTCGCGTGTCGCTCGGCATCGGCAGCCGGCGGGCGAACAGGCAGAGGTGGTCGTAGGCCCAGATCTTGATCAGGCGTACGCGGGTGCGGCGGGCGTTGAGGTAATCGCGTTCGAAGGGCCAGCCGGCATTGAAGTTGCCCATCAGGTACCGGCAGGCGGAGCTGGGCCACGAGAGAACCTGGAAGGGATAGCCAGCCATCCAGCGCACCTTGTCCAGGTTGCGGTCCAGGCCAGCGAACTGGTGGCCCTCGATCGCGAAGGTGTCCAAGCCTGAGGCGTCCTTGGTTTCCCACTCTGGTGGTAAGTTCACGTAGCGGTTCAAGCGCCGCGTCATCGGGTCATTCACATCGAGCGGCCACAGCAGCTCGAAGCGGGCATTGGGGTGTGAGGTCAGTACGTGCGCCCGGATCGCGTCCACGTGATCCTTGACGGCCTGGCGAAGGAAATTGGCGTCCACGTAGCCGTTCACCGAGGGGTCGTCGTTGGGAGTTTGGAAGACGTGCAGCGCTCGGCCGTTCTGCTGATAGAACCGGGCCGTCGTGTAAGCATCGTAGTAGGCTATGCCCGAGGAGTTGGCGAAGTACCACCAGAGCACCTCACCGAATTGGAGGCGCGCGGTGAGGCCCGCCGCCTCCATCACGGCGGCCATCTCCTGGTGGGCTCGCTTGATGTAATCCCGGAAGGGCGGCGCGAACGTGCAGTGGGCCGAATACAGGCTCCCGAAACCCGTGGCCGTGAGCACCGGCTCGCCATCGGGGTAGCGCGCGATCCAGACCGCATCCGGTGGATCATCGGGCGGCAGCACCAGCTCCTGGCTGAACGCCGCCACACAGCTCATTCCATAGCCGGCCAACTCCGCGAAGTAATCGGCGTGCCAGTCGCGCGCAGCGCGGTTCAGTACGGGGCTGGCCGAATCGTCAATCACCCAGTCGCCCATCACGCCGCCCGAAAGCGATCCCTCCACAGTCACCGTGCCTTGGGCCGAGTTATGGCTCTCGGAGAAGCTGAACGAGTAAGCGGGTGAGCGGACGGTAATGGTGAGCACGGCGTGCGAGGCCTCGGCCCAGACGCCCACGAAGACGGCGTTGATGTAGTAGGCGAAGTGCTCGGCGATGGTCTCGGGCGTGTCCGCCGGGAAGACGCTTTTGCCGATGGTCGTGCCGCCGATCGTAAGAAAGGCCTCGTCGCCGCCCTGCCAGGTGCCGCCGTAGGTGACCGTGACACTCGGAAAGAATCCGCCGACGCGCTTCCGCTGGTTCCACCAGAAGACCGAAACGTAGTGATTGATCTCGCCGATCAAGCCCAGTTTGCGGATGGCCCAGACGAGACGCTGCGGCGGCAGCTTCCAGGTATGATCGGTACCGTAGTCGCACGCCACGGCCACGTCGGTGCGCAGCTCGGGCGCATCGGGCACGTCCGAGGGAACAGCGCACTCCAGGAAATCGAAGTAAAAGTACCAGCCCTGGCTGTCGGGGTTCTTGCTTCCGGTCAGCCGGATTTTGACGGTATGTTGACCGGCACTGACGTTACCGAAGAGCTTCCGGCGGACCTGCCGAGCCCGGGCAGCAATCTCATAGCAGTCGAGCTGGATCCAACCGCCACCATCCAGGCGCGCCTCCATGATGCCGCAATCGAAATCGAGCCGCGTGCCCAAGTAGATGTCATGGACCGCCGAGCAGTGCGTTTCCACGGTCGCCGTGGCGCCCTGCTGCGCGGCCCGCTTGGCGCGTCCGCGGCTCCACCAGTTGGCCGGCGCCCACTCCCAATAGCCCGAGTAGTTCACCCAGGCGTCGTCTTCCTCGATGCGCACGGACCCGGGGCCCGCGACCTTGAGCGCCCGCTTGCCCAGCGTGTCGCTGACGGTCCAGTTCGAGAAAGTGGCTTCCCATTCCTGCGGCTCGTAGGCTGCGGAATTGGCGAGCTTCGGCGCGAACGTCAGCCAGATCTTCTGAAGATCGGTGAGGCCCTCGGCAGAGAAGTTGATCGTGATGCGCCAGGTGGCGTCGGAGGATCCGCCCTGAAGCTGGAGGACGTGAGGAGTGAAGTACAGGTTCGCGTTTCTGTGCAGCTCATAGAGGCGGATCATGTTGCCGTCCTCGCCCGGGCGGGCGGCGCGAATCGTCAAGGTCTCTCCGCTGGCCTCGGCCTGGAGCGGGATGAGTACGCCGGCGCCTGGCCAGTCAAAGCCGTTGATCTGATCTGCGATCGCCTGGCAGATGAGGGAAGCGGTGATGCGCTGGAGCGTGGCCGGCGCAGATCCATCTGAGCTGGACACGTTGACTGGTCCGTTCTGGCCGGCCCGCAGCGTGATCGTGATCTCGTTTCCGTACTGGCCGCCTGTGGCGGCCTCGCAGTAAGGGTCGTTCGCGTTGATCTGGGCCGCGATGGCCTGGGCGATCTGGGCACTGTTGAGTGCGTCCTCGAGCACCGAGTAAGTGGCGTTGCCGATTTGCACCCAGTGCAGGTAATTGCGATTGCCCTGCCACCACATGGCTTGCACGCCGCTTGTGGTGAACTCGGGCACGATGTAGTCGAAGGCGATGTTCTGATACCACAGGGTGACGCGGTCGTATGGTTGGAGGCCGTTGTCCACCAGGGTGAACGCGCCTTCTGCCTTCGCGTAAGTTCCACCCACTTGCTCGGCGCGGTCGAACAGGCGCAATGGCACGAGCGTGCCGTCGGTTTTGAGGCAGTTCAGGAAGGGCCAGTCAATGGTGGGGTACTTGGGAGAATCAATGGGCTGGAGGTTTTCGTAATGCAGGTCGAAGGTGAGGGTGATGCCGGAGAAATCGCCGTCAGGCAGGTAGGAGAAGCGCGGGTGGCCGAAGAAATCGTCGCGGTCCCAGAGGACCAGGACGCCGAAATCGGCGGCGTCGCGGAAGACGCCGGAGACCTTGAATCCGGTCTCGGTGGCCGAGTGCAGGGCTGCGGCGGCGCCGAAACCGGAAGCGCCCTGAAGGTGGAGGGTGCGGGTGGGTTGTAGTTTATAGGTGGTCTCCATATTGCTTCCCGTCGTCTGCGCGGGCTTGACGCGGTGCACGAATGTACATACACTAGGACCAGTGTGCTACGAATGGGATCCCGCCAAGGCGAGGCGGAACCTGCGCAAGCACGGCACAGACTTCGCCGATGCTGCGACCGCGCTCGAAGACGAGGCGGCGCTCACCATGCGGGACCCCTTCAGCGTCAAAGAGGAACGATGGATCACGCTCGGCATAGACGCTTTGGGCCGTCTGCTGGTGGTCGTGTACACCTGGCGCGGCGACCGCATTCGGCTGATTTCGGCGCGCTGAGCCACGCCACGCGAAAGACGGCAATATGAGGAGGGACGATGAGACGGCAGTACGATTTCAGCAAGGCCAAGCGGGGGCCGGTAGTGCCCGTGCCAAAAGGGAAAACGCGTGTGACGATCCGGCTGGACAATGACGTGCTGGAATGGTTTCGCGAACAGGTCCATCAAGCGGGTGGAGGCAACTATCAGACCTTGATCAATCAGGCCCTCCGCCGCTACATCGAGCAATCGAAGGAACCCTTGGAGGCGACGTTGCGCCGGGTTCTGCGCGAAGAACTGCGGAAAGCGGTTTGAACCCACTCATAGCCTGATTCTCACCACGAGCCGCTCACTTGGGAAGGTTGTACCCACGCCGGTGATATCGAGTGTGATCGGCTGGTCGGGCCGTATGGCTGGCAGGTCCTTGCCGTCAATCACGTTGGCCGGGAACGTCTGGCCATCCTCGATCACCACCGTGCCGATCGGGTTCCCCGCCACTTTCACCACGGCCTCGATGTCGCCGCCCTGGGGAGCACTGCGGCAGTAAGCGTAAATGTCGCGGATCGAGGCCGCCTGCGGCAGATAAACTGGCGGCACGGCATCGCTTTCGATGCCCAGGATGCCCTCCACGATCAGATCCACCTGCTCGCCGCTCAAAACGCGCAGCCGGCCATCCATGAAGTTCGAGGTGTAGTTGTTGATCTTGATGGGCGAGTTGCCGAACACGTTGGTGACATATAACTCGACCGCACAGACGGCCATCCAGGCGAACGGCTCGCGTGCCTCCCATTTGCCCGACTCCGGCGTGCCGTAGAAGTCGCGCGGCACGTGGTAGACGAAGACGCGCCTCTCGAGTCGGATCAGCCGGGCGCCGGCAGGGTGAGTGGTCGCAGTCGAACCTTTCTGTGCGCGCAACACTTCCGCCGACTGGCCGTTGATCGAGACGATCTGGATGATTTCGGTCTCGATATGGGCGTAGTCGCCAGCGGCGAATCCGGCCAGGTCCGCAGCGTTGATCGTCGTGGCCTGTTCGCCAATCGCCTCGCTCAGGGTGGTCTCGGTAGTGGCCGTCTCATCGAAGCACCAGACCGTGAAGGTGAGCGAGTGGATGGTCTTGGTGTTGTCCAGATCGGTGAACGAAACGCCAGTGAAGACGATCTCGCCCGGCTCGGCGCTGATGCCGAAACTCGGTTCGGGCGGTGCGGCCCAGTCGGTGCCCGGTTCCGCGGCTGGCGGAGCGGGAATGACGTCCGCCGGTTTCGGTCCGATGACCAGGTCGTACATGGAATCGGTCGTGGTGCGGCCCTGGATGTCAATCGAGTAGTCGCGGTTCAGGCGCCAGCCGGTCACGCGGAACTCGCCCGAGCCGCCCGGCATGTCGGGATGGGTGATTGAGCAGACCATGCCCGGCTCGACATTGAGCGCAAGCACCGTCGTCTTGAAGGCGATTTGGCGCGCGGCCTTCCATTCGGCCGGCGTGATGCCGCCCAGCTCCTCGCGCAGCCGGGTCGTGATGATGCGCGCGGCCTGCGATTTGGAGGCGGTTCCGCACAGATTCACGGTGGACTTCAGGTAGAGGGGGCCGGCGCCGCCACCGATAAGGCTGGCGTGATCCGCATCATAGAGCGTGAGTGAGTTGGCTACGAAGCCGTAATCCTCGTCGGCAAAGTTGGCGGTCAGATGATTGAAGCTGGGCTTGAGCGGCGCAAGTTGGAGGCTCCCGAACAGGATATTTCCTTCGCCGAAGGCCTCCACGGCTGATGAGTTGCTCCGGATGCCGGGCTTGAACTTGCCGAAGGCGAAGGTGTAATAGCCCAGGCAGTTCATCAGCACTTCCTGGATCCAGTCCCGCAGCGGCTTCTCTTCCTGGATCACGCCGCGGAACTTGAACTGGGTCTCGGTTCCGCTGCCAATGAGCTTGTTGACTTGCTCATCGCAGATCTGGGCAGCGGCAATCGCCGCCTGAACGTCGAAGAACTGCTCGCAGGTGGGGGCATCAGCATGGCGCAAGCCGCGTGCTCGCAGCAGCATATTGACGGCGATCCAGACCGGGTTCGTCAGTGGCGATTGCCAGCTTCGCTGCCCGGGGCCGGTCCAGACCCATCCGCCCAGCCCTTGCGCGACGATGACTTCCATGTCGTGCTCGCTGGGGCGCGAAAGCTGGATGCCCTTGGCGTCGGCGCGGCGGAGCATCACGAAGGCCGTGCCCGCAGCGCGCTCGGCGGGGTTGTCGGTGTCGAAGCCGAAGGGCGTGGGATTGGGATCGGGGCCGAGGCTCTGCAGCAGGCCGAGCTGACCCGGATAGCCGTGGTGGTATTGTCCATCCAGCTTATGCCCAGTGCCGTAAGCGCCCAGCGGCCCTTCGCCCACGATGCCCACGGCGGCGTAGAAATCGCTTTCCTCGCGCCCCATGGCGATTTTGGCTTTCACGGGCATGGGCGAGTCGGTGTGGATTTCGGGCACCACCTCGTCGTAGATCGAGTCCGCCACCAGGGACACGCTGGTGATAGTCGAGCGTCCGAAGCCCCAGACGCCGGTCGAATTGTCCTTGATGCGGACGCCGGCTGGTTTGGCGATGATGCCGCCGAAGTAGTCATCCATGCCATGCGTGCGGCAGCCGTTGGGGGTATCGAAGCCCTTGTCGCAGAAGGTATGCTCGCCGCTGTAGGGGCAGGCTGGCGATTTGAACTGCTTCCAGCAGGTGCGCGAGATGCGGCGGGTAGGGTAGGGAAGATTCAGTTCGTAGAGGCCATCGGCGGCGGTGATGTGGAATTCGGGGCCGGCGTCGAAGGACCAGTCCACGATCTCGCCCTTCCACAGGTCGAGCTTGATGCCGGTGCCCACGTGAAAGAGCGAGAACTCGAGATCGGCGCGGAAGAGGTCCACGTCATTAGCCAGCGCGCGCATGACCCGGTCGGCGTTGCCGAAGACGAAGCGGGCTTCGTCCGACTCTCCTCCCAGTGACTGAGCGATGCCCTCGAACTCGAGCAGGCGGGCCTGATAGAGCCGACCGCCAATCATGCAGCGCCGGTCGGACACGTCGATGGCGGGATAGCCTGGCTCCTTCGGGATGATCCTCACCAAGGGGATGATCTGCTGGACCTGCGCCAGCAGTGCGGTCTGGAGGGCCTGCGGCGGGAAACGGGTGACGGTCTGGTTCAGCTCGTAGCTGGGCGTGCTCTGGGGGATCTCGATGAGCGTGATGCCCAACGAGCATACGGCGGCGCCGAGCATCTCCCACGACAGCGGCTCATCGGCGAAGCGGCAGACGTAGCGGGTCGTGCCCTGTCCATCATCGTTCGGGGCGTCGTAGTAGAACGCGCCGTAGGGGCCGTAGTGGTCCTCCCAGAATTGGCGCAGCGCGACGCGGTCGGCCTCGCGCAGACGCGCCTTGCGTACGGTGAAGCACCTGGCGCCCGTGCCCAGCAAGAAGCGCTGTTCGATCTTGGCATTGCCCGAGCCGAACTGGTGGATGACGACCTCGGGCGCCTGCGCGCGGCCGTGGGGATAGTCCGGGACGATGGGAAATACGCCGCTCGGCGTGATCTCCGGAACCGGAATGTTGCCGAGGTAGTCCGGCATCAGTAACGATACCAGGCAAGAAGGATGTCGCCCACCTGGGGGGTCTGTTCTTCGATGAACGTAATTGTGTTGCCCACCAGGATGTAATCCAGGCCACGTTTCATGACCAAGCCGTTGCGGGTGAGGATCAAGCTGGTGGGCGGGCTGGGGGCATCCGCAAGCTGGAAGACGCGATTCTCGCCATTCACAGGACCGATGGGGACCTCGGCATCCGCGAAGCGGTAGCTCGGTGCGGGCGGGGGCGAGGGGTAGGAACCGCCGGAGCTGAGGATGCGTAGTTGGTGCACTTTCAGCGGTTCAGAGCTGGTAGGCACGATCCACTGCTCCGACCAGGACGGCCCACTGCGGGGGAAGTACTGCACGACGTAGTAAGTGTTGGGCGGGTAGGCGGTGTCGTTCGGCTCCAGGTCTATGCTCACCACGCCGTTCTTGATTTCGAATTCCTGCCGGGAGCGGACAATGGTGCGCCCGCTCTGGGTGCGCATATCCGGGCCGAGCACGACGATCTTGCCCTGGAAGGGCGCCGTGCCGGCGTAGATGGTATCGCGGATTTGCGTTTGCGCCCATGCGGCGCAGGCCAGCATGAACAGTCCGATCAATCGCCTCATGCCACCTCCACCAGCTCGAGCGAGACCTCGCCCAGGCCGAAGTTCACGTTCTGCTCCCAGCCACCTTCGAAGCGCACGGTGTAGCGGCCTTGGGTGGCCTCGCCCGTCGGGTCGTAACTGAACTTCGGACTGGTTTCCCAGACGTCGTAGAAGTAGAACGGCTCGTGGGGGCCGCGGCGCGCCTCATAGAACTCGCGCAAGGCTTGAAGGCGATCGGGCGTCAATCGCAGCGCGAGCCGCCAGCGTTTGCGGCTGTTGGAGGCGAGGACAGACCGCTGGGACTCGCCGTTGCGGTACTGGTTCTCCAGCACGGGGTAGTCCTGGCTCCGCACGAATGCCCTCGCCAGGTTCCACGGCATCACCGAGGACGCGACGGCATTCTGGACGGAGCCGGGCATCAATGACCTCCAGCCTTGAGTCTTCGCTCGATCTGCTTGAACAGCAGCTCGGCCTCGCCCCGCGGCATGTAACGACCGTTCAAGGTCTCGAGCAGTTCCGCTTTGAAGTCACTGAGCGCTGATTTGACGGTCAGGCGGACGTACAGGCCCAGCCCGCCAGCGACAGTACCGAACAACGCGGCCGTCGCCGAAAGCATCTCCCAGTTCATTGCGATCCCTACGTGATGACCAAGCCAGGACTGAATTGCAGAGCGGCCAACTCTCGCCGCCCCGCGTTGGCGCGGGTGGCGCTGAGGGTTGCCGACTGCACCGCGCGCGGGTTGTCCACCACCACGCGCACGGTCTCCTTTTCGAAGAACTCCTTGGCCCCTGGCACGCTGATGTTGATGACGATGGGGCCGGTGGCAGGCGCGCCCGCGGCGATGCGATCGAGGGTCGCTGTGGCGCCTGCGGTGAAGGTCTGCTGGTAGAGCATGCCGCCTTGCTGAATGAGCGACACCGGGCGCACCGTGGGCGGCAGGCCAGCCGTGCTCTGCCCGGTCGTCATGGCGTACAGCTCGATGAGATCGCGGACCTGCTGACTGCGGATGGCGGCATCCAGATTGCCGCCGAAAGCCTGCTTGGCGGTCTCGACGATCTGGCGCAGAATGCCCTTGTCGCGGACATCGACGCCGTAAGTGGCGCGGATTTTCTCGCGGGCTTTCTCCTCGGCGCTCTTCACGAACAGGCGAGCGATGCCGGCGATTGCCCCAATGCCGGCGCCGATCGCCGCGCCCAGCGGCCCGCCGTACTTGAAGCCAACCATCGCGCCGCCGGCCGTGGTCATCGCGAGGCCGGAAAGCCCGCCGCGCTGGAGGCCGGCCAGGGCCAGCAGACCACCTCCCAGAGCCGCGGCGGGCGAATGGCCGATGGCCGAGAGCTTCTGGGCCAGCGTAGCCGCTTGCCAGGTCGTGGCCATGCCGGGACCGAGCTGGACGCTGCCGCCAATGCCCCGGAATTCGCGCCACCCGCCAGCAAGTCCCGCCAGCCAACCGCGCCAGCCGCCGCCTCCCGCGGGCACGAAGGGCGGCGTTCCCCAACCTCCCGCGGCACCGCCAGGAATGGGACCGGCGGCGGCTAGCGCGGGCCCCAAGACCAAGCCCCCAAGTGAGGCTCGGCCAGCGGCTCCTGCAACCGGTATGCGCACACCAGCGAACAGTTCCATGAGCATTGCCGCCACGCGCGAGGTCACGATCTCTTTGATGGCCGTCAAGACCGCGGTCTTCAGCGCATTGCCAATGGCCGCAAACACCGACTGGGAGCGGGTCAGCAGTGCGTCGAAGACACCCTCGGCCTGCCGCTTGAGCGATTCGAAGATCTGCCGGTTGTGATCGCGGATGAGCTCGGCTTGGCGGATGGCGGCATTCTCCCGCGCGGCTTGGATGGCCGCCTCGGTAGCCTCCTGCTGCTGGCGTCGGATCTCTTCGCGTTGCTGGGTGAGTTCAGCGATGCGCGCTTGGATCTCATCGGCACGGTAACCCAGCCGGCGCAGATTGGCTTCTTCTTCCAAGACCATGCGCGAGGTCTCCAGATCAAACAGCCGCTGCTTGATCTCGTGGACGCGCTCGAGGTACTCGATCTCGATCGCGGCCTTGCGCTGCTCGAGGGCCAGCTTCTGATCGAGCGTCTGCGCGTCCGCGGCCTCGGCCTGGCGCAACTGAGCATCGCGCACCCAGCCGGCGCGCTCAAGTTCGAAGCTATAGACCTGCTCGGTGTGCTCGAGCGCCCGCCGCGCCGCATCTTCCTGATAATCGAGCCGGCGCTGGTAAAGCTCGGTCTCCCAAGCCAGCCGTTGCTCGTACTCTTCCCGGTAGCGCTTGAGCGTCTCCTCGATGGTTTCCTTCTGTAGACCACGCAGCTTGGCTTGAAGCTCGCGCTCGAGGTTGTGGCGGGCTTCGGCAAGCAGCGTGAATTGATGCATCGCGCCGTGCTCATCGACAAAGGTGGTCAGCCGCTGGGCCTCGCGCTGGAGCTCGAGCACCACGCGCGCCGGTCCTTGGAGCGCTTCCGCTTCCGCGGTCAGGGCGCTTTCGCGCGTTGCGCGCACCGCCTCGATCTGGCGCTTGCGGATCTCGGCGGCCCGCTCCAGGTTCTCGAGATCCGGCGCGGCTTCAAGCCTGACCTTGGGCCCGGGGACCTCAAAACTTTCCTCGCCGGGCAAGGCCCGCCGGCCGGCGACGAGCTCGCGCAGTTGCTCGTCCGTCATCCCGCGCCGGCGCAGCTCATCCAGGCTGACCTTGCCGGCCAGCAGCTGCATGCGCAGTGCGCGCCGTTCCATTTCGCCGAAGCGCGCTTCAACCTCTTCCTGACCACGCTTCCATTGCGCATAGACGGCCATGCCGGCGCCCACGGCGGCGACGCCCAATAAGGCATAGGGGTTCAGGGTGGCCAGATTGAGCGCCGCGATTGATTTGGCCAGAGCCAGGATCTTTTCTGCGAGCTTGTACGCGGCGAAGGCGGCTCCTACCGCGGCTACCGCTTGAGCGAGCTTGACCAGACCGTCGGCGTTGTCGTGCAGCCAGCTCACCAGCTCACGCAGGTGGCCAAGCAGCGCCACCAGATCGCTCTGGAAGCGGGCGCCGATCTGCTCGCGGAGGTTCTGAAACTCACGCCGGAGGGCGCCGAGCTGACCGGCCGCGGTCTGCATGACGGCAGCATGCGCGCCCTGGATCTTGGCGCCCTCGCGCATGATCACGTTGTAGCGGAGCTGCTTCTCCTCGGCTTCGGTGAGGGCGCGGCCCAACCGGAGCTGCTCGGCCAGCGCCTCGCGCTCGAAGTTGACGAACAGCCCCAGGCTGCGCAAGCCGCGCGCATAGCCGGACTCGATCGCCATGATGATGGTCTCGAGCGCCTCGCCGGCGGCCACATTCTGGATGGCGGCTGCGTCGTTGGCCAGCTTCGCCAACCCCTCCGCCTTGCTCAGATCCAGGTCGGCAATGAGAAAGCGCTTGACCGCCTGGGCGGCTTCGTTGTACTCGAAGCCGATCTGCTCGATGGCCTCCACATGTCGGGCCGCCGCCGCGGCGCTTACCCCGTGCGCTTGCGCCATGGCGCGCACGCCCGCCTCGGCCTTGGCGTTTTGGGCCGCCAGCATCGCCGAGCCGGCGGTAAACTCCTTGACCCAGCCGAGGGCGCGCTCGATCGCACCGGCGAGCAGGTTGCCGGCGGTAGCGCCCTTGACGATGGCCGCGGTCATGCCGTCAATGCTGCGGGAGGCGCGGCGCGCTGCGCTGACGGCAGTGGTCTCGATCGAGGACAGGCCGGCGTTGACGCTCTTGATCGAGGCGTTGGCCTTCTCGGTATCAACGGTGACGATGAGTTCGAGCTTGTTGTCAGCGGGCATGCGCGGGCAAGAACTTGTTAGGATGAACGATTCGTGAAGCTTCCCAACCCGGAATTAGCCATCGTGGATATCGGCAAGCTGCGCGACTACTGTTTGAATCCCAAGCATCCGCGGGGGCGACACAAGGCCAGGGTGTTCGCATCGGTAGGGATTCACCAGACGGACGCAGTAAAGCTGCAGTCAGCGCTGCTTTGGGCAGCCCTTCACTGCGAAGCGGAGAGCGCTCCGCCAAGTCCTTACGGCGAGCGCTACATCGTGGATTTCGACTACCCCGGGGCAGAGCGCCCGGTGAGGATTCGCAGCAGTTGGATCGTGCGCGCAGGTGAGGGAATCCCACGCCTGACGAGCTGTTATGTATTATCAAGGTGAGGTTGGTCATGGCGGAAATCGCACTCCATTCGGTGGTGGCGCTGCTTGAAGACCTGCCCGAACAAGGTCTGGTCCGCGGGCAAGTGGGGACGGTGGTGGAGGTTTGGGCACCTGGGGTTTACGAGGTCGAATTCAGTGACGATGACGGGCGCACGTATGCCCTGGCGTCGCTCAAAGCCGAGCAACTGATGCGGCTCCATCACGAACCTGTCCACCAAGCCGCTTGAAAGAGACGATCCCATCAGTCACGGTCAGGCATTGCGCCTCGAACGCTCTTCTTCCCAGCGCGCCTGCTCTTCTTCGATGATGAGCAGGGCCTGGAACTCATCCGCGGCGATCTCATCCAGTGAGAGGCTGACGCCCAGTTTCAAGGCCGTTCGCAGATCGAGCGCCCGGCGCAGGAGTTGGCCCGCCTCGGAGTTTTGCGCGCCATCCAAGCGGTCGAGCGGGCAATGGTCGCAACGGCCGCCGTCATCCGGTGCGTCCGGGCACAGTCGTGGATCGCAGAGTTGCTCCCGCCGCAGCGACCAGTAGACCAGGTAGCGCAGGGAGGGCCGCTCGGGCCACTCCCCGCTCAGCAGTTTCCCTCGCGCTCCTCAAAGCCGGCCTCGAGCGCATCGATGGCCGCCTTCACTGCTACCGCTTGGTGGATGATCGGGACGGCGCCGGCGTAGCCCTCGCTCGTCTGGCAGAGCTTCTGATACAGGGTGCCGGCAGCGGCCAAGTTCACCGTCAGCTCCTGGCGGTTGAAGGGCAGATCCAGAATGCGGGCAAAACCGCGGCGATACTCGATCACGTCTTTGGCGCTCGGCATGCGTAGCACGTGTTCGGTCATCCCACCGGGCACGCGCAGAACGACGCGGAACCCGCCCGCCTCCTCGAGCACCTCGTCCACATCTGCCTGGCCCAACTGCTCGATGATCCGGCTGGCTTCATAGGCGTCCAGTTCATCACCATCATCCAAGCGGATCTTAGCGAACAAGGCAGCATCCACCTCTTCGGCGTTCGGGATCGTCGTCTCCGAGACGCCGCGCCCCAGATGCTTGATGATGATCTTGCGGCGCCGCTGGCGCTCGATCCACTCCTCATCGTTCGGGAAGCGGACCCTGACCGTACGCGCGCCCTCGGCGGAGCGAAGCTGCACGTGGATTTCTTTTTGTGAATCGAACATGGCTATCCGATGTTGTCCTGAGTGGTTTTGGCCACCGCCGTGAGCAGGCCGTTGGTCGCATCCCACAGCGGCGTGCACTCGACCTCGATGGTCACGATGCCGTCGGTATCGCCGACCACCGCGGTCCGGAAGGCAACCTTGTGGAAGCTCACCTCGAGCGAGTGGTAATCGCTACCCGAGATCAGGTCGCCCTGAAGGCCGACTACGGCCGTGCCGGTGGTCTGGTTGCGGAGCTTGGTCAGTTCAGTTGAGCCGTGCTCAAAGCGCGCCACAAACTTGAGCGAGGCCTCACGGTCACCGAACTCCATCCGGCCGCGGATGGCCGCGCCGTCCTGTGTGCCTGAGCCAGGGTAGAAGCCCGAGTCGAGCCTGAGATTATTCTTGAAGCCCAGCTCGAGCGAGACCAGGTTGCGGCTGGTGACATAGTCCACGCCGTTGATGGTCACCTGAGCGCTGGCGCCGGGCAGCAGATGCTCGGTAGTGCCCGCCGGCAGTGTGATTCCGCTCGGCTCCACCAGTTTCCCCGAGCCGGCGAAGTGGATTGCGATACGCGAGTTGGCCCGACCCGGCCCCGAGCCGATCGTGATGGTGAAATCCTCGATCACGCAGCCCACCGCCATGCGGTCGAGCACCGCGCTCGCGCCCGGCCGGATCTGCTCGACAAAAGAAAACGCCGGCAGCTCAATGCCGCCCGTAACCGGATCCTGCGGGGTACAAGTATAGGTGATCGCGGGCGGGGTGCCGCTCTTTGTGCGGCCACCCAAGCCAAAGACGAACGCCCAGGCGGCGATCTCACTGGTGAGAAACTTCTCGATTGAGCCGCTCACGTCCCAGTGGGATTTGAAGACTTGCGTGGCGAACTCGTGCCCTTTGCCGAGATCGGCGGCATCGTTTTCGGTGTTCAGCGTCACGGTCGCAAGCGCGGCGTTGGTCTTGGTCAGGCTCCAGAGGTCACCGGAGACGTTGGGCGTTGACAGATCGGTCTGTTTCTTGTAACCAAAGCCGATCTTGGTTTCGCGAATGTTGGCGGGCATCTCAATCTCCCATCTCGGTGAAGCTCACCGTAACTTCGAAGTAGTCTGTCCCTTGCTCGTCGCTCGCGCGCTGGATCGAAGGCAGATCCATCGGGTGGCAGCGGGGGTGGATGGTGGTGTAGAGCATCTTCAGCGCACTCCCGGCGGGCACGCCGTTGACGATCAGATCAAAGAGGCGGTAGTAAGCCGTGGGCGGGTCACCTTCGAGCGTCTCCCGCGCGCGCAGGTAAAGCGAGAGGTTGTGTTTCCAGGCTTCGCCGGCACCGAAGCTGCCCGGTGTGGTTCCCTGCCAAGCGACCAGGATCGAGGGCACTGGCATCTCGTAGATCGCCAGGGGCAGGCTGACGCGCTTGGGATAGAGGTCGTGGTAGGCGCGGATTCTTTGCGGGTCGCCTTCCATCTCCGCGACTAGCTCCGGGATCGCGCGCAGCTTTTCAACCAGTGCATCCACCAGCTCAGCCGGGTTGATCATGACTGTCGGCCTCCGAGCAAGCGCTCGACGATTAGCCGTGGCGTGATCTCGCGCAAGATGCGGCGGGCGGCCTCGAGGACGGCGGCGCGGTTACGCGGCGAGAAGACCAGCCACGGTTCACGACGCATGTTGACCAGTCCCTTGATGCGCTCCTTGCGGGAGGTGAGGGCCGCTTTGGCTGCGCGCTCGCTCACCGTGCGCACCGACAGGTTGCCGAGCATGCTGCCAGTGAGCGAGAGATCGCGCACGGCACGCCGCCTCAGGCGTTTGCTCTTATAGATCGCGTAGCGCTTGGTGAGCGGTTTGGCCGGCCCGTCCGTTGGCCCCAGGCCGGCGGCCAGCCGGTTCTTGACCGCCGCCAGCCCCACGGTGCCCAGCTTGAGCATCTCAAGCTCGTGAAAGTTCAGGTGATCCACCCGGAGTTGCCTGCGGAACCAGATGCGAACGCTCGGCACGGATGAGTTTTGAAGGGTCGCGTGACCTTGAGAACTGACAACTAAGTTACAGATCGTCGGGTTTTAGGCCCGTCTTTTCGGCCAGCAGCTTCAGCGCCACTGGTCCGAGCGTCACTTGGTCATGGTAGGCAAACAGCACATCAGGCCAGCCGGGTCTCTCCAAGATTCGGTGCGAGCCTCTCTGCCGCTTGATCCGCCAGCCAATGCGGAGGAGGGCAGCCAGCGCTTTCGAAGCTTTGACCGATGGCCAGCGGCCCGTAGACTCAGGCGGCAACGAAGGACACCTGAAGTTCGCCCGGCACAGCCTCCCCGTGCTCCAACCGGTCGGCGATCAAGCGTAAGGCCAGCGCCTGCGCCGCTGCGCAAGCCTGTTTCTTCGTGCGCCCATAAGCGGTGACTCCGGGTAGCGCCGGGATGTCCGCCAGCCAGCGCCCATCCTGCTCACGGTAGAACTTAACTTCCAGGACGAAATCCTGAATCCCGCGAGTCTTGCTCATGTACTTATGATGCTACAAGCGGCAGTGGGCGCGGCGCGCTCGCTCTCGGCGTCACCCCGCCCGGTGGAAATGCAGCACCAGGCGGAGGCCGCCCTCGGCGTCGGCTGCAAGATCGACGACCTTGTAGAGCGCGCCGTCCAGGCTGACCTCATCGCCCCGCGCCGGCGGATCCGGGAAAGCCGCCGCCGGCACGAACAGCAGCGCATACGTGCCCGGCGCGGCGTCCTCCGCCCGAGCCGCCTGGTCCACAATGCCAGTCAGCGTGAACGATGAGCCCGCCTGCGGGGTGTAGATTACTTGCCGACCGAAGGCCGCCAAGACTTGCTCGTTCAGCTTGTGCACCAGCCACGCCCAACCAGCCATCGCTCAGGCCTTGGTCGCCCGGACCAGCACTTCGGGCCGGTGGCAGATGGGCAGCGGGTTCGATTGCGTGTGCAAATCGGTCCCCCGGCCGAACTTGCGCGGCTCCTGCTTGGCGTAGAGGGGCAGGCCGAGCGTGTTGGCGGTCTCGTTGAAGTCCGCCGGGGCAAAGTAGGTGCGGAACGTGGTGGCCGTGCCCAGCGGGAAAAAGTGCGCCTCACCGTCGGCGATGAACTTGCGCACGGTGCCGCTGGAGTCGGTCGCCTGGCCGCGGTACTCTTCAAACGTCACCCCGCCGAAGGTGAACCCGGTGCGGTTGTCCGAGAACAGCACCAGGCCCTCGCGCCAGCGCTGGTAGGCTTCCTTGACCTTGGGGTGCGTGGTCAGCGCGTCGAAGAAGCTCGGCGAGCACAGGCACATCACGCCGGTCATGAACTCGCCCTTGAGGTTGTCCTCGATGTGCCGGCGGACCTCGAGCACCTTGAGCAGCACTTCGGTCGAGGCCGTGGTCAGGGCGAAGTTCACCACCTTGGGCGTGATCTCGAACTCCTGGTAGAGGTCGTAGAGGGTGGAGCCGTCGGCATCGAGGATCACGCCCTTGAGCGCGCCCATGCGCAGGTGCTCGAGCGTGATGGCGTGCTTGGCGCGCATGGTCTGAAGCTTCTGGGCCATGAGGTTGGCCAAAGCGTCCATCTCGGTCTCCGAGCCGAAGGCGCGGATGCCTTGGACCTCCTCGGGCAGCACGACATCGTCGTGCGGAATGTGCGGGATGACGAACGAGCGCACCTTGCGTTTCGCCTGCGTGCCCACCGTACCGGGCGAACCCACCGGACGCGTGGGGAGCAGGTTGAGCACGCCGTTCATCTCCTCGATGATGATGGTGCGCGTGCGGACACCGACGGGCGGAAACAGGTTCAATTGCTCCAGGCGCCCGTAGGTGTTGGGGATCTTGTTGATGGCGGCCGTGAGGGCCGCCATGTCGAAAGCGTCGGAAGAAAAAGGATTCAGCATGGCTCACGCTCCTTCGCGGACGAGAATGCCCAGGGCCTTGAGTTGCGCCAGGGCGGTGTTCTTCTGCGGACCCGTAATCCCGCTCGGCCACACCAGCCCCTTGTCGGAGCAGACGGCATGGCGCGCGATGATCACACCCGGGGTGTCCGCCGCGCTCGCATCCACGTCACCGATGAGCACGCCGGCCGCGTTCTCCGAGCCGTCATTGGCCGAAGGCGCAAGTTGGGTCGCCATCCCGGTGGCAGTGATGATGCCCACCACGGTGCCGGTCTTGAGGTTCTGGCCGGAAGCCACCGTCACTTGATCGCGACTGTAGAGGTTGTCCTCTTCGAACTTCAGCCAGTCGCCCAGGTAGTTGGGTTCGGTCTTGGCAGCCATGTCAGTTCCCTCCTTTGGCTAGCCGCTCCACCGCCTTGATGACCGGATTCTGCTCGAGCGGCACTTTGGCGCTGGTGGCGGTCTCCGGCATCACGTGCGAGCGGATTTCTGGGGCGTCTTCGGCCGCGCGGGCCTCGATGAGATACTGGCGTGCCTCCGCGGCCCTGGCGTGCTTGGCGAGCAGCGCGGCCGCTCGCGCCGGCAGGCCGGCCAGGGCACACAGCTCGACGATCTCGCGCGCCTCGGCGTAGCCTTCGCGGTGCGCTTCGGCGCGGATCGCCTCCAGGTCGATGGTGGGCTCGGGCACTTCCGCCCGAACCGTTTCTTCCTTCATACGTCTGCCTCCTTGCGCAATTGAAGTTGGTCTTACGAATGCGGCCAGATCGGCGAGCGCCGTGCGGAAGGTGCCCGTGCGGTCGGCCAAGCCGGCGGCCACGGCGTCGGGGCCGTACTTGAGGGCAGCGCCCAGTTGGCGCACGGCCTCAGAACTGAGCGGGCGGCGGCTGGCTACGGCTTCTACGAACAGCCCGTAGAGCCGCCGGACTTCGGCCTCAAGCGCCGCCCGCGCCGCCTCCGACAGCGGCTCGTTGGGGTTGCCGTCGGTCTTGCCTTCGCCCTCGGCGATGTAGGTGACCTTGACGCCCAGCTTGCGGTTGTACTCGCTCCAATCCACGTGCTCGGCGTAGACCCCGATCGAGCCGGCGCCACCGGTGAACTCGGGCACATAGATCCGCTCCGCCGCTGTTGCCAGCAAGTACGCTGCGCTGAACATCGAATTATCGGCCACGGCCCAGATCGGCTTCTGGCGCGCCAGTTCGGCCAGCGCGGCTGCGGTCTCGAAGGCGTTCTCCGAATCGCCGCCCGGCGAATTGACGCGCAGCAGAACGCCGCGCACCTCGGGATCAGCGATGGCCTGCTCGACCTCCTCAAGGATCTCGCCGTAGGCCGTAGCGCCCAACAGGATCGCATCGAACAGCGATGGCTCGTTGGCCAGCACGCCGGCCACATCAACCACGGCCACACCGTCCTGAACCGCATATGGCCTGCGCAAGCCGTAAGTGGCTTCCAATTTACCCACCTCAACCAGCAGCGGCTTGGCGCCCAATAGGCGCAGGACCTGTTCGCGTCTCCTCATGACTCCTCGCTGTCCTCGCTCGAAGGGTCGGTGTCGTAGCTGAGGCCCAGCTCCCGGGCCCGTGCGTTGTCGGCCGCGATCTCCCGATCAATCGCCTCGGCATCGTAACCTTGCTCAGAGACCACCTCGGCACGACTCTTGAACCCTGCCCGCACCGCCATGATCTGCGCTTTGATGTCCTTCAAGGGATCGACCCAGGCAAAGCCCGGCGGAATCCACTTGGCGTCGTAGTAAAGCGCTACGTCGCCTTGCTTGGGCAGAGCGCCACTCACTAGCGCCGCCTCGATCCAACGCCGCCACACCGGTCGGCAGAACTGGTAGACGAGCACCTGGTGCTGGAACTGCTCGCAGCGGCGGCGGAACTCGAGCAGCCCGGCACGGATCGAGGAGTAGTTGACGCCGGTCAGATCCCCGGTTAACTGCTCGTAGGTGATCCCCATGCCGGCGGCAATCGAGCGCAACTGCACGCGCATGAAGGTCTCGTAGCTGGCGCCCACGTCGGCCGGGGTGGAGAACTTGATGTCCTCGCCCGGCAGCAGCACTTGAAGCGTGCCCGGCTCCAGACCCGCCAGGGCGGCGCCGCTTTGATCCGTCACCGTCTCGCCCAGCATCTGGTCCTCGGGGGCGTTCTTGAGGATGAAGCCGGCAAACATGGCCGCCGTCTTCTTCCGGACCAGCTCGGCATCGTCGTACTGGTCGAGCTCGTAGAGCTTCACCAAGACCTGGGTAAGCCACGGCTGGCCGCGCAACTGGCCGGGCCGAATGGGGCGGAACAGGTGCAGCACCGAATCGGCTGGCACGCGCACCAGCTCGGTCGAGGCCACTGGGTTGAGCGTGTCGAAAGGATGTTCGCGGTAGAGCCAGTAAGCCACGCGCCGCCCGATCTGGTCAAACTCGATGCCCGCGCGAACGTAGTTGCCGTTCTCGAGCTTTCTCGTCTCGCCCGTCGGTAGATGCTCGGCTTCGAGCAACTGCAGCTGCAAGGGAACCGTCAGGCCGTCCTTGGGCAGGCGCGGCCGCAGCCGGATCAAGCACTCGCCGGCCTCCATCACCGCGCGGCAGGCCAGCGCCTGAAGGCCGTAGAAATCGGTCAGATTGCTGGCGTCGGCCTCGTCGGTCCAGCGCAGCCACAACTCTTGAATCCGCGCCTTGAGCCGCGCATCCGGATGGAGCGACTGCGGCTTGATGCCCGTGCCGATGGCGTTGGCCACGAAGGCATCGAGCGCGT
This sequence comes from Bryobacteraceae bacterium, assembly GCA_028275505.1. GTDB lineage: Bacteria > Acidobacteriota > Terriglobia > Bryobacterales > Bryobacteraceae > DTHT01. The sequence continues at coordinate 21,943 of JAPWUP010000002.1, forward strand.
TGGCCGCCCAGGGATTGCGCCGCACCATGTCGCGCGAGCGCGCGCGCAGCGTGTCCAGATTGCGGAAGACGAGCGTGTTGATGTCGCTGGTCGCCGGCAGCCAGCCGGTGGTGCGGCGCGTGGCCGCCGCGGCCTCGTAATCAGCCGCTGCCCGCCGCCGGGGCCAGGGGGCGCCCCTCACCGCTGCCTGAAGCTGCTTCCAGAAACCCACGCCTCAGAACCCCTTCTCGGTCCAGATCCGGACCTGCCGGATCGCCGGTTTGCCGCTGGCCTTGGCCACGTCGGCCTCGGCGGCGGCGATGGCGGCCTTGAGTTCCTCAATGCTGCGGTACTCGATCTCGCGATTCTCAAAGCGCACTCGGCGCACGCCGTTGGCCAGGGCATCGCGCAGAGCCTGAAGCTGCTGTTCCGTGTACATCCCCGCTAAATCATCCGCGCCCGCGTCTGCTTGAAATGGCGCCAGTTCCAGCTGTCGAATTGTGCCTGCCTTTCGGTGCTGGTTGAGCGATGAATGAAAGGGCTATGACACGGGAAGAACTCATCGCTTGGGCCACACAGAACGGCTGGACCCTCGACCGCCACGGTCATCTGCACAAGATCGAGCACGATGGCCTGCGCCATTACCGCATCAAATTGAGTCGCCTCGCCGCGCGCTTCGAGATCAAAACCGTGCATGGCTGGACGCGCGTGCGCAGCGGGTACCTGAAGGACCTCTACCTTACCGCCGACGGCAAGTTGGCCGGTATGAAGTTCTAACTCCGTTGGGGCCGAAATTGCCGCCAGGGTGGCGCCATAGGTGCCCAGCTTGCGCCCCCGGCCGCGACCGCAAGCCACCAGCTGGCAGGCGCACAGCGTCTGCCACCTTCACTGCTTGATGTAGGGCGCTGCCGCCGGCGTGCCGTCGGGGTTGGCAAAGTGGGCCAATACGGCGGTGAGGCCTTGCACCACCGACAGCACCACCATGGCCCAGAACTTGCCGCGCCCGGGCAATAAATCCTGAGTCGCGTTGATGGCTTGCGCTACCAGCGCCAGCATCTGAATGGCAACGTTTACGGAGAACTTCATCTTGCTAAGCTCCTTGAATTCCCCATGAGCGGCCGCAGCCGCCACCCAATCCGTAGCTCGCGGATCATCACGCCCAGTGCGGGACCCAGACCCAGTAGGCCACGATCAGCCCCTCGCCCACCACGTTCGCGTCCACGTAGTAGTCAGCGGGCCGCAGCAAATCGCCGTTTTGGGATTCGAGGATCAGCTCGTCGGCAATCCCGCCACCTGCGCCCGTGGGCCAGAACTCTTTGATCACGCCGCTGCCGGTGGCCTTGTTCATCCCCGCCACACCCAGGAAGACCCGCCCGGTCTCCCCGATCACCACGGCAAAGCGCAGCTTGGCCGCGCGCAGGTTGGTGTCCGTGGTGATGGGCACAGGCGTGCCCGGCGTCGGCACGGCAACCTTGCCGAACGACCGGGCTTGGAGAAACTCGCGGTTTTCCATGGTGAGCCTCTTAAAAGTTGCGCACCCCGGATTCCATCCACCGGCTGCGCAGCACTCTGCGTCCGGGCGCCGCGGGGTTGTCCTCGCTCGCGGCCGCCGGCCTGAGCGCGGCGATCCGATCAGCCTCGGCGTCCAGCCTGAAGCCCATCGAGACCAGCCCGCACAGCGCCGCGTAGGCGTAAGTCCGTGCATCCAGCACTTCACCCCGCACGCCTTTCTTGCGCCGCCACTCCCGCACGGGCACCCCACGGGCGTAGCTCGTCACCAGCACCTCCGAGAGCAACTGCTCGAAGAACTCCTCGTTGCGCTCGTGCGGGAAGTGGCAGTAGCCCGGCCCCGGCTGCTCCACTTTGAGCCGGCTGTAGATGACGCTCTTGGCGCTATCCACACCCACAATCCACAAGGGCGTGCGGCCCAGCGTGCTCCGGCTCGGGCGCTTCGGCCACACCGGCAGCGGGCCGCCCTTGCCCTTGATCGCAAAGATGCGCCGCCCGTAGCGCGTGCGACAGAACTCATACACCGCCTGGGTGTGGAAGCCCGAATCAATCGCGCAGGCCGCCACCGGCAGCTTGATGCCGTACTCGTGCAGCCATTCTCGTTTGAGATACTCATCGAGCGCCTGCCAAAGCTGGGGAGCACTGGGATCACCGGGAAAGACGCGGTACTCCACCGACCACGACTCCTCGCCGCGTCCCCAGCCCACTAGCTCCAGCTCCGCCCGATCCACTTGAAGATCAATCCCCGCGGTCAACACGCACACGCCGGCCGGTAGCCGCGCACCGAACGCCTCGCGCCGGTTCATGAGCGTGGCCACCTCGACGCTGGTTTCCGCCTCGTCGTCCCAGGGCTCACCCAGCGCCGTGTTGATGAAGGCGCGCAGCGTCTCCGGCCCGCCGTGCTTGGCCTCCAAAAACTCGGCCGCCGTCTCCGGCCACTCCTTCCAGGGCGAGTAGAGCTGGGAAATCCAAAAGCCCGCGATCTTGGACTTGGGGTTGGCCGCCCGCCACTCACCGCGTGCCAGCATCCACGGCTTGCGGTGCGGCGCAATCAGCACGCCGCAGTGCGCGCAGCGGTATTGCGCTTCCTCCGGCCGCCCTTCGGGCCACTCCAGGTTTGGCCAGACCAGCACCTGGTAGGCGCCACACTCTGGACACGGCACCCAGTAGCTGGACTGATTGCTGCGCAGCCACCAGCTCTCGATGCGGCTGGCGCCCTTGATAGTCGGCGTGGAAACCAGCAGGATCTTGCGGTTCCACCAGGTGGCCGAGCGCTTGATGGCCAAACTGACCGGATCGCCTTCGGTGCCCGCCGAGGCTGGATAGCGGTCCACCTCATCGAGCAGCACGTAACGAATGGGCCGCATGGCGAGGCCCGCGGGCGAGTTGGCGCCGGCGATGGTGATGCTGCCCCCTTGAAACTGCTTGTGCAAGATGCGGTTGTTCGAGTCGCGCGTTCGCACGTCGGCCACCTTGCCCACCAGGCACGGCGTCGTGCGCAGCATGGGCGCCAGCCGGTCCTTGCTCCAGGCCTCGCCGTCTTCGACCCGCGGCAGCACCACCAGGATCGGCCCGGGATCGCGGTCGATGATGTAGCCGACCAGGCAAAGTAGGCATTCACTTTTTCCTGTCTGTGCCGCGGCCATCATCACCACGCACTCGTAAGGGCTGTTGGGCGTCAGCGCGTCTAGGATGGCGCGCTGGTAAGGCACCCGATCCGTTCGCCACGGTCCCGGCTCGGCTGAAGCCTCCGAGGATAGCCACCGATTCTGGTCCGCCCACTCCGACACGGTCTGCCGCGGCGGCGGCTCCAAGCCCGCCGCCAGCTGCTCCAGGCATTCCTCAAGGCCGGCGATAGCGGATGTCATCTTGAAGACCCTTTAGGATCCCCTCGATCTCGCTGTCCAGTAACTCCCGCACGGCCCGCACGTCACTGACAGCCGCCAACTGCGGCGCCAGCTTGGCCGGCAGGGCGAGTAACTTGTCACGAATCTGCCGGGCTTGCTTGAACCACACCGCCTTGACCTCGTCGGTCGGGATCAGCTTCGCCGACTTGGTCTCGTACTCGAGCTTGCGCAACCGGGCGCGGAAGAGCATGTCGGCCAGCTTGGCCTGGGCATAGCTGGTCGTCTGCCCACCCGCCTCTTCGGGAGCGCTGGTGGCGGCTTCGGAAACCTTCTCCGGGCGGTCATCGAGCACGGCATCGGAGGCGGCCACATCCACCTTGCCGCCGCGCACCACCAGCACGCCGGCCTTGGCCAGGCGGCTGATGTACTGGCGACTGACGCCCCGATGGCGCGCGTACTCGGCTTGGCTGAGGAGCTCGCGCCCAGCGGCCAAGTCACATCACTCCTGCAGGCATCTGTCAACCTGTCAACCTTCCGCGAGCGCCAGACCCTGGCCACAGCGTGCCAGCCATTCCACCCGCCGTTGCCGGGGCCGGGAAGGACCCGCAGATGTGCCCAAAACTTACCCCCTGCCCCCTTTCGCCCACCGCCGCGAACCGGCAAAGTAATCCGAGAGCGGATAGAGCGGATAGGGCTCAGTCTCCCGAAGCGCCCGTCCTAACTTGGCCTCGATCCGATAAACCGCGTGAAAGAAATTACCCCGATCTACCCCCAGCTTGCCCGCGCAAGCATACCAGGGCTGGCCCTCCAGAAAATACATCTGAAACAATCGCCGCTCCCAGCCATCCAGCTGCCGGCGGCAAAGCAAAAGGAAGTCGGCCAGATAGTCAATGTTCCGCCACCACCGCCGGCCAAGACGATATTTCCAAGCTTCCCGCCTCAGCTCGTGATACTTTGCCAAGCAAATCCGGAAGATCTTCTTGAGCGCGCACTTACAAGGCCTCACGCCGCGTGAATGACGCCGGAGACCCAGGCCATGACACCACGGGCATCTGCCAGGGGCCAGCCCAATCACATCCCCGCGCTGCCACCCGGAGCCCATCCCCGAACGCTCAGCTCCCGGCCACCAGCCTGCTCCAGCTGGCTCGGCTCACCCGGCTCGCGCTGCATCGCGGCAGCGCTCGAGCACCGTGGCCAAGAAAAAGGGACGCCAAGCGGTAGGCAGGCGCCGCAACGTCCAGCTCCGATATCCTGCCGGCAGGCGCTCGCGAAAGCTGTAGCGCGTACCCAAGTATTGGTGCAACGCAATGGGACGGCCTTCGCTCGACCGGCAAGATAAGTAGGCCCGGCACACATGTCCCTTGGGATGCTTGATCACCCGGCGGATCATGCCGTCGGCCTCTAAGCGGGCCAACCGCTGGAGACTGATCCACTCAGCCAGTGCGCCATCGGCGGTGTACAGAGGGATTCGAGCATTCACCCAGACACACCTCACGGGGAAAAGTCTGCGGGAAGGAGTTTCACGAGCGTCCCGGCGCTCGCTAGGGTGGGCTGCGGGTTTGTTTCGAGAGGGCCCGCCTCCCTCTGGGGGGGCCGCTCCAAAAGCGACCTACACCAACTATAGCACAGCTTACCCCGCTGTCAAGAGAAAATTTTCCTAATCGTTCCCCATAGTTAGGAAAAATCAGTGATTTTTCCGCTTACCGAGGTGTGGCAGCATGCTTCTAGAGCCTCCCGGCAGGCTAACTCTCCGAAATGCCCGCCGGGATGGGTTGGATTGGGAGCGACTCCGCTCCTCGCGCAAGCTCGAGGAAAGCGAAACAAACGTGACAACTCAATCTCTTGCTGTTTCAAACAGATGCGGGCACATATGATTTGTTGGCGCACGCCGACCAGCGAGGCTATCCTGCCCACCCTCGCAGCCGCCGACGGTGAAGGCAAGCTTGCTGCCCCTCGAAGCCCGATCCTGCCTCGCGCAAGATCACAACTCTCGCACTCATTTGCTCTCGGGAACACCAGCAAGTGGGCCGCAGGGGCGGAGAATGAGCAGCGGGGCGCGCCACTATTTTTGTTTTCGGCCCGTGACCGTCGATCTGCGGGGGTCTGTCACAGCAGTCACGCTCAGGCATCCGGGAACCGGTCTCGTCTTCACGATCCGGGGCGACCGCCCAGGCTGGTGGACGGAGCTGGGCCAGCACCTCGACCTGACACAATTCGAGATCGTCGAGGTCACTTTACCCGCGCACAGCCTGGACCTCGGGCCTGCTGAGCCTACGCCGTCCCCCACACCCCTTGCCCTCCGGCCAGGCCTCATCGCCAGCTACCGTGAGCGCCACCTGTGCACCATCCAGGAGATCGCAGCGCGGGCGAACGTGACTCCCAGGGCCCTGCGCGGCTGGCGCTCAGGAGACTTGCCCGACCGATCCTCCAAGTCCATCCGGATCGAGGCTCTCCTACAGCGCGGCCTGCGCAGCGACTGACCGCGCCTTCGCCTTATCTTCGGGCCGCTTTTGGGCCGCTTTTGGGCCGCTTTTCGGGCCGCTTTCTTTCGCAAAATTGCCCCACCATATAGTCGTGGACCGCGAAAAGGTCATCGCGGACTTGGATCAGGGACGCATCCTGCTCCGCGCGCCGTTCTCCTATCTGCTCGTGTGCCAGCGGATTCCGGGCGCCTGTTGGGAAGCCGCGCGTAAGGCCTGGACCTACCCGGCCACGCGCCTACATGCCGCAACCATCGCTTCCTCGATCCCCCACCTGCAGAGCACAGAGCGATTTGCCGCCCTGCTGGCGCCGCGCGGCAGGGCGGCGAGCGAGCGAAGGCTCGAGCCCACAGGGGCGCCGAAGCCACCTCTCGCGCTCCCTGCGGGCCTGAAAACGAAGCCCTGGCGGCACCAGATCGCGGCCTACCACTTTGCCATGGAGCGATTCAGTCAGGGTTCGCCGGGCGTGCTGCTGGCATGCGAAATGGGCACGGGCAAAAGCCTGATGGCCTGCATGATCTTGCTCGCCCTCCGCGCCATGCGCGTGCTCATTGCCTGTCCCTTGCGCGTCATCCGGGTGTGGGTTGAGCAGCTTGAGCATCACCTCGGTGTGCCCTTGGTCACCGTAGCGCTGGATGAGGACGTTGGCAGCGTGACCGACAAGCAGCGCCTGGCCGAGGAAAAGTTGCGGCTGGCCGAAACCAAAGCCCTCCCTTTTGTGGCCGTCATCAACTACGACTCGGCCTGGCGGGAGCCGTTCGCGAGCTGGGCCGAACGGCAAGCCTGGGACTTGGTCGTGGCCGACGAGTCTCACAAGCTGAAGCGTCCCGGCGGCAAGGCCTCGCTGTACTTCAAGCGGCTGCGCCACCGGGCGCGCCACCGCCTCGCTCTCACGGGCACGCCCCTGCCGCACTCGCCGCTGGATGTCTACGCCCAGTTCCGCTTCCTCGACCCCTCCCTCTTCGGCCCCTCCTTCCACGCCTTCAAGCAGACCTACGCCGTCCTGGGCGGCTTCCACAACAAGCAGGTCACCGCCTACCAAAACCTCGACCAGCTGGAGAGGCTCATCCGGCGCGTGACCTTCCGCGTCGCCAAAGACGTGCTCGAGCTGCCGCCCGAGGTGTCCGTGACCTACCATTGCGAGCTTTCCCCAGAAGCACGCCGGGTCTACCGCGACCTGGAAGAAGACCTCATGGCCGAGGTGCGTGAGGGTCGCGTCACGGCCGCCAACGCCATGGTGAAACTGCTCCGCCTCCAGCAACTCACGGGTGGCTGGGTCAAAACCGACGACGAGCGCTATCGGCGCCTGGATTGGGCCAAACAGCGGCTCCTCGAAGACACGCTGGAGGACATCGGAACCAAGGAGCCGGCGGTGGTCTTCTGCCGTTTCCACGCTGACCTGGATGCCGTCCAAGAGGCTTGCGCCTCGCTGGGCTCCACCTGTCGGGAACTCTCCGGCCGCCGGGATGAGCTCGAGTGCTGGCAGGCCGGCGAGGCTCAGGTGCTGGCGGTGCAGATCTCTAGCGGTGGCGTAGGGGTGGATTTGAGCCGCGCCCGCTACGCTCTCTATTACTCGCTCAGCTTCTCGCTAGGCGAGTACGATCAGGCGCGCTCGCGCGTGCACCGACCAGGCCAGACACGCCCGGTCGAGCACATCCACTTGGTCGCCAAAGGCACTGTGGACGAGCGCATCATGCGCGCGCTCGAGCGCCGCGCCGAAGTCATTCAGGCGATCCTCGCCGAAATCAAGGGGTAACTGCCATGAACATGGAACAACTCAAAGAATTCGTCGCGCTGGAAAAGCGCAAGCGCGATCTGGATGCGGAACTCAAAGCCGTGGCCGCACGGCTCGACGATCTCGAGCAGGCCTTGGTGCCGCAGTTTGTCACCGACGGGGTCGTCTCCATGAAACTGGGTGGCTACACCGTTTACCTGGCCCAAGACGTCTACGCCAGCCCGCTGAACGGCCGCAGCCAGGTCATCGCGGCCTTGAAGGCCAGCGAGCTGGCCCAGTACGTCTCGGAAAACTACAACACGCAGTCGCTCAAGGCCTTCGTGCGCGAGCTGGCCGAAGAGGTCCGCTTGCGTTGCCAACAGCAGCAGCGGCTGTTCACCGAGGAGGAGGTGCGCGCCGCACTGCCTGCGCCTCTGGGCAACAGCTTGAAGATTTCCTTTGTCCATTCCCTTCGCACCAGAAAGGCATAACCATGACGCAACCACTGGCACAACCCGATTCCCAGGCCGTGATCCTGGCCCTGCACACGGACCTGGACACCATCAACACCGCCCTCAGCACCAACATCGGTGCCGGCGGGCTGTCGGAGTTCGATCTGCCCCGCATCAAAATGCCGGCCGGGGGCGGACTGCAGTGGGCCGTGCCCGCGCTGGAAGGCGAGAGCATGGAGCCTGTGATCGAGGGCGTCATCGTGCTGGCGCGCGACACCCGCGCCTACTACGCCCAGCCTATCTCGGAAAGCGGCGGTGGCCAGCCGCCCGATTGCTGGTCGGGCGATGGCAGCAGCGGGCGCGGCCATCCGGGCGGCGCCTGCCTGGCCTGCCCACTGGCCCGCTGGGAGAGCGTGCCCGGCGGACGCGCTCAGGCCTGCAAGCAGATCAAGCAGCTTTTTGTTCTGCGCGGCAACCTGCTTTTGCCTGAGGTCATCAGCTTGCCGCCCACCAGCCTGAAGGCCGCCAAACAATACTTGCTCAAGCTCACCGCACAAGCCGTGCCCTACTACGCGGTCGTCACGCGCTTGGGCCTGGAACGCACCAAGAACGCCCAAGGCATCGCTTACAGCCGCGCCACCTTCGCCTTCGTGCGTCGGCTCAGCGAAGCGGAACGAGAGCGAGCCCGCCAGTACCACGAGATGCTCAAACCCCTGGTCGAGCGCATGCCAGTCGAGCTGGAAGCCGACGCCCAGCGACCCGAGGAAGCGGTTCCCTTTTAGGAGCTCGCCATGAAGGTTCCATCCCGCGAATCTGCCATCCTGCGGGCCATCCTGCAGGCCCTGCGCCGCCTTCCCGGCTTGGTGGTGCGCAAGCGGCACGGGAGCGCGGCAAGCTACGCCGGCGACGCTGACTTGTACGGCTGCTACCGAGGCCGCCACTTTGAAATCGAGATCAAGCGCCCGGGCTGCACCGCCACGCCCCTGCAACAGCACAGGCTCAAGCAGTGGGCGCGCGCTGGCGCCCTGACCGGCCTAGTCCACAGCGCGCAAGAAGCGCTCCAGCTCCTTGATGAGGACGGGAAGAGCCAGCATGAGCTACCGGTACACGACCGAGCATGAGATTGCCTGGATTTGCGAGCTCGCCAGGCGCGACCCCCAGGGCGCGGCAAGCTATTGCCGCATGATCCTGCGCATGCCCCGGCGATGGGACCAGGGCGTGGAGGTGGAAAGGCTGCAGGAGTTCTGCCGCCAGTACCTGAAGCGTGCTGGAAAGGAGGAGCCGTGAAACGGGGCACCCCGGAGCACCCTAAGACCAAGGCGCTGGCCAGGCGCTTGGGGGTTCCCTGGCCGATGGCCGTGGGAACCCTGGAGCTGCTCTGGCATTTCACCGCCCGCTATGCGCCAGCGGGCGATATCGGGCGATTCCCGGATGAGGCAATCGCAGCCGCTGTCGGCTGGCCCGAGAACCGCGATCCAGCCGAGCTGGTGCGCGCCCTGTGCGACTGCGGATGGCTCGATCCCCACCCAGAGCACAGGCTCATGATCCACGACTGGCCAGATCACTGCGAAGACGCCGTACACGTGTTCCTGGCTCGCAGAGGCCTCACGTTCGCCTGCGGCAAGCCGCCTAAAACCAGCAAGTTGAGTAAGTCCGAACGGCGCGCGCACAACGTGCCCACTGAATGCGCACCCCGTACGCACCCCGGCTGCACCAGCCATAGCCATAGCCGTAGCCATAGCCGTAGCCGTAGCCGTAAGCCGGAGCCGATGCCGGCGCCATTGCCAGAGCCAGAGCCACAGCCAAAGCCGGAGCCGGCGCCAGAGCCAGGGCCGGTGCCGCAGCCGCTGCCCGCGCCGTTGCCAGAGCCGGCGCCGGTGCCGTTGCGACCGCCGCAGCAAACCACACCAGCTACGCGATCCCATGGCTCGGCCGGCTCGGCTTTGTGTGTGCAGAATCAGCAAAACGGCCCGCCTGCCCGCTGGCTGCAAGCCCTCGAGCAGGCAATCAGCCGGGCTGTGGGACGCCAACCACGGCCAGGCGCTGCACTCAAACTGGCCAGGCAGGCCGCCAGCATGGGCGTTCATCCCCGCTACCTTCTGGGCTGGATCCAACACCGGGCTAGAGCCTCGCCCCCGCGCAGCGACGGGCTGTTCCTCAAGGCCATTGCCGATCTCCCGGATTGGGTGCGCCGCAATCACGCCTACGACTCAAGCTGGGGCCTGCGCGAATCGGTCGTTTGCCCAAAATGCGGCGAGGCGATCTACGCGTTCCGGGATGTGATCGTGCCCTGCCCATGCGCCACCGAGAAGGGAGACTCGGATGATTCCAGCTGAGAGCCCACTCATGCGCGGGGATTCCCTGGAAGCCCGACGCCCGAATGGGGGACCCGAAATGCTAACCCCGCACCAAGCCGCGCAAGCCGCAATCCGCGCCGTGATGGCGGTGAACGGACCCGGGAGTCCGCGACCGACGGAGCGCCGCCGCAGCAAGGAGGTGGTCTCCCTCCGCCATGCTGCGATCTGGGTGGCGGCACAGTTGGCGCCCCACGCCAGCCTGCCCGAGTTGGCCAAGGCCTTCGGCGGCCTGCATCATACCAGCGTGCTCTACGCGCTGCGGCGGATCGGGAGCCGAGCGAACCTGGCTGCCTCCGCGCTGGCCGCCAGTGCCCTCCAGCTGGCGCGCCATACAGGCGAGCTGGCGCGGGCGGAACAGGGTGTCCCAGAACAGGGGTCGTCCAGCCGCGCCCTCGAGGCCGCTCTGCGGGCGCTCCTACACGCCTGTAGGCAAGTCGAAATCTGCGCGGCAGAACTGTTGCCGGACTATGATCCGCAACCAGAAGGCACGCCGACCGCGCCCCGGCAGCCAGAAGCGCCAGGGCATGGCAATCCGTCCGGCTCGCAGCCAGAACCGACTGCGCACGCGCCATGGAAGGCACCCGCCACCATCGTCGCGGCAGACGAGCCAATCCGCTGCCGGGAACGCGGCTGCGTGATGCCCGCCGCGCGGCATGGGTACTGCCGGCAGCATTGGGCCATGCGCAAAGACCCGACACCCTTCCTGCGCCGCGAACCGCTACCGCCAGCTCGGCGATGAGGCACAGGACCAAGCCATGCGTGCCATGGAGTATCAGCAACGAAATCGTCGCCCCAAGCAAAATTCCTGTTCAACCAAGCAAGAGAGCCTATGAAGCGAAGGGAAATGCCGATTAAATCACGCAATTTTCATAGGCCTGCTCGAAATAATCGGCACAGGCACGCTCGTTATTCACAGATTTTCCGCTAAAACTGGCGTGGAAATAAAGCGAATCACGGAGACCGAGAAGAATCGCGAGCCTCAAAACCGGCGACGAGCCGTTCCACCAGGCGCGCTCCCTCGCTCGTCAAGCCTGGAACGCCACCCACCTGGAGACCTTCCGCGTCGCGCTCCTGCGCGCGCCCGATTTGACCATGGCCGCTGGCCTCATCAGCACCGTTTGCCCTCCGCCACCCGTTGTGGTTTCCTGTCAGTAGGCAACGAGCTCGGAAAGAGAAGACGACGATGACTGCGCTAGTCGCCCAGCAGCTGTTCCCCCTCACCTCACCCGCTCCGGGTCGCGCCAAGCTAGAGGCCGCCTTCGCCCAGTTCCTCCGCCTGGACGTGGCCTCCGGCGACGCCTCGCCCCAAACCATCCGCAGCTACCAAGCCGAGGTGGCGGCTTGGGTGCGCTGGTGTGAAATCAACAGCGTCGATCCGGCTACCGCGACCGTCGCCCACATCAAGCTGTTTCGCGCCGAGCTGGTCGAGCGTGGCTACCAGCCCGTCACCATCGGCTGGAAACTCACCATCGTGCGACGCTTCTACGAAGCCGCCCGCAGCGCCGGCCTGCGCCCCGATAACCCCGTGGCCGGCATCCGCCCACCCCGTAGCCACAAGGCAGCCGAGGACTTCAAGTACTTGACCAGCCAACAGCTCACACGCCTGCTGGCTACCGTGCCCAATCCCGATGAGGCCACCGGCGTCGAGCAAATCAAGCGCTTGCGCGATCGGCTCATGCTCTCCCTGATGGCGTTGCACGGACTGCGCACCATCGAGCTGCACCGCGCCAGCCTCGAGGATCTGACCGAGCGCGACGGCTACACCGCTCTGCTGGTGCGCGGCAAAACCCGCGAGCGCCTGGTCTACCTGCGCGCCGACACCGCCCAAACGCTCGCCCGCTACCTCGAGCTGCGCGGCGACATACCTCGGGACGGGGTCGGCACACCCCTGTTGGTGGCTTTGGACCGTGGCTTTCAAGGACACCGCCTTAGCCGCCGGCACATCCGCACCACCGCCGACCGCTACCTGCACGCCGCCGGCCTGAAGCGCCAGGGCCTGTCCTGCCACGCCTTGCGTCATACCGCCGCTACCCTGGGTTACCTGCACACCGGCGACTTGCGCGCCGTGCAGGAACTGCTCGGCCACGCCGACCCGCGCACCACCGCCCGCTACGCACACGTGGTGGATGCCGCCCGCCGCAACCCAGCCCTGTTCATCCCGGTCAGTGAGCCATGAGTCCAAACACACCTCCGCCCCCCTGGGTCACAGTAAGGAAGGGAAGGCTCGGGGCGAGCCGCGCCGCTTACTTACCACGCGGCCGCATGTGGGAAACTAAGAGGGGAGCTTGATGCGGAAACCACACGCAGCGGCATTCCGGCCGCCTTCAGCCGATGATCCCGTGCTGGCCGAGGTCGTGCGGCGCCTGGTCGAGGTGTATCATCCCCTGCGCATCTACCTGTTCGGCTCTGTGGCGCGCGGCGACGCCGGCCCAGACAGCGACTACGACATCCTGGTGGTGGTGCCCGACGGGGCGCCTCCGGAGCTGCAGGATAGCAAGTTGGGCTACCGAGCCCTTCAGGGTCTGCGGATCGCGAAAGACCTTCTGGTGTGGAAACAGAGCGACTTCGAAGGCCGGCTCCACTTGAAGGCCTCACTGCCCTCCACCGTGGTGCGGGAAGGCAAGCTATTGTATGCCGGCTGAGGCCTTCCGGAACGAAGACACCAAGGCTTGGCTGCTCAAGGCCAGCCAAGATCTCCGGCGCGTCTCACTCTTGCTGGCTCTGACCCCACCCGACATTGAGGACGCACTCTTCCACGCCCAACAAGCTGTGGAGAAAGCCTTCAAGGCTTTGCTGACTTGGCACGATGTCCCTTTCCAGCGGGTTCACGATCTGGACGCCCTCGGCAGCCAGTGTGTTGACTTGGATGCGAGCCTGCGTGAAATAGCCGCACGGGCAGAAGGTCTGAGTGCCTACGCCGTTCGCTTCCGCTATCCCGGCGCCCCTTACCAGCCTAGCCTCGAGGAAGCGCGCGCCGCCGAGGCAATCGCCCGCGAGGTCTTCGAAGCCATCCTGGCCCGCCTGCCCGAGGAAGTGCGGCCTTAAGTCTCACGCCTTGGGCGCGCACACCTCCGGCCCTGTGAGTTCCACGCTCAGGAAAGCCGTTGGCGCTCAGAGAAGGCTCAGGCAGGCGCGCAGCGGTACACCCAACAGAGCACCGCAGCCAACACCTACCCCGTTAGCGACAATGTCCCGCAGCTCCACCGCGCGCCCCGCCACGAAGTGCTGCAGCCCTTCCAGCACCAGCCCCAGCCCGAACATCGCGAGCCCCACGGTCAGCCCGCAGCGCCTCTCCCGAAACCCCATCACCGGCAAGGCCGCCAGCGCCAGGTAAGCAGCAAAGTGCAGCGCTTTGTCACTCACGGGAAGCTGGCTCACCGCCACAACAAGTGGGGAGCTGGCGGGCAGTAGCGAGCCCACCACTACGCAGCCCATCAGGAGACCCCAGATGACCAGTACAGCGAGACGTTTGGTCGACTCAACCACGCTGCCTTCCTCACCTCACCTGTGTGCGCGGTCCAGCGCTCGTTTCACACATTAGGGGTTCGTGCACTTGTTCCGGGAGGGGGTTACCGAAACGCTCACGACGGCCCCAGCACTGCACAAGAAACAGGGTTGTTGGTGCGCCCCATGAAGGCAGTCCAGCTATGCTCGGAAGGGATGAGCTTCATCCAGCTCATGCCCAGAGTGCTTGGTGCTGCTGCCCTGCGACGGACAGCACAGCCCCTCCTGTCGTCTCCTCTAGCACCCGCCCACTTCCTGTTCGCCGCCTGCTGACTATCGGTCCACGAGGTCAGGCAGCCGAAGGTCCGGCGAGCGGATGCCGAACTGGACTTAGCGCAAGGTCCCGTAATAGCCGAGGGCGGGGTTGACTGGGCTTTTGTAAAGCAAGCCGTGCACCCCTGCCATGGGGTCGTTGTAGACCTCTTGAACGATGGCGAAGCTCCCCCAAACCTGTTTGCCCATTGGCTTGCCATTGAGGTACACGGTAAGCTCGCGAGTGTCGGGCCATTCCGGCGGCCCAATGGTGGCGGACGTGGGAATGGCGACAATCTTCACGAAGTAAGTCCAGTGAGCGCCGTCCGCCATGTCCGACTGGTGATTCGTCAGCCATGCCCCCGAACCCTCATAGGACGAGAAGCCGTGATGCCGGTCCAGCAAGCCATCGCCATCACAATCCTTGTTGCTCAACCAGGCATCGTTCCACTTCATGTTCAGCGTGATGGACCGATACGGCCAGTACCACTTCTGGGCTGCCTCGGGGTGTGCGGCCAGATAACTCGTATCGTCACCCTCGTAAGGCGGCAACCCATCTCGCCCGAGGTAGGCATTGGCGTAGGACCCCACGAACAAATGGGCCTCATAGTTGTATCCAAAAATATCGAAACCCGGCTTGAGCGGCTGACCTGCCAGGTAATGACCCTCGGGGTAACGGAGTATCCCTTGGCGAATGGTGGTGCATACTTGGGCCTCAAGCACGCTGCCGAACCCTGCTAACAGCGTCAACCAAACGGTACCTCGACTCATTGCTGAACCTCCTTCATACATCCGCTCATGAACGATGCGGGCACCTCAACGTCATTCTGGAACGGGCGGCCAACGAGAAGATGGCCGCCCGCGCCCCAACGTCCTGTAATCCGATCGGCGATGTGTGCAAAATACTTGAGATCTGCGGAGAGCTGAAACCCGAAGTCGCTCCGAGGGACGGGGTGGCCCGTGGGACCCCAGCGCACCGGATCAGCACTGCGGAAGAAGATCCACGAAGTAGAGAGCTCGTTCGCCTTGGGTGCAATCGTCGTAGCCGCACCCGAGGGCACTATGTTCACCCTCCTCGGCGATTTGAAGCAGACCCCGCGGGTTCACTCTGAACGTCCGGCGCTTCGCACCCTGACCACCGGCATCGCAGCCAGGTTCCGGTGCAAGGCCTCCGCAAACGGCACCAGCACCGTGGGAGCCGAGCCAGCTCCAAAACAGCGCTCCAGGCGCAGGTAACCATGCGGCTTCGGTTGAACTCCGGCGCCACCACGGTCCTGCGTACCACCCAATTAGACCCTCAAGCCTCCAGAAACTCTTCCGAACTGATACCTGCCCGCTTTAAGATTGCCCGCAGGGTCCCTCCAGGCATATCCCCCGGGTGATTTGGGACCGTTGTGTAGCGGTTTGTATCGGGGTTAGACCAGATCTCGTGGCTGCCTGCTGCCTGGTGGTCAAAAGGAAAACCCAAACGCTTCAGCTTGCGCACGATCTCCGGGTACCGAAACCCAGCCAGGCGGGCCCACTCATCCTCCCACCGGGATCGTGCACTCAGTCCGCTCCGCAACCGCGGGCACAGTCACCCTTCCCTCTCTCTCCCGCCGAGCCTCGATCAAGCGGCTGGCCACGTCCCGGGCTATCTCAAGCGCTTCGGCGGCCGTCCGGCCTTGAGCCACCAGGCCCGGCAGATCTTCAGAGGTGGCTAAGTAAACGCCTTCCGGCTGCCTCTGGATCTGCATGCGAATCACGAACTCCATAAGCACTCTGATCTCACCAGTGTCCCCGAGGGTTGAGCGCCCAGTCGCCCCAGCTCGACGTCGAGAGAGCGATTTCACTGGGTCGCAGCTTGCGCAGCCGGAAGCCTGCCCCTGCGAATCAGCTCACCCCAAATCCATTCGTAGGTGATCCGCAGGCCCTCCTCGAGCGGCGTCTGCGGCTCCCAGCCCAACACCTGCCTGAGGCGCGTGTTGTCGCTGTTGCGCCGGCGCACACCTCGGAGCCGACGCACCCGCCTCCAGCGCCGGCATACATTGCGCCGGAGGAAGGTCAAAAAGAGGGCCAGCACAAAAGAGGTGACCGCCAAAACAGCCCGTAAATACATGGGTACCTACGCGGCGCGAGGCCCGCTCCCGGAATTCGATATGCTGGAGGCATGCTGTTTTACCACGTGGCCTTTTATCTGCCCCGAGGCAGTGACCATATGGTCGTCGCTGAAGCGCTCGATTTCCCTGGCGCCCTCAGTCAGGGCTTCGACCTGGCCGACGCCCGCCTGATGATCGCCAGTGCGATCCAAGAACTGGCTGAGGCGCTGTTGGAGGAGGGCAAGCCCCTGCCGCGGCCAGACCCGATGGTTTCCGCTCCCGATGCTGATTTGATCGAGCTCGTGCCCGTAAGCGTCGAGGGCGGGGTGCCTCGCCGATGAAACGCCACCAGTTACTCCAACACCTTGAGCGCTGCGGCTGTCGGCTGGAACGTGAGCGCCGATGGCATTCCATCTACGTGCATCCTGAAACTGGTGCGCGCACTACGGTGCCCCGTCATTCCGAGATTGACAACCGCCTCGCCGCGAAGATTTGCCGCCAACTGGGTGTCGCACCGGCAACCGAAAGATCATTAAGTAGCTGCACCGCAGGACTGTTCGGCTGACAGGGCCGCAGCCTGCGCCGGCTTGAGTTTGCCGCCCTGGATCAGCTCTCCCCGGATCCATTCATACGTGATCCGCAGGCCCTCCCCGAGCGGCGTCTGCGGCTCCCAGCCCAACACCTGCCGCAGGCGCGTGTTGTCACTGTTACGCCCCCTCACCCCTTGCGGCTTCGTCAAATCATAGCGCTTGCGAATCCGCTTGTCGGCAATCCGCGCCACGATATCCACCAGGTCGTTGATGGAAACCAGCCGGTCCGTGCCCAGATTTTCCGCAGCCGACCTCTCGGACAGTTTTTTCATTATGACCGTGCGGCAGCCTCGAGGGCAAGCAGCCTCTGGCGAGCCTGCCGCACGTAGTGGAAGTTCAATCTTTTCACCAGCCTGACAACAGCCACTGCGCGAAAGCCCGCAAGCCCGCTTTGAATTCAGTCCGTGGCTCATAGCCGAGCAGACGCTTGGCCTTGCTGACGTCGGCCCATGTCTGAGGCACGTCACCCGGCTGCTCCGGCAAGTACTCGCAGCGCGCTTCAACGCCCAAGGCTTCTTCAAGCGCTCGGATCATTTCGCGCAGGCTCACGGTGCGATTGTTGCCCAGATTGATAACCTCATAGCGACTGCCATCAAACTCCATGGCTGCGCGCAAGCCGGCAACCACATCGTCCACGTAAGTGTAATCGCGCCGGCTGGAGCCGTTCCCGTATACCGGCACCGCTCCCCCGCGTAGCATCTGACGCGCAAACTTGTGAATCGCCAGATCAGGCCTCTGCCGCGGCCCATACACCGTGAACAATCGCAGCGCTAAGAACCGAATGCCGTAAAGGTGACTGTAAACGTGCCCGAGTAGCTCTCCGCTCACCTTCGTGCTGGCATACGGGCTTATGGGCAGCAACACATGGTCGTCCTCGCGCCAGGGTACGCGCGGGTTCACCCCATAAACGCTGCTCGATGACGCAAAGACGAATTGTCGCACTCCCCACTCCTTGGCTAGCTCGAGCAAATTCTGGGTACCGCGGACATTGACCTCCTGATAAGCGAGCGGGTCCTGCAAGGAGGGACGGACACCAGCTTTGGCCGCCAAGTGCACAATGACTTCATAATCGCCAGTCAGTCGCTCGCGCAATGCGCTGAGATCCCGCAGATCTGCCTCAACCAACTGGAAATTTGGGTGCCCCTGACACCTGGCCAGGTTGGCGCGCTTGACAGCCGGGCTGTAAAACGGGTCGAAGTTATCCACCACCGTGACGCGCCAGCCCTCGGCCAACAGCTTCTCCACGAGGTGGCTACCGATGAATCCCGCTCCGCCGGTGACTAACGCCCTTCTCACGAGGCCCTCAACGTCCGGCGCTCCGCACCCTGACCACGGGCGCCTCAGCCAGCTTCCGGTGCAACGCCTCCGCAAAGGGCACCAGCACCGTGGGCGCCGAGCCAGCTCCAAAACAGCGCTCCAGGCGCAGGTAACCGTCCGGCTTCAGCGGAATCTCGATCCTCCAGCAAGGCTCCCCATTGGTCGCCGCCAGATCCTCTTCAAAATACCGACCCGCCCAGCTCATCTCGGCGCGCGCGAAACCAAAACGCTCCGAGGCCTCGCGCACCGCCCGCCAGCGCTCCTCCAATGTCTGCGCCCGTTGCAGGGCTTCCTCGAAAGCCTGCAGAGCAAGCTGGCTGGCCAAGTGCCGGCGAAAAGCCCCCTCCAGGAACATCCGCCCCGCGGTCCCAAACTCCACATAACCCAAATGCTGGACCCCAATCCAGGCCGCCGCGCAGAACAGCACAATGATCAGCCCCTTGGCCTCCCCACGGCTCAGACTGCTCATCAGCGACAGCGCCGCCGCCAAACCGCAGGCCCCGTACAGCATCAGCACGGCTCGCCGCGGCGTCAGCCCCCGCGCCAGCAGCCGATGATGGATGTGCCCGGTGTCGGGCGCAAACAAGGGCTGGCCCCGCAGAAAGCGCCGCGCAATGGCAATCGCTGTGTCCAGCAGCGGCACCGCCAGCGCCATCAACGGCGCTGTCATACCCAATACCGTGGCCGACTTCTGCCCCCACAGTACGGCGAAGCAGCCCAGCAGGAACCCTAAGGTCAGGCTGCCCGAATCCCCCAGAAAGATCGAGGCAGGGTTGAAGTTGTAGCGCAGGAAACCAGACAGCGCCCCAGCCAACGGCACCGTCGCCAGCGCTAGCCCCATATTGTCCTGAAGCAGAGCGCCCAACAGGATGGTCACCGTGGCGAACAAGGCTGCGCCCGCGCCCAGTCCATCCACGCCGTCAATCAAGTTGAAGGCGTTCGAGCAGCCCGCCAGCCACAGCAGCGTCCCTGGCAGGCTCAGCCAAGTGGGCACCGCAAAGCCGGCCACGCTGGTGATCTGCACCCCGGCCCAGAAGACGATGTAGCCGGCGGTGAACTGCACGGCCAGCTTCTGCCATGGCTTCAACCCGCGTAGATCATCCGCCAGCCCGGCCAGGAAGACCAAAGCGGCGCCGGGCAGAATGCGCCAAGCCATCGGCAGGGCGCTCTGCACGAGATTGCCGCCAGCGAGCGGCGTGACCATCAGCAGCGCGAGGGCGCCCAGGTAAGCGGCAAGGATCGGCACGCCGCCCACCCGCGGCACTGGCACGCAGTGCAAGCGCCGCCCGCCGTCAGGCTGATCCACCCACCCCCACCGCCGGCAAAGATTGCGCCACAGGGGAGTCAGCAGCAGCGCGAGCAGGAAGGATGTGAATGCCAGGACGGCCAGCGAGTACATAGCTCAGAAGGTGTTACACTGGTTTCCGGTATGGCCCTACGCTATGTGCTCACTGACTACCTCGAACAGGCTTTGGCGCAGGCCATTTACGACAAGCTCGAAGACGGCAGCTTCGCCGGTCGGATTCCCGCCTGCCCCGGCGTAGTTGCCTTCGGCGCCAGCCTGTCCGAGTGCGAGCACGAGCTGCGATCGACGCTGGAAGAATGGATTCTCCTGGGCCTGAAGCTGGGTCACCCGCTGCCGGTAATCGGCGGCATCGATTTGAACCGGGAGCCGCTGCGTGAGCCGGTGGACGCCCTGTAAGCGCCGCGACTTCATTCGAAAGCTGCGCTCGCTGGGGTTCGACGGGCCGTTTTTCGGGACGCGGCACTCCTTCATGGTGTGGGGCGCACATCGCTTGGCGATCCCTTCCAATGCCGAGTATTCTGTCGCCCAATTACGCATGCTGCTCAGCGAGGTGGAGGCTATCCTGGGACGACCTGTGAGCCCCGAGGAGTGGGAGGGACTCTAACCTCAACCCCGCCCGCCTGCGCCGACTCCAGCCTCCCTGTCCGAATGAGCTCGCTGCGGATCCATTGGTACGTGATCCGCAGGCCTTCCTCGAGCGGCGTCTGCGGCTCCCAGCCCAACACCTGCCGCAGGCGCGTGTTGTCGCTGTTGCGCCCTCTCACCCCTTGCGGCTTCGTCAAATCATAGCGCTTGCGAATCCGTTTGCCGGCAATCCGCGCCACGATATCCACCAGCTCGTTGATCGAAACCAGCCGGTCCGTGCCCAGATTCAGCGGATGGGGATAGTCGGAGCGCATCAGCCGGTACAGGCCCTCCACGCAGTCGTCAATGTAACAGTAGGAACGCGTCTGCTGCCCGTCACCCCACACCTCAATCTCATCCCCATCGTTGGCCAGCGCCACCTTGCGGCAAATGGCCGCCGGCGACTTCTCCCTGCCGCCATCGTAGGTTCCCAAGGGTCCGTAGATGTTGTGGAACCGCACCACCCGTGTCTCCAGACCAAAATCCTCACGGTAGTGGCGGCAGGTGCGCTCCATATAGAGCTTTTCCCACCCATAGCCGTCTTCGGCATCTGCGGGATAGGCGTCTTCCTCCTTGAGGGGCGTCACATCCGTCGTGTTCTGCCGGTAGCCCGGGTATACGCAGGCGCTCGAGGTGAAAAGAAATCGCTTCACACCGTGAATGCGCGCCGCCTCGATCGTGTTGATGTTGATCATCGTGTTGTCGCGCACGATCT
This sequence comes from Bryobacteraceae bacterium, assembly GCA_028275505.1. Classification (GTDB taxonomy): domain Bacteria; phylum Acidobacteriota; class Terriglobia; order Bryobacterales; family Bryobacteraceae; genus DTHT01. The sequence goes on from JAPWUP010000002.1 coordinate 42,667, forward strand.
CGCCTTTGTAGGTCTCGATGAACCCGATGCCGCCCATGTTCGCCGCCAGGTGATACACCTCATCCACACCGCGCATGGCGATCAGGCAGTTGTCAAACCGACGCAGGTCCAGCAGCTCGAATTCGTGCGCTACCGTTGGTTCGAACTCCGGGTATTTGATATCCACTCCCCGCACCCGGTAGCCACGGGCGACAAGATATTTCACCAGATGATGGCCTATAAAGCCGCCAGCACCGGTAACCAAGACCAGCTTAGTGTCCGGCATAGGCAGGCACCTCCGTAAGTGAGACTTCGGATCCGCGTACCAGCAGTTCCACCAGCTTCGGCGCGAGCGCGGCCTCGGAAAACCCGGCCGCCAGCCGCACTGCCTCCGCCGACCGACGCAGCGGACTCTCGGCGCACTTTGCAATGCAGGCTACAACTCCCTCCACGTCGCCGTGCCTAAAGCGATGGGCCCAGACCCCGATGGCCTCGGGCGGGATCAGATCCGTAATGTGACCCTCCGCCGGCCCGATGTACAGCACAGGGATGCCCAAACGCAGAATGTTATAGATCTTGCACGGGTGCACGATGCCCACGAACGGCTCGCCCATCACCACCACGTGCAGATCCGCGGCCGAAAGCGATGCGCCAAGCTGATCGAGCGGCTGGTAAGGCAGACTGACCACATTCCTGAGACCGCTGCGCCGAACTTTTACGAACTCGCTTCCCCCACCCACAAAGCAAAAGACAATGTCCTGCCGCTCTTGCAGGCGCCGCGCCGCCGCCAGCAGCGTGTCGAGTGGATGACAAGGGCTGTGATTGCCCGAGTACATTACCACGAACTTCCCTTCCAGCCCGTGCTGCTGGCGGAAGCGCCGGCGGCCCGCCTCGTCGTACCGCACTGCATCATCGTGAGCCCAAGGGGGCAGAATTTGGATTTTCTCCGGCGCTACGCCCTTATCCAGCAGCCGCTGCCTCATGAAGCGATCCAGCGCTATCACCTGCACCGCCGTCTGAAGCGAGAAATGCAAGCAGGCCTCCAAGAAACGGTGCACGAGACTGCCTGCCCTGAGCCAGCCTGCGGCTACCGCCTGGTCGGGATTCAGGTCCATCAACCACAGATGCAGCGCGCCCCCCTTGAGACGGACAAACAGGGCGGCCAGGAAGGAAATGAGCGGCGGTGTGGTCATGGCCACAACCACATCGAAGCGTGGCATCCAGACCAATCGCCACGCACAGGCCGCCATAAAGCTGGCGAAGTCCGCGGCGCGCCGCCAACGCGATCCCTTGCCCATCCAGGTCTGCGGCACGCGCAGGATTCGAACCCCTTCCCACAGCTCCTCGGCGGCAAACCTCACCCGAGGGTTCGCGTAGCTGCGCTGGCTGGCAACGACGGTCACTTCGTCACCGCGCCTGGCCAGGCGCCGCGCAAGGTCTGTGGCGTGCTGGGCGGTTGAGGCGACGTCGGGGTAAAAGAATTGATTGAGCAGCAGGATTTTCATGGCGATCTTCCAGGCGCCGGATCATCCTCCTTGGCCGTGCCGGAGGCTTGCTCTGCCAAGCGGAGTATCTCTTGCGCAACCGTTCGAGCCATCAGCAAGTTGCCGCGCTCGTTGGGGTGGACGTCGTCCCGAAACGCGCCGTGGCCGCGGTCGGGTTCGCGTCGGAAGACCTCGAGCATGTCCACGAGTGGCGCCCGCTCGCGATGCGCAAGCTCAGTCAGATCACCCCGCCAGCGCTCGGATCGGTTCGGGCGGTCGAGCTCCTCGCGGTCCGGGGTGAAGAGGATCAGGGGTTTCGCAGACCGGCTCCGAACCACCTCGATCATCTCCCCAATGACCTGCATGCAGGCTCGGTGGTCTTCCTCGGTGGGCGCCGGCGCTGGTCGCGGGCTTTCGAGCCAATTGGCGAGCCTGGGCCCTGCGTACCGCTCGACCAGCTCCTGCCAGGCCAGCAGGGGTTTGTGGTCGGGCAGGCTCACATCCCGCCCCACCTTGTCGCCGGTGCTCTTCCGCTGGGCCAGATCGTGCGTGCCGATTTGAAGGACCACCACATCCGAGCTGAAGAGGCCTCGCTTCTTGAGCCAGGCCAGTTCGTTCTCCACGCCCCAACTCCCAGCCGAAGCATTGAGCGCGCGCCTGCAACCCCGCGCGGCGAAGCTCAGCCTCAAGCAGGTAAGGGTAAGTCTGGCTTTGATCGGTCAATACTCCGCCATTGGTGACCGAATCGCCGATGCACAAGACGCGCAGCTCACCCGGCGGCTTGACTGCGGGCAGAGGTTCGGAGCGGAAGCCCTCCTCGTTGTAAAAGACCCGGCGTCCGAAGCGCCGCAAATTCTGGTTCGGCTTGAATGCGTAGCCGTAGTCCGGGTCGGCGTAAGACAGCAGCGGACTCCCCAAACCGAGGAAAACCCTGAAGCCGACCTCCGTGGCCGCGAACAAGCCGACCAGCGTTACCACTGCCCACCGTAGTGCCCTTCGCCTGTTGGGAAGCATCTCCGAATCCTTCCGGCGCACGATTTGCACCGTTTAGCCAGGCAGCGCCAGCGTGTTGTAGGCAGGACGCGACAGCGGCGTGCGGTCTTCGCGCCGCACCTCGGCATCGAACAGCCGGTATCCGTATCCGCGGAGCATGGCTCCGACCTCGTCGGCGTTCTCGTCGTAAACCTCGAGCAGCAGCCTCGGCCGCGCCTCGCCCAGTACCCGCTCCCCGCCGCGCAGCGCCAGCACCTCAGCGCCCTCGATGTCAATCTTCAGCACCGCCGGCGCGGGAAACCAGCCCAGCAGCCAATCAAGCGTCACCGTTATCACCCATTGCCTTTCCCGTTCACCGCCGGTTTGCGACCCCAGCCCCCGTAAGTAGTTCGAGCACCGCCCGCGCTTTGCAATACAGAACTCGGCTACGCCCACGCGATCCGATACGGCAGCCGAAAGCACGGTCACGGCAGCACTGCTCGCCGGCTGGCAGCACGCCGACCGACGCAGCAGGGAGACCAGCCATTGATCCGCTTCAATAGCCAGCACACGCCCGGTCGCGCCCGCCCGCGCCGCCGCAGCAAAGGTGAACAGGCCCACGTTCGCGCCGACGTCCCACACCACATCGCCGGGGTGCACGAGGTCCTGCGCGGACCGGAGCAGCGACCGGTCCACCCTGGCAATATCGCGCCGCCAAAATGCCAGACGAGCGTCCGGGCTAACATAGAGCGGAGCGCGCCCAAACTCCTCGGGCAGGTGCCTCCTTATCACCCGTCCACGGGCGAGCAGTTCCGCAACGCGGCGGATCGTCCCGCCTAAGGCACCCGTTCGCAACATCCCGCGTCAGCCTCCTCCTGGCAGGTGCCCGCCGCAACTCACGCCGGCTCGCGTTCCGCGGTTCCGAGCACTCTCGCCGCCTTGAGGATGGCGGCCACGCTGGTTGAGTCCGTGATTCGCCCGTCCATTACCATCTGTACGCAGTCATCAAACGGCACCAGTCGGCACGTGATCCTCTCGAATGGGTCGGGGTGGCTACCCACGTACTCAAGCTCCATGGCGAGGAAAAGATGCGCACGATCCGTGGTGACAGCGTTCGAATTGTCAACGGTTCCGAGGCTACGCCAACTCCTAGCCCGCAAACCAGCCTCCTCCTCGAGCTCTCGCCGTGCTGCTGCCAAGGGATCTTCGCTACGCCCGCAAAATCCGGTCGGGACTTCCCATGAAAAACGTCCGAGCGGGTAGCGCCATTGACCGACCAGGCAAACCCGACCCAGTTCGTCAACCGCCACTATGCCAACGGAGGGCGGCAACTCCACCACGCCGTAGATGCCCTCCTGACCATCCGGTCGGATGACCTGGTCTTCCCTAACGCTGAACCAAGGATTCTCGTACACACGTCGGCTGGCTACGGTTCGCCATGGGTTACCCGTTTCTCCCCGGTCTGGGGGCCTACCAACGCACTGGTTCCAATTGTTCACGCGCGGTCTCCGTCCGTGTATGCTCGTACCGACGTTTTGCCTCCAGAGCCGCCTCGTAGTGCCTCGGTGGAGCGACAACCGAATCCAACCAGGCGCCGTCCGGGCACCTCGCTGGGGCGCGTTGCAATGGCTCGACCCCGAAGTGCCGGCAGGTGTTCACGGCCAAACTGAAAGCAAGCGTGAATTTCCCCGGAAGCACCACGGTGCAGTGGTCGGTGTCCCGAATGTGGTATTGATAGTTGCGAAGCTGCGTTGCGCCGACCAGCTCGGTCTTTGGGCCGAAATAGGCGGACCAAACATGACTGCCCGCCTCGGGAAACACTTGCTCCAGTCGGCGCCGCATGATTTGCAGGGCAACCTCCCGGCTTTCGTCCGAGTCCACGTCATAGTACAAGGCGCTACCCACGACCGAGTATTCCACGTCACCCGCCCGGTGATACAGATGGTTGATCGTCTGGTCCGGTCTCGGAGTCATGCGGACAAAGTTCAGGGCAGCCAGAGCGGGATACACCACAAGCAACGGGCTGAAAACCCGCCGCACACGGACCCCGGCAAGCCGCTCGGCTTCGGCCCCAGCGGCCACCACAATATGTCTTGCCCGCACAGTGCCCCGATCAATGACGACTTCGTTTTTCCGAATCTCTCGCGCCGGGCTGTTAAGGAAGAGGTCTCCGCCCCAACCCAGAAACGAAGCTGTCAAGTCCTTGGCAATCAACCGCGTGTTCATCGTGCGATCCCTGCTTTTTAGCACGACTGCCAGCCTGCCGAGCTCGACCCCCAGCACCCCCTTGCGCTTCACGAGTTCGACCGAAACCTTTCGCTCCACGCGCCGCACCTGATCGCTCAGGACGCGAGCAAAATCAAGATTTTCGAACCACGCCAGCCGACGCTCGGCGCGATGGATCGCCACCCACCAGGGCAACTTCCACCGCAAGGGTATTTCGGCGGCGCGCGGGCTTACGTAGGCGTAAAAAATGGTGTGGTTACTGAACCAGCCTTCAGGGCTCGTAGTGTGGATGTTCCTGCCCGCACGCAAATTCATGTTTGGGAAACAAGCATAATAATCAAGCAAATCGTCCACATTGCCGACCAGCGTGCGGAAAAAAGCGTTGGTTGGTAGCGCCGCATAAAGAGCCCCAGCGTGAAACCAGGAGTGCTGGGCAGCGGACGCCTCACTGCACAGCTTATCGGTCCGCTCGAGCAAGGCAACCGACCTCCCCGAGCGAGCGAGCAGCTCCGCCACCGCCAACCCGGCAATGCCGCCTCCGACTACACAAAAGTCGTACACCATGCCTTTTCCCTCCGGCAGGCGCAGGGCTAAAGAATCGCGCGCAAAACCTCTACCACGTATTCGGCTTCCTCGCGGGTCATACCGTAATAGATGGGCAGACACACGTGGCGCGAGCAGAACTCCTCGGCGCCCTGGAAGTGATCAGGCGGCGTACCCGCGAAAACCGGTTGCCTGTGCAACGGAAGATCGTAAACGCCGCCGGCGAATGCCACGCCGCGCTCTTTTGCGGCCCCTTTGAATTTTTCCCGGTCAACCCCCTGGGGAAGCAGGATGATGTACTTGTACCAGCTCGACCGACCGTGTGGCAGGATGGGCTGGACCCCTTCAAGTGATTGAAGGCGGCTGGTGTAAAGCGCGGCAATTCCCTCGCGCCACCGAATCATTTCGTCCAGCCGCTTCAACTGAACTACGCCGACGGCCGCCGCTAGCTCGTTCAACCGCCAGTTGGCGCCCAGTTCCGTGCTGTAGGTCACCCAAGGTTCCGGCTTGCCGTAGTTCCGCAGTAGGGCCACCTTTTTTGCCAAGCTCTGATCGTCACTGACCACCATCCCCCCCTCGCCGCAAGTCATTACCTTCGTCGAAAAGAACGAATAGGCCCCGCCGATACCAAACGTCCCAGCTCGTTTGCCGTTCAATTCGCTTCCGTGGGCGTGGGCGCAGTCCTCGAATAACCACAGGCCCCTCGAGCTGCACCAATCTCGTATCGCTTCAATCTCCGGCGAAATGATGCCGCCGATATGGACCATGATCACGCCAGCTGTCCTGGAAGAAACGGAACGGCGAAGGATATCGAGATTGGGCGCCGCTGTTCGGGGATCGATGTCGACCAGCTTGACCTGCCCCCCTGCGAGGAGCACGGCGGCAGCCGTTGCCAGGAACGTGTTGGTGGGCACCAACACCTCCTTGCCACGGACATCCAATGCCCACATCGCTACTTCCAGGGCGGCACCCCCGCTGCTCACCGCGAGCGCGTAGCGACACCCGCAATATTCAGCGAAGCGTTCTTCGAATTCCCGCACGTTGCTTCCCTGGGCGACCTGCCCCTCGGCCAGGCACCTCTCGATCCGCTGGTGGATCTCTTTCCGGTCCTCTTCCGGAAACCAAAGCCTCAGTGGAGGAATCTTGCGTGTAGCGGTCGTCATCAATGCTTCCTCTCAGAATCCGTCGGCGCCAGCCGATCCTCCCACGCTCTTGAGCCGGTGTACTCCGAGCGCAGGCATGCTCGCTCCAAGCCAAACTTCCTCGCCTCGTAAATCTTCGCGTCGACCAAAAAGCGGTACCAAAAGGCTTGCAGGAAGTGAAAGATAAGGCCTTCCGTGCCGTCAAGGAATCCTAGCCGAAGGAAGTAACGGTACGCAAAATACAGAAAGCTTCGCAAGAAGAGGGGAGTTCGAGCGTAGATGTTGCCCTTCAACCAGCGAGTGCGTTGTTCCTGCGTTCCTGTCAGCCGCGCCCGAACCGTGCCCTCGGCCAGGGTGCCGTAACCCATCAGAGCCATCGTGTCGAGCATCTCACCCAGCGCCCAGTGGTTGTGTTTATCGACCCAGTAGGTCAGGCCGCGGCGGTTGTTGTCAGTGAAATCCAAAGCAAGCTTTCTTGCCTTGCCCCACCGAAGTACGACATGTTCTTCGGTCGTGTCCTCATATCTGCCGGCGTCTTTGCGAAACAACCGCAGGATCCACCTCGGGTACATGCCGCCGTGCTTCATCCACCGACCCATGAAGTACAAGCGTCGGCGCAGGTAGATGCCAGTGACATCATCGCCTGTGTTTGCCAAGGCGGCTGAGACGCGTTGGCCGAAGTCGCCCGCCACGGTCTCGTCGGCATCCAGGCGGAGCACCCAGTCATGACGCAACGGTATGTTGTCCAACGCCCAGTTGAACTGCTTGGCCTGGTTCTCAAAGGCATGCTGGTAGACCCGCGCGCCGCAGCGTTCAGCGATCTCGCACGTCCGGTCCGTGCTGAAGGAGTCCACCACGACGATTTCCCCTACCTGTCCCTGAATGCTTTCTAGCAGGAAGGGCAGATTTAACTCCTCGTTATACGTGAGGACCACCAGTGACACAGGTGCACCCGCAACCATATCAGCGCCTCAGTCTCAAAACCTTCGAACATGGAGGTTACCTGCGAACCTCGCGTGAATGGGTCACGGCCCACAGCCTCTGAGACCAGCTAAACCGGGTCTCGGTGGAGGATCCGCTCACGGCGTGCTTGTAAGCTTGTGCGGCAGCCCCGGTTCGCCCGCCACCATCGCGCGACATTTGACGGGCTTAGCGGGATTGCCGACCGCCACACACCACGCTGGTAGGCTCCGGTGCACCGACGATCGAGCTCCAACGACACAGCCCTCATCGATCGTTACGCCGGGTCCCACGTACACGTCCGCCGCAACCCAGGCCCAGTCTCCTATCTTGATGGGCCTTGCAATGAGCGGCATCTCGCGCTTGTTGTAATCGTAGGTGGCAGTGCAAAGGTAGCTGTATTGGGACACCGTCGCAAATGCTCCGACATGAACCGGGGCGACGTTGTAACAATCTACGTATGAGCCCAGACAAGAGTGATCGCCCATCTCGAGGTTCCAAGGCGCCCAGATCCTGACCGAAGGGTACACGTGCACACGGCGCCCGATCCTGGCCCCGAACAGCCGTAGCAGCCACCGCCGCCACGCGTGAAAGATCCTTGGGCTGGACCGAAACAGGAGCAGCCAGACTATCCCCCACATGGCCCTCAACGCGCGGTTGCCCAAGCTGAACGGGCTAGGCCACGGATTCTCATCAAGTTTTGGAACTGACATTAATCCGTCTGCACCCATTCCGGTTTCGGCCCTCCGCCCAGAACCCACTCGTAAACGGCTTTCATCTGTTGGGCGATCTTCGGCCACGAAAAACGCTCTTCGACTAAGCGCCGCCCGCGCTCGCCCATGGCCTCCCGCTCGGCGTCGCTCATCCGAAACAGCTCCCACAGGCCCGCCGCAATGGATGCCGGCTCGGGATCTACCTGCACAGCCGCACCAGCGGCGAGTCCCTCCGGCAAGTTGCACTGGGGAGTCATCACCACCGGCAAGCCATGCGCCCAGGCCTCCAGGACCGCAACGGGCAGGCCTTCGCTGAACGAGGGAAGCACAAAGGCTGTGGCACGATGGAAGCTGGCGGCCTTGTCTTCGCCGAATTGCGGCCCCGCAAACACAACGGTTTCCGCAATGCAGAGTTCCTCGGCCAATCGCCTCAGCTCTGCCTCATGGCCGCCTTGGTCCCAACCCGCGATCACCAGCCGCCATTTACTGGATCCGCGTTCTCGCGCCGACAGGCGCCACGCCCGCAACAAATTGGGCAGGCCCTTCTTGGGATGCAGCCGTCCGAGATACAAAAGCACTTTCGCTCCGTCCGGCAGGTCGGCCTCCCAACGAGTCGGCTTCGAAACTTGCTGGCGGGGCAGGTCCACGCCGTTCGGAACGACGGCGACCGGATTACGCAAACCATAGGTACGGATCGCTTGCAGCTCCGAGTCGCACAGCGCATGAATGCAGGCAGCGCCACGAAGGTTGGCATTCTCGTAGGCCCAAGCCGCCAGGCGCTTCTTCCACGCCGAATTGCGCAGCGCCCAAGGATCGAGCATTCCGCGCGGGGAGACAACGTAGCGTCGGTCATTTCCACGCCCCCACCTCCAGCAAGCCACCGAGGGGTACATCCACAGACCATGAAGGTGTACGAGGTCCGGCCTCTCCTGCTCGAGTAGACGGAGCAGCTCGGGGCAATATCCGAACGCCGCCGGTCCTAGCACGTTCCCGGCAAAGACGTCAACGCCTGTCCACGCTGGACGGTCCCTCTCCGTGTCTGGATCCCGCAATGTGAATACCTTCACCGTCACGGCGTCCACATTGAGCTGTTGAGCCAGCCGCCTCACGGAATAGAAGAAACCGCCTCCCCGGCGCGAAATGGAGGCCGTCAGAAATCCGATCGTCATAGAAAGGTGGCTGGGCGGTGTATCAATGCCCAGAGCAGGAACTTATCCAACAGCGTGGCTTTGGGCCGCGGAGCAGCGAGTGCAGCTTCGACGGCCTTCACCAGGTTCGTTGCGAAGGTTTCCGGCGTCCAGCGGCTGATAATCTCGCGCGAGGCTTGTCCCATTGCCGCCCGCTCTGCGTCGCTCATCGTGCTCATGCGCACCATCAGGCGGGCCAGCCCTTCGATGTCATAGGGATCGAAAGTAAACCCGTTCCGCCCCTCCTCGACCAGTTCCGGTGCACAGCCGCAACGGTTAGAGACAAGTACGGGTAGCCCGGCGGCCATGGCTTCGTTCACCACGAGGCCCCAGGTCTCGGACACACTCGGAAGGATAAGGACTCCAGCCCGCGCGTACAACGCCGGCAGTTCGCCATACTGAACGAAACCGGGCAGTCGAACCGAACCGTCGAGTCCGAGCATCCTAATGGCTTGTACGAGCTTATCCCTTTCCGGGCCGTCGCCAGCCAGGACCAGGTCCCAAGCCGAGCTGCCGGCCGCCTGGCGATACCGGGCGTAAGCTTCCAGCAGGCGCGGAAGGTTCTTCACAGGGTCAAAACGGCAACACACCAGAAAGGACGACCGGGCTGCCACGCCGCCCTCATCTGGGAACCGGAAGGCCTGAAAATGGGCATTGTCCACCACGGGGTAACCGGGAAAGATTGCCGTTTCGGTAAACCCGAGAAGGCGAAGGTATTCGATTTGGCGGCCCCCACCTGTCAACGCCGAGGAGTACAGGCGGAGCAAGCGCCCTTTCACCCACTCGGCGAGAGAAATTCGGCGCTTGTCCAGGACCGTGCTGTCTGCCATGAGCACCGCCGGGATGGCCTTGTGGAGACACCAATTGAGCGCCAGTAGCGCGTAAGGCGCAGACCAGCCGGGGATGGCTACTGCTCGAGGGTGCTCCTTTTCCAGACATGAATAAAGCCTGCGGCGGAGCTCGCGCAGCGAAGGCTGATTACCTTCCAGTTCAGGGAACAGCGTCACGCGACGAAACCCCCGCGCGTCATGGATGACATCCCACTGGTACGTGCTGTCCTTGCGAACTACCTCGATGCCAACCACGGGGGCTTTGGCCGCCACGGCCCGCACACGCGCACAGTGGTAAGGGCCGAAGCGGTGGAAGATGATCGCGACGGGGCGTTCCATTTCAGGGGGTGTTGGCGGCGAGCGTAGTCTGATCATTTGCTTGAGCGCCCCGGATCGCCGCCAGCAGCCGCTCGCCGTACTTTTCAACAGTGAACTCGCGGGAGCGGGCAAGAGCGTTGGCGGACATCCAGGCGAGCAAGTCGCGGTCGCGGGCCAGCCGCTCGAGTTTTTCCGCGATGGCCTCGGCATCGCGGATGGGTACGATGAAACCGTCCACCCCGTCGCGGACGACGCTGCCTGCGTTCGGCGTCGTGATGACGGGCAAGCCCGCGGCCAGGGCTTCGTAGCACACGGTCGCTGACCCTTCGCAGATCGAGGGCAGCAGAAAGACGTCGGCCCATCCGTAGTGTTCGGCCATCTGGGGTCGGGGTACGGCGCCTACAAGATCAATGTGCCGCCGCATCTCTGCGGCCGCGTTTTCCATCAGACCAACCGGTCCGACCCACCGGAACTGAGCTATGCCCTTCGTGAGCTGCGCCGCCCGGAGGACGTACGGAGCGCCCTTTCGAAGGCCCACGGCCCCGGCCACCAACACGCGCAGTTCGCGAACGCAGGCCGTCTTTGGCGTCGCCTGCCAGGGCGGATCAAAGCCATAAGGAACCACTCGACAGCGCTCAATCGGGCCACCACATGCGGCAATGCCTTGGCGCACGAAATCCGAACCACAAAGGATCAGTTCCGCACAGTTCCATTCCGCTCGTTCGCGGGCTGCGAATTCGGCCCGGTAACGATCCGGTCCAGCGGGCCGCTCCCAGCCCGGGAAAGCGTCTTGCTCCTCCGCGAGCAACCTATCCTCGATCTCGGCAGGTGCGATCGTCTGCTCCATTACGCAGAACAAGCCCCGCGCTCGTGCGTGCTCCAATAGCTCGAGGCCAGCCGAATTGAACGTGTAAACGCCTGTTGCGCCGCCGAGACCGTGCCGTACGATCCGCCGGCAGAACTCGCGGCCCGCCCAAAGATGAACTCTGGTCAGCTCCGCAGGAGACCTGGCTCTTCGCTGGCGCAAGTTGTACTCGAAAGCGAATCCCGGCCAGTGAGTCAGCTTGCGGGCGGGTATGCCCTCCGGCACTCGGGCCGCCATGCGCGCAAGCAAACCGTTCGACCAACCCACGGCACTCAACAGCTTCCAGACGCCCTTGGTAGAGGCGAAGTCCGTGTACAGACGTTCCAGCATCCCCGCGGCCTCCAGAATCCGCGGTACGGCATAATGCATCCGGGCGCCGAGCTGGGCAACGGCAACCATTGACGGCATTTACAGTCGCCCGTACAGGTGCCGGGCTACCGGAAGCAGCGCTCTCTCCACAGGCGAATGATTTCCGATGCCAACAGCCTTCCGCGACGCTCGAAGTGCAACTCGTCCTGAAAAGCACGCCGCACCAACTGGCGTCGCTCCGTCAGTCCCGGCGGGCCTTCGACAACCCTTCGGATGGCTTCTGCTATCGCCCCCGGCTCATACGGGTTACAACAACTGCCCAGGTTCCATTTGTAAACTAAGGCCTCGAGATTCGGCACGTCCGACGTCACCACCGGTACTGAAGCGGCGAGATAGTCCGCGAGCCGTCCGGAGTTGGCCATCCAGTACCCGCTGCTTTGCCTCCAATCGTTCAACACTACACCTATATCCGCGCACGCCAGGTATCGCCCCAGCTCCCAATAGGGCACTGGATCAAGCATCGTGATGCGCCCCGCCAATCTCGGCGATCGGGCCAGCGTTTGACATTCCAGGGCGTACTTGCCGGAACCCCTAAAGGTAAGCAGAACGTACTCGTCAGGAAGCAATGTGAAAGCCTCGATCAACTCCCGGTGAAGCCGCGCTGGTGACGCTACTGAGGCGCAGACCACAAGGATCCGACCGCCATTGCCTAGCAACGCGCTTCGGAGGCTTTCATCTCTCGGTGGAGGCAGTTCCTCTCGGAGGGGAAAGTTGGGCACCCACAATGGCATTCGCTCTAGACCGTATAACGTCTGCATCAGCCGGGCACGGCTGCGGTCAACATTTACGCAGAGGTCTGCGATCAGGCAAAAGTGTCTTTCATACCAACGATGGATCCAGAGATGGAGGTTCGGCTCCAGCCAGTCAAACGTGTGGTAGACCAGGGTCCGCGCCAACCTATGGGGTTTGCCGGCTCCTGCGAGCAAGATCACGGGGACCGTCCAGCTGTCAATGACATAGATCAGGTCAGGATGCCACCTTCCCACCACCCTTCGAAAATTCAAGGCTGCCCGCAGAAGCGTCACTACCTTCGAGCAATTTGAGGCATCTTCGCGGCAAAGGCTTAAAAACTCAACAGACTCAGCAAGAGACATTGGGCGTTTACCAGCTTCGACTGCAACGTACTGGGTATCGAATCCTTGCTGAGCCAGAAAATTCAGAAGCCTAACGATGTGTGGGCTTTTGCCTAGTTCGCTCCAACGCAACACCAGCACTCTCGGCACAGGTGGCTTCGGCGCTCGTAGAGCATCAGGGCCAAGGTAACTTAGGTCCTTTTTTGCTTTATAATTTTTTGCCAACACGCGCACACCACTCCTTCGTGGGCCCAAAGGCTCTCGAGCTGCACCGTTATGGCCTCGCGTTGTCCTACAAAGCATCTTATGTCTTCGAACCAGTCGAGGTGGAACCGTACGTAGTCCCTCGGATATCGATGCAGATGAAACGAGGGCATCACTGTCATCACGTACAGGAAACCGCCTGGCCACAGTGCGGCCACCATATTCTTGAACGCGGTGACAGGGTCGATGACGTGTTCCAGCAACGTGTGGCCTATTACGGAGGAAAACTGCCCTTGGAGCGGGTCAGGGAGAGGCTCCAGGACATCCCACTCGAAGTCAGGGGCTGCCCCGTCGCCTGGGCCGAAAAGCTCCGGATGCAGATTGGAGGTGAGAAACTCCGTGGTCGGATATCGGTCTCGCATGACCTCCGCAACGGCACGACTTTCAGAGACCAGGAGACAGCGTGACCCAAGTCCGTAAGACTCCCACATCCAGCGGAGCGCGCCCGCGAAGTGGCCACTGAGGTTCGGAACTCGGAGGATCAGTCGCTCGGCGTCGCCCGGCAGCGGAGTGCCGGATCGGCTAAACCAAAACACGCCGCGAGGCTCTAACCCCCCCGCGCCATGATCTCGTGGCGCAGCCATAGGTAGGCGGGACGGCAAATGCTTTTCAGAGTGCCCTTCAAAATTTTTCCTTCACCTCAGGACCTGGCTTCATAACCGTCGCAGCAAGCCAGCGTGATCGATATATCGAATGGCGGCAATCGTAGCCGCCAGATAGGGGCGTCGGTAGCACATCCATTGCAATCCCCTCTCCAGGCTGCGCGTGATGAACTCACACCGGCACCACAAAAGGTCGGCACCGCCGCGCAGCCCTGCGAGGCCCATCCCGAATACAGTGTACCCACGCGCCTCGAAATCCCAGGGGAACCAGCCGGAGAGGTGCGCGTGAAGCCGCGGCTCTTTCAGGTAGGCGGGCTCAACGAAGCCGCGCGGAGTTTCGATATAAACCAGCCGCGGATTTAAAAGTTCCACGAGTCGCAGGAAGTGCTCACCTCGCTCTCGTGGAAGGTGCTCGATCAGGTGGGATGCCACGATGGCATCATAGTGAGTCCCCGACGTGACCTGCTCGCGTAGCCACTCGAGCACGTCGGTCTGAACGTACTCATCAAAAGCGTTTAGTTCCCTTGCGCGGCTTAATGCCTGCGCGGACGCGTCCACTCCGGTGCATCTGACACCTTTGGCTCGGAGGGGTGTCAACAGGCTATTCGTCCCGCATCCTAGATCGGCCGCCTTCTGGCAGCCCGACTTAATGACCAGGTACTGGAAGTACCTCCGCGGTGACGGACAGATCTTCTGTACCCAGGATCCGTAATGAACAGGCCCCAGCCGACGCTTCATGAGTCGCTGGTAGCTCACTGCTTGCAGCGTACGCGGACCACCGGCTCGCTCACACCTCGGCGGGCTGCCAGCGCTCGCTGTGTCAGGAGCCGCTGTTTGGAACCTTTGCTCATCGAAGTGGATACGCTCATGATCAGCAGGCCCAAAGGAAGCACGACTTTGAATAGGGGGAGATAGAAGGAGTATATGTCGTTTACGATGCTCGTGAGGGCATAGGGGGCGCTAACGGCGTACACAGTCTGAGACCAAATATTCCCTGTCGAGGCCGCCAGCCAATGTTTTTTGAGCCAGCGCGCGAGTAACCAGTAGCAGATCCAGCCCAGATACCAGAATTGCTGGAAGACCGACGCCGGGCCAGTAGGCACTGTGGTGGGGTCGATCTGCCATTCGTAACGGTTGGCGACGGCACTGGCTTTTGGACCCACGTGCCCCGCATCGGGCAGATCGAGCAGCAGCCTTTCCTTGCCTTCGTCGCCCACAATCCGCCGGGGAACGAAATACCTCACCCAGGAGTTGTAAAAGCCCAGACCGTACTGGAACGCTTTTTCCTCTTCTGTGACTTGAAGCAGGAAGCAACCATCCTGAAACTCCGTACCGCCCTTCCTCAACGCTTCACCCACCGCCCCAAATGCTGTCTCACGAATCGGCAGGCCCGAAAAAATCCCGCCGGGTACACGGAACAGCGGCAGCGCAAACATCATCGCTGCCGTCAAGCCGCCGATACAAAGGACCGGCAGTCGCGACGGCAGCCAACCACGAGTCCAGTAAAGCAGGCAGCCAACCGTCACCAATAGAACCGCCAGCGGTGTTCGGCGGGCGACCAACAGCACCGTCGCCATCTGTAAAGCAAGCGCGGGAAGCGCGAAGACCAAGCGCCACGACGACCGCAGCCGTAACGCAGCGAGAGCCACCAGCAGGCCGCCCGGCACCAGGTAATCCGCGAAGAACGCGTAAATGACCGGCTCGCCTCGCCATTCCAAACCGTAGCCGGCCGCTCCCAAATAAAGGTTTCTGAACCCACCGACGAGGCCAGCCAGCCTCCACTGGCCCAGCAACCCCAGTACCTCGAGCCCAAGGCCGATCCAAAAAAGCAGCCGGAGCTCGGCACGGTACAGGCGGGGATCGGCGAGCCTTGCCGGTCGGGTGGGACCGTGCGCCCAGCCCCAGTAGACCGCAGCCACGCACAAGGCTGAAAAGAGCAGGAACTTGCAGACTGCATACCACGGTGCGCTCCCAGACCTGATGACCCCGATTGCCTGTGGTCCTAGGAAGCCCAGAAACGCGAGGGCCACGAGGGAAGGCAGATAAAGAATGCCCGATCGGAACCTCAGGGTCTTCACGCACACCAAGAATGCGACCCCTGCGAGCACCCCAAGGCATGTCCACTCGGCCGCAGTCTCCATGGCCTAAGTACTCCCCACGACCGCTACCGTCCCACGAGCGCTGCTAGCGCACTCATGCGCCACACGCAGATCAGGCGAGCCAAAAGCTACTGCTTCGTTTCAGCTACCCAGAAGGACATGCGTCCGTGGCCGGCAATCCTGCACCAAAGCGAGGGCTTGTTGGTCCAAACGCGCACGCACTTCGATAGGATCACCCGCAGCATTGCATCGGCGCTGCCCCACTGAAAAGTGTGGGGGTGGGCCACGAAGAACCAATCCTGAGGCCGCAGGCTACGCCGCAGACGCCAGGCGAGTTCGCCCATCAGGCTCAGCGTGTTCACTCCGAACACCAGAATTCCACCGGGTTTGAGAACACGGCCGATTTCGGCGACGATGCGGGACGGTTGCCACGCATGATCTACAACGTTGATGCACGCGACTATATCGAAGGTACCGCCGGCCGCCGGAATGTATTCTCCGCAGCCGCGGATGTACTTCACCCGTCCTCGGATTTCGGCGACCAATTGCCGGAGATCGGGGTCTCCAATATCCACCTTTATAAGTGGTAACGGATCCAGTCCGTAGATCTCGTCGATCTGCTGACGCAGGTGCGCACCAAGAAAACCGAGCCCGTAAGGTCCTACCCCGACGTCCAACCCCCTACGAAAGCGACGATCGCCAAACAGCTCACGAAACGGGTTTAGGACCTCCGAATGCTCCACCAGTTCATAGCGAACATGGTCTTCATCCCACGCGCCCCGAAGCCAGGCCTGTAGCTCTGCGCACTGTGCTCGCCGAAACTGCTCAGCCGTCAAGTTACACTGCGGCATGCTTCTGCCACCATGAACCCTGAACGGATCTTGACCCGCAACTGCTTGAAAGCGTACGGAACGGAAAGCCCCACATCCAAAGCATGCGCCACCGCGCCGGCCACGGGCAAACCCAGCAGCCCCAGCCAGCGCACCGAAAGCCAAGCAGTTGTGACGTAAATGAGCGCCACTGAGCTGTAAACGCAGGCGGCGAACCGCACCAAGCCCAGGCCTACCAGCAGTACCCCTGTGGTATTGCTACAGGCTTTGAGCAGGGAAAAACACGCCAGGCCGATGAGCAAGCCAAGCGTCGGAGTTACGTGGCCCGCACTCCACAGACGGATGCCTTCTTGTCCCGCGATCGCCAGCAGCGCGCCTCCGCCACCGAGGACCATCACGGTCAGCGCCAGCGTCTGCCGGGCCCGCCGCCGAATCCAAGCCACATCCCCACGGGCGAGGGCGTCGGCGTACGCCGGCAAGTAAGGGGATACGGTGTAATACGCGACCGAGATCAACACGGCAAACACCGCGTAAGGAACCGAATACTGCGTCACGGCCGCGGGGCCGAGCCGGTTTGCAATGATCAGGTTGGCTGAATAAAGCACCGCCAGGTTCGCAGCCTGGTGAAGAGTCAACCAACCGCCCACTCCCCACAGCTCTCGCAAGCTGGAGAGGTTCGAGTCGCCCGCGCGCGGCCGCAAATCGCGGTGTCGTTTGCCGAAGAAGTAAGCTCCTAGCCCGATTTGCGCGAGCAGGGGCGGCAAGCCCATCACCAATGCGTAGGTGATCAGCGAGGCGCCAGTCTTGGTAAGGACCACCAGAACAGCCAAGCTCACCACGGTTCCGCTGATCTGGCTCCAAGCGCCGTAATAACCTTCCTGAAGCGCAATGCACGCCGTGGGAATGACGCGGGTCAGGCTGCTCAGGGCGAACAACGCGCCGCAGAGGGCCACCAGTTGCCGTGCCCGAGCCGCCAGTTCGGGAGCCCGAATGCCTAGCAAGCTCGGGACAGCCTGCCAGTGGGAGACTAGTATGAACCCAACAAAGAGGACACCCGCCAGAACTGCGTACGCTCCCAAGGCCGTCGAGATGTACCGGCGTGCGCTTAGGCGGTCTTCCCGCCCGCAGGCCGAAGCGACCAAGTTCACCAAGCCCGGCGTCAAGCCCAGGTCCGCCACCCCACCCCACGCAATGAGTGAACCCACGGCTAGCCAGAGACCATATTGCTCGGGTCCGAGCAAAGCCAGCGAAAGCGGTATTATCGCCAGCCGGCTTGCGCAACCTACCGCTTGTACGAGGAGACCGGCAGCAGCCGTCTTGATCGCCTGCCGATCGCGAAGGTGCAATCTCGGGGGACACACCAAGGCCTTGTTCTGATCACTTTGGAGTAGCCTCGTGGCCCGTTGCGACCCTAGCTTTAGGCCCACGCCATTCCCGCGACCTGCCTCCGGCATTCAGTTAATATCGGCCGTGCGAGCGAAGGCCCACACTGCTGTCCTGCCTAAGTCCTGACGCCAGACTTCCTGAAACCCCTGCAGCAGGCGTGGCAACCGCTTCGCGAAGTCTGAACTATGCGTCTCGACGATCAGCGCCCTAACCCGGGGCAACCACTCCCCGCAGTCCGCGAAAACTTCCACCTCCGAACCCTCGATGTCCGACTTTACCAAGTCTACACCATCCCAGCCCAGTTCTCGCAACAACTCGCTGACCGTCCATACCCTTGCTGTCTGGCAGGATCCCAGTCCCGCTTCTCGGGAAAGAAAGAACCCCCATTCACCGCCCGTGTCCGGCTTCCGGACATACCCTGTGCCTGGCTCTCCGCCGACGAATCCCTGCACAGTGCTTACGTTTCCTAGCAGCTCCGCGTTGATCTTCAAGACCTCAAAGTTCTCCTGCTCCGGTTCGACGCAGCAGATGAGAGCCTGGGGGAACAGCTCGCGGAAGCACGCCGCTGCCAGCCCGACGTTCGCGCCGAGATCCAAAACGCGTCTCACGGAAGCCCCCGAAAGTGCGGGACCCAGTGCCCGCACCGCGTCGAAGTAGAGGCGCTGGAAATAATTCCTGGACCACCAGAATGTCAGTGGTGGCAGCCCTGACCACGCAGCGCCGACCGCTGTTGAGCCGCAGCTCGGTCAACCGCCCTCTCCTCATCGATAAACTACGATTTCTGCGGAGCGCCGGAAGTCGGTATCGGACGTACTTGAGCTTGCTGACAAAGTCCAGCTCGCTCAGGAGAACGGCCCGGATGTGCGCTATCCGTTTCATAGTGTCGCGTTTTGGCGCAGGCGGCGCCAGCTCCGATAAGTGTCCCAGCTTACAGGACGGCGCCAGCGCACCGCCGCCGCTAACAACCAGGGCAACTCTCGCAACACCCTTAGTTCCGTCGAAAGCATACGGACTCTCAAGTTATACAGGGTATTCGAAAGCCAGGTGCCCAGTGCATAGTACGGGAGGACGGGCCCCG
This sequence comes from Bryobacteraceae bacterium, assembly GCA_028275505.1. Lineage (GTDB taxonomy): Bacteria > Acidobacteriota > Terriglobia > Bryobacterales > Bryobacteraceae > DTHT01. The sequence goes on from JAPWUP010000002.1 coordinate 61,587, forward strand.
GGCATCTCAGCAGCTCTCGCAAGACACTGTTTCGGTGACCCATCCAGCGAACTCGCCGCCAATCGCGATTCAGAGGCGACTGCGCGTGGTAGACAACCACAGCAGGCAACGCAACCGTGGACCAGCCTGCGTCCAGCAAACGCAAGCTCAAGTCTTCCTCCTCCCCCATGAACTGGAAGACCTCGCCATACAAACCCACTTCACGCACGGCCGCCTTGCGCAAGAGGCACCCACAACCCGTATGGGTAGCTGTCGAAAATGGATCCCGACGCACATCCCAAGCCGGCTCGCCTCCCGGGCCGGTGATGTTTAGCGCGAAGACCCCTGCCCTTGGATACTTCTCCACGAAAGACGACAGCTCCTCCAACGCGGTCTCTGCGGTCAACTCGGCGTCGTCGTCCAGCATCAGGATCCAATCGCCCACGGCGGTCTCGATCGCAAGATTTCTGGCAAAAATGTACCCCATGCGCCGGGGTAGCCGAATATGCTTAACGCCTCGAAACTCGTTTTCGATGCCGCGGTAGGCGCTCTCAGGCGAGTGGTCGTCGATCACGAGGATTTCTGCTGGCTGGTGGGTTTGCCGAACCACGCTGGACAAACAGCGGCGAAGTTCGCGAGGACGGTTATAGGTTGCCACGGCAACGCTGACCAGTCCGCTTGGCTCCATCAGTGTCTCCTGGTGGACGAGCGGCTCTCAGCTTTCAGGAGGCCACTCCGTCCCCGCGCGCCGAGACACGAACGCCTCCATCGGCCGCTCGTTTCGCTCGATGACGGCGAGGTAGGGATATTGATGAACCGCCTTGACAAAGCGCTGCAAGCCCGTGGCTCGATATGACCAAGGCTGGTCACCGGGGAGGGCTTCGTTCAGCCGGTGCGTGAGCGCAGCCACGTAACCTGCGAAGGGGTTATGGATCCCGTGAATGTCCTCACAGATGTAGACGCCCCCGGGCTGCAGGTGCGGCAGGATCTCTTCCAGCGTGGTGGCTTGGTGATCAGGAAGGTGGCTGCCGTCGTCGATAAAAATGTGCAAGACGGGTACCGATCGCTTGAACCGTTGCCAGAAATCCCTATTTCCTTGGTCGCCAATGAAAATCTCTATCCGCTCGCTTCGGTAACGTTTGCAGTGCGGGTTGATGTCGATGCCGTATACCGTGCACCTGTCTCCAAAATAATCGCGCCACATTCGCAGGCTCCCCCCGCCGAATACGCCGCACTCCGCCACGTGGACTTCGCTGCCTCGAAACCTTTCGAAGTACCTTGCGTAAATGTCGAGGTAGTGGTCTCACTTCCAAACGCCTGGGCCACTGACGTGCGCCGCAAGCCAATCTCGAAAAGGATTTAACTCGCTCTCCAATTGTGGAGGCTCACAGTGGGTTTCCTGGGAGAGATGCCCCAGAAAGTCGGGCTTCCACCGCAGGGCACGGATGGCGTAGGAGAGGCACCGCAGGGCCCGGATCGCAGAAACTGGATGTGAGCATGCCGACGACGCGGTGAGCCACATGGCATGCACCAACTGCTTAGTCGATCGTTTAGCTCTCACGGCGTCCAGGCCGTGCTACGAGATCGTACGCAAGGCCCCCTTTGCGGGGCAGCGGCTCGAAGGCGAAGACTCTCCCCAGCGGCCCGACCAGCTCGGCAAACAGCAACGTGTAGAATCCCACGTGGGCGCCCACGTCCCAACAGACCATTCCCGGACGTACGAGCTCAATCACCTTCCGCTGCTTCGCCAGTTCGTACGACCCAAGCCAGCAGCCGTGATTGGACGACCCCGCAATCCACCGTTTGCCGCGCAGCGGCCCTTGCACCACATGCACGACCGCGCCGTCGGGAATCTATCGTAGCGGGAACCTCAACGCCCTCCCCAATAAGCTCGAGCAACTAATCCCCGAGAAGTTAATCACCTTGCGCTTTTTCCCCCAATTCCGTTTGGGGGACCCTTAGGGAGGGGGGTCAGGCGTCCTCGTCGGTTTCGTAGCGGCGGTAGTACTTGTAATACTTGCCGTAATAGCCGTAGTACCCGTAGTAGCCGTCGCTGAGCGAGGGCGTCACTTCGTTCAGGACCACGCCCAGAATATTGGCCCGCAGCCGCTCCAGCACGCCTACAGCCGAGGCCAAGGCCTTGCGATGCGTCTCGCCCGCTACCGTGACCAGCACCACGCCGTCCACCGCAGCAGCCATCTGAAGCGGCTCCGGGAACCCGAGCACCGGTGGCGAGTCCACGATCACCAGGCTGTACTCGTTTGCCGCCTCGCGCAGGATGGCCGGCAGCGCCTTGCCCAGCGCATCCGCGGCGGCGCGCGAGGCAGGACCGGCGGGCAGAATGTCCAGCTCGGGCAGACCCTCCACGCGCACGAGCTGGTCGCGCCAGTTGCCACCCTGCGTCAGCAGCACCGAGAGGCCCGCTTTCAAGTTGCCGTCCATACCAAAGAAGTTCGCCACGCCAGGCCGGCGCAGGTCTCCGTCAATCAGCAAGGTGCGATCCTTTTGCTGCGCGTGCGCCACAGCAAGATGCACCGAGACCGTCGTCTTGCCTTCCCTCGGCCCGGCGCTGGTAATCAACACGCTCTTCAGGGGCTGCCCGATTGACCCTAGAAGGATCGAGTTGCGCAACGTCCGGATCGCTTCGCTGAAAGGGGCACCCGCTTGCGGGACGGCGGGCGCGCGCAATTCCTTCACGGGCACAAGCGAGGTCTGAGCACCTTGCGGACTTGCCGCCGGCAGCAACGGGCGCTTGCGCCACTCCTTCACCAAAGGCAGGGATCCCACCACTTCGGCGCCCGTCGTCAACCGGACGATCTCGGGATCGCGCACGGTCTTGTCCAGGCTGTCGCTCAGGATGGCTACGCCCACGGCGACGAGGCTGGAGAGCAGGAACGCGAGCGCGAGGTTGAGCCGCGTGTTGGGGAACACGGGGTTCAGCGGCGGGCGCGCGGGATCTGCCAGCCGCACGGCGCTGTTCTGAAAGCCGGCGTTGATTCCGGCTTCCTTGATCTTGCGCAGCAGCTCCTCGTACAGCTTCTTGTCCGCGTCAGCTTCCCGTTTCAGGGCCTGGTACTCGAACCAGCGGGCGTTGAGTCGGTCCAGCTCAGCCTTGGTCTGCTCGACCGCCTTGCGGAGCATCTCCTCGCGGTTTACTGCCTGCCGGTACTCGGCCTCCACCCGCCGCAAGATGCTACGCCTGGTCTCCTCGACCTGCCGTTCCAACTGGGCCACTTGCGTCGCAACGCGCCGATACTCGGGATGGTTGGGTCCGTACTGAGCTTTGATGACCGCGAACTTTTCCTGCGCTTCATCCAAGCGATCGCTCAACTTTTTCAGGGCCTCGCCCTGCGAGGACGCCAGCGCGGCCTCCAGACTGCCGCTGCGAACCGAGTTGTAGGCCGCCTCCTTGGCCACCCGATCGGCCTGCGCGTTGGTGTACTCGGTGTTGAGTTGCAGGAGGCGGGCGGAAAGGATGTTGGTCTTCTCCTCGGGGTTGACGACGTTCAGCTCGCGCTCGAACTGGGCCAGGGCCGCGCTGGAGCGTTCCATCTTCGCCTTCAAGTCCTCGAGCTGTTTCTCCATGAAGCTGGAAAGGCCTACCATGGAGCGGTAGCGGATCGAGTAGGTGTGCTCGATGTACGAGTTGGCAATCGCGTTGGCGACGTCGGCAGCCAGTCGCGGATTCGGGCAGCGGTAGCTGATCTGGATCAGGAAGGTGTTCGGCGGACGCGTCACTTTCAGGCCGGGCAAACCAACCGGGGCATCCTCGCGATTGACTTCCGGCAGCGACTCCTGCTTGGCTCCCGGGTTCTCGTACAGGTGGAACCGGCGCACCACCGGGCGCAGCACGGAGTCCGATTGGATCAGTTTGACCTGGGTAGCCATGAACTGATCCGTGTTCCAGTCGGCCACGGGCGTGGCTTCCTGCCCGAGAATGCCACGCGGCACAGTGCGATCCACGTCTACGGTGGCGGTAGCCTCATAGAGTGGTTGCAAGCGCGAAGAAATGATGTAGGTGCCCGTCACGCAGCAGGCGACAAAGGCCAGGATCTTCCAGCGGTGACGCTTAAGAATCCACCAGTAGCGGCTCAGGGTGGGTTCCGCCGGCTCGTACTCCACGTACTCCTGGCCGTACCAAGGCGGGGGCGCATAGACCGGGGCCGGCGGCTGGCCGCTGCCGCTGGCCGGTGGCAATGCGGGGTGTCGCTCGCGCTCGTCCATCGGAACCTCTTGAGGATCGGCTTCGGAATCTCTCCGACGCCTGACAGCTCTTCATCAGTCTCGGCCGGTGCGCCAGATCAGGATGCCACTCGCGGTCGTTGCCCCGAAGCCGGCAATCCTATCAAGCGCCTGGATGGTGGCCCTCCTTCCCGAGCGATCCGGAACGTAGAGGATGTCATTTGCGACCAAAGGGACGTCCGGGGCCTTGCGCTCCATCAACTTTTTGAGCTCGACGGGCAGTTCGCGGACCGCGCCGGTGCGCTCATCCCTGCGGATGATGTAGGCCTGCTTGCCTGCGTACGGCGCGAGGCCCTCAGCCAGCGCCAGCACGCGGAGGACGGTGGTTTCGGTTCCCTCGACGAGCGGGAAGGCCCCGGGCTTTTTGACGTTGCCAACCACGTACACCTTCCCGGCCTCGGGGACGCGGATCTCTTCGCCGCCGTAGAGCTTCAAATTCGCCTCGGGATCCGCCGAATCGAACAAGGCCTTGACCGCCACACGACGCGTGATCTGGACCGGCTTTCCGTCCGGACCCTTTTGCGTGTGGGTGACGAGAATTTCAGGACCCGCGTCGGGATTCAGCCCTCCGGCCCGCGTGAGCGCCTCCAGCAACGTGACTGCGCCCACGGCCTGGAAGGTGATCGGATTGCGTACAGCACCTGCCACCGAAATGGGGCGGCTGAAGTACTCAACCACGGTCACAGTCACAACCGGGTCCACGAGCAACTGTTCCTGCTTTAGCGCGCTGGCGATGGCTTCCTCCAGCTCCGCGGGCAGCAGCCCTTGCGCGGCGATCCGTTGCTTGAGCATGGGCAGGCGGATAAACCCGTCCGCCGAGACCCGGACCGTGCGCGTCAACTCCGGCGCGTCGAGCACGGAGACCGCGATCAAGTCGTTCGCTCCGATCGGCTGGGCCGGCAGATTCGCGGCGCCGGGTTCTACCGCGGCTGGGGGGCGTGGCGCCTGCCCCATGCACAGAGGCAGCATGAAGCTGGCCAGAGATAGACACACCGACACCGCGCGCATGGCCATTACCTCCCCTTAATTGTACGACTCAAGCTCGGCCGGCGACCGCACGCTGTGTGGCACCGTCGGAGAGGCGCCCATTGGTCTCCTGGAGCGTAGCCACAAGGTTTGAGAGCACAGTTTCCACTGCGCTGAGTCGCACCTCCAGGCTCGCGAGCTTCTGCTCAATGGGTGGTTTCTCTTCCGTGGCGCGATGGATTCCCTCGACCAAAGCCCACCGAGCGAACTCGGAGATGCTTCGCGCGCCCCGCAGTTGGCAAGCATTGCAGAGCGCGCGAAATTCGTCTTCGCTCAGACGGACGGACAAGGGGCGGACGCGGAAGCCTGTGAACAAGCGAGGCATAGGTTCCCGCCGGTCAATCCGCAGGACGGAAGTAGTCGTCCGTGTGCAGGTTGGAAGCTTCCGGAGGCTCCGAATAAACAAGCCTCCGGCTTCGTGAGTCACATCGGGACTCGATGTTGAAGCGCGTATCCGCGGCGCCCGGCGCTATCGCCAGCGCCGTAAGGCATACGCCCGACGATAGAACGACAGTTTAAAGTCTGACGGGCAACCTTGTCAATACCTAATCGCATGCCCAAGTAACGAGGGAGGATCACGCGCAAGTCAGTTAGTACTATCAGTACTATCAGCACCTGGCTGCTTACGGATCAAGGACTTACAGGAGCAGCAGGACCGCGCGTGACTGCGATTGCGACTCCTGCCACTGCACCGCCTATCGCTACTCCGGCTATGATCGCTTTCGTTTTAGCTGTCAAAGCCGCTTTGGCAGGCTTGGGCGCTGCGGGAGGCAGGGGGCATCCACGTTCCACCAAGCGAACCTCCACCACACGGATCACCTGCGTTGCCCCGGGAGCGGGCTTTGCAGCGGGTTCGACCGTGCCCGTGATCTCGATCCGATCGCCCACGCGCGCGTCCAAACCCGTACCGACGAGCTCCACCGTGATGCCGGCTGTCGCGTCGGTCAAAAGAAAGCGCCCGTCCTTCTTCTCCAGGCACCCAGAAAGCTTGGCGGCAGCAGCAGCACCCGCCACTTGGGGCTCGAGCACCACTGCCTTGCCCGGCCAAACCTTCGCCACCGTAATGCCACCGGCCTTTACAACGCGTGCGGGCGCCTCAAAGGCGGTGACGTGTAGGGCTGAGTTCCCGGTCGCATCCACCAGCGCTCCCCCCTCCGGCTCGATCCACAACCCAAGGGCTTCCAAGCGGTAACCCGATCCTTTCAACATCTGCACCTTGCCCTTTTCGAGCAAGAACCGGTCACGATGAACCCGCCCTGCGGTATAGGGACCGAGCCGCAACCGCACGCCGGAATGAAGCTGCAGGTCGGACGTGGCTTCGCTGGTTTCGATGAAGCTCCCGTCGAACACGGTCGCGCTGCCGTGTGCTGGCGCCGCGTCGAGGCGAAATTGCCCGTCCGCCACGACAAGCCCGATAGGGGTCCCCGCAACGTTGCCCGCTAGCAGCAGAACGGTGCTCAGCAGTGCCATGAATATCACTCGCCACATAACGATGTCTCCTCGCAGCGCCAATTTGGCTCGTCCCTCGTATTATAGGGCACGTCGCTTGTTAGTACAATACTGCGCGATAGAAGACCGTGGCGTCGGACAATCGTCAGACAAAACACCTTACCCGCTTCTCTCCCCCCAACTACTACGAGGAGCTTGGGCTCTCGCGTCATGCGAGCCCGGAGGAAATTCGGCGAACCTATCGTAATCTGGCCTGGCTATTGCATCCGGATCGCTGCCAGGACGATGACATGAGGCGAGTGGCCGAGGCGCAGCTCAAGCGTCTGAACGCGATCGTTGCTGTCCTGCTCGATCCCGAGCAGCGGCGCCGCTATGACGAGAGCCTGGAGCGCTCCGAGGGCTCCTGGTTGTGGAAGATCCGTGCCTTACAAGTCCGGCTCGCCGCGCTGAGCGCTACCCGGTCCCGCTCATGGGTTTGGGCGGGTGGCGGTCTCCTCCTGCTTGGCTTGCTGACGTGGCTGGTGGTGGCGAAACCCAGCCGTGCTCCACGTTCCCTGAGCTCGGCGACACCGCACGTGCAGCGTGACCTGGCGGAAAACAGAGCCGTTCCCGCAAAGCTGCAACCCGCTCCGGCGGCTCTTCCTTTAGCGGGCGCCCCTCAAAGAACTACGAATTCGAAGAAGCTACCGCAGCTCGCGCCTCCGCAACCCGAGGCGGACGACATCCAGACGACGCTCGAACTTCCGCGTTCCGAGTCGCCTGCGCCCCACGCCGAATCCGCCAGTGAGCAAGCTTCACCACCCGCGCCTTCCATCGCGGAGGCCGCCCCATCGACGCCAAGGCCTGCGGAGGGCGGCCCGGCACGCGACCGCTCAGCTCGTACTTACTCAGGGTGGTGGGTGCTTGTGCCAGGCAAGGCCACAGAAATGCCCGCTGAATTATACCCTCCCATCTACGTGGAGATGTTCATCGAGCAAAAAGGCGCGGTTCTCCGCGGCCGCTACAAGGGCCGTTACCAAGTCACTGATCGTGCGATCTCGCCCGAAGTCAGCTTCACCTTCGAGGGTCGAGCTCAGGGTGACGAGCCTGAATTCACGTGGCGCGGCGCCCAGGGCGCCGAGGGACGGTTGCGCTTGCGCTGGGTAGGTGAAAACTCGATGGAAGTCCGCTGGTGGACCACGAACTTCGGAACCGAGCTGGGGCTGAGCTCGGGCATCGCCACGCTGATCCGGGTGGAAGACCGCCGATGAATGTGGCGCAACCAGCCTTCCTGGGGCCACAGTGATGCGAGTGCTCACGCACCGTTTGCCGGCGCTCGGCCTGGCGATCGCTTTAGCGGTGGGTTTCTACTGGTCCGTGCGATTGACTCAGGCTGATACCTACTATCGCAGGGCTACTGCAGAGAGCCTGGCACGCGCCCTTATCCTGGATCCGGGCAACGCAGATTATCAGCTCGCCTGGGCCGATGTGGTCTCCGGGGACTACCTGACGGCTTTACAGCGGGCCGTGCGACTCAATCCGTTTCAGTCGTCGTTGTGGATGGAGCTCGGCTTGCGCGCGGAGATGGAAGGCGATTTGGCGCTGGCGGAGAAAGCCCTGTTGGAGGCCGCCCGGCGCGACCGCACGCACAAACCCAGGCTCATGCTGGCCCACTTCTATTTTCGTCGCGGGAACCAGACGGCCTTCTGGCGTTGGGTCCGCGAGGCCCTCGCGACTGCGCCTTCCGATGCCTCGATTTTGTTCCGCCTGTGCTGGAGCCTGACCCAGGACGCCGACGCGATTCTGGAGCGTGCGATCCCGGCCCGTCGCGAAATCATCGCGCAGTACATCAACTTTCTTGCCGCCGAGCGGCGTTGGCGCGCAGCCGTTGCGGCCGCCGAGCGGCTGGCCGCGATTGGCGACTCTGCTGACGCCGACGTGCTTGAAGGTCTCTGTGACCGCCTCATCCAGGCCGGAGAGAGCGCCCTGGCCGTTGAGACCTGGAACCTGCTCGCCGCACGGCGTTGGGTACCTTACCCGGCGCTGGATCCATCACGCGGGGTCATTCTCACCAACCCTGATTTTGAGCATCGAGCTCGCCAGCGAGGCTTTGATTGGCGCATGTCACCGAGCGAAGAAATTACTATTGCGCGCGATCCAACACAAGCGGCCCTGCGAATTTCTTTTACTGGTCGCCAAGCAGAGCCATATGAAATTCTGGCCCAGTATGTACCCTTGGTTCCCGCGACGCGCTATGCCTTCCGGTTCGAGTTCCACACAGTGGACATTCCCGCAGGGGCCGGCCCTCGCTGGATCATCCTCGAAGGATCGAAACCACCGAGCGAACTGGCGCGAACCGATCCCCTGTTCGCTCCCGATTGGGCCAAAGGCGAGTTGGTCTTTCAGACCGGGCCCGCCACCCGGATCGGACGGCTGGTCTTTGTGTACCGGCGAGAGCCTGGGACCACGCGGATCAGTGGCTCGATCTGGTTGCGGCGCCTGGCCCTCGCCATTGCAAGCCAGTGACCCCTCGGGATTCGCCCAGGGCCTGCGGCCGCGGGACACGCGTGTTGTGGACCGCAACTGCACCCATCAATCCCGCGGCCACGAAGTTCGTTGTGGCTGAAGTCCAGTATCGCTCCGACCATGAGGATTTCCGTGAGACCAGGTATTCGGTGAGGACAGCCGCGGAAGCGATCGAGAATTTCACGGTCAGTGCCTTGCCATAGCTCAGCCTGCCATCAGGCCCTCGCAGAATGGGATTCGCCTCGAACTTGTGCCGTGATGTATGAACATCGAGATAATTGGCGGCGTAAAGACCAAAAATGGAAATCAGCCAAAGTTTCTTGCCTTTCTCCCGTTGTTGGCCGTAAGTTAGCTGTCCCGAGAATAACAGGCCCAGAAGCAAAAATACACCCGTCCTGCTGCACCGCGCGCGCACCTTTTGTTCTCCTTGACCCGCGTCGCCTGCCGGGCGTTGCCAGCCCGGGGTTCGACCACGCTGTCAACGGACTTATCGGTGCGCGCGGCACAACCTTGAGCAAGCAGGATCGGGAAAGGTGTAGCTGAGTGAAAGTTACTGACGAGCGGTTAGTGCTGCAACAGGCCCCGGATCGCAGGCTTGAGCCCGTGCTTGACGATCAGACGTCCGGCTCGCAACGGGTAGTAAAGCGGGGAGAGAAGCCGGGGCAGAGGCAGGATCTGAAGTTCGATGGTCGTGGGAGCCAACAGAGTGTAATAGGCGCAAATCACTTTGTGCTGCCAGCGATCGAGTACTCGCAGCGTGAACCACAGATCGGCGAGCGCGGACCTGGGAGCTCCGTTGCGCCAGCTCGCGATGACCCTCTGGCCGATCTCGCTGGCTTGTCGCCACACGCCTTCGCCCGCCCACAGACCAGCGGGGGCGCTGACGCCCATCACCTTCTCGGCCAGCCAGCACGAGGTGGCAAGGGCTCTCGAAGCGCCCGCGCGCTCGGCCAGTTGCCTCAGCTCAGCGCGATTCAGAACCTGTGCGTGCATGAACCACGCAATGTCCGCGACTTGTTGGAGTGTCGACCACCGGTGCTTGGCTGCATGCACACAGAGCAGAAAGAAGGAGTGCTCAGGCGAGGGTTGCAGGATTCTCCGGCCCTCGAATTCAGTCCACCGGGCGCTTGCCCAGACGGCTTCGGCCGGGAAATCGCAAGGATAGGACTTCGGAAAAAGCTCCCAGTGCGGTTCCACGGAGATCCCATTGCGGCCGCCGAAACAAAACTCACAGTTCTGTTGCAACGTGAGGGCTTGCTGGGCGGCGTTGAGTTCCGGCGCCAGCCGAAAGCCGCGGGCACGCAGCGTTTCGCAAACGGCTTGGAGATCCTCCCGGCGCACCAGCAGGTCGAGGTCGGCGCTCGCACGCACGGCAGCCTCTCCGTAAAGAAATTTGGCCAGCACCGGGCCGCGCAACGGAATCACCGGAACGCCCCTGCGCTCCAGTTCATCGAGCAGGCCGTGCAGTTCACGACATAGCGTGAGGCTGCGGGCAGCGGTCCCGCGCAGGAGGTTCCGAAACTGTGCGACGATCGGCTCCGGGATCGCCTCCACGCGGTGTTGCTTCAGGCGCCACCAGACGAGGGGCGCGACACCGAGCTGCTTTGCCGCCTCGAGGACGTGCTCCCAGTCGGCATTGATCGCGAGGCTATGCAACGCCGCGGCGTCGGGAGCCGGCCTAGTCGCCTCGACCAGAAACTCGATCTCGGCTCCCAAATCCGTTCCTGGCTTGGGCACGCCTTACTCCGCCAGGGGTGCCGGCCGCAGGCCTGTTCGCGCATAGGCTTTTTCGCAATCCAGTCGCGAGGGCCCCAGCAGATCCCCTTCCATGTATGCCAGGCCCGGGCAGCGCGAACAGACGTTGTGCAGCTCACAAGTGCGGCAAACCACCAGATCAGCGTTTCGCACGGCGCGCCAGCGCAGGAGCGCGGGCGATTCGCGCCAGATTTTCTCGAAACTCTGCTCCCGGACGTTGCCCAGCCGCAGTGGGAACTGCACGCACGGGTACACGTCGCCGAAAGGAGAGATGTAGCATGCGGTATGCCCCGCAGAGCAGGGGAGCTCCGCGAGGGCCGAAGGCGCCGATCGCGGCGAGTCCGGCATCAACGGCCCAACCAGCTCGGGGTCATTGTAAATCTCGCGCCAGATCGCGTCCGGCACGTTCAATCGGAGCACGCCCGCATTTCCATCCAGGCGGGGAGTGATCGTCGCGTCCAATTTGTAAGTGGCGCCCAGCTCAGCCGCGAGCCGCCGCACTTCAGTGTAACTCGCAGCAGCTTGGCGCATCAGAACGTGCGAGATCTGGACCTTGACCCCGCGGGACGTCAGTTCCCTGACGGCTGCCATGGTGCGAGCGAAGGAGCCGGGAGCTTGTGTCACGGCGTCGTGGATCTCGGGCTGGTGGGAATAAAGCGAGACGTCCACCCGCGCCACATTCAACTCTGCCAACCGCCGCACCGCCTCTGCTTCCAGCATGGTTCCATTGGTCTTTACCGTGATGTAAAAGTTGAGGCGGCGCGCCCGTTCCATGATATCGAACAGATCCTCGCGCAGCATAACCTCACCGCCGCTGAGGCACAGGAACAGGGTCCCGCAGGCGGCAAGCTCCTCGAGAACCCGGCTCACCTCCTCCAACTTCAGCTCCGGCCCCTCCCGTTGCACCAGGTAGCAATGCACACAACGGAGGTTGCATCGCCAGGTAAGATCGAGATGGACGTTCCAGGGAATCCCCAAGCGCAGGGCTTTTTCGTGAACTTCGCCCAGCAAGCGGCTCATCTCCCGTCCCCGCCGGTAATCGGCTCCCCCGAGACTATCAGGATGCCCTTTCCCGCCAACTGTTCGACCAACTCCCGGGCGTCGCTGTAGGCCTCATCGAATCCCACGTCGTAGCGGGTGACGATGTGCTGGGCAACGATTTCGGCCAGCGGTGTCCGGCCGTCGGCGCATTCCCAGATTTCCGCCGCCACCTCGTTGAGCGTGAACAGTGAGGAGTCGGAGGCCGAAATCACGATCACCTCATCCTCCAGACGACGCCAGGCCGCGGCGGGATGTCGGGCGATGTAGACTGGATCCATCAGATCCTCTCCCACACGTCTGGCTCAGGCCGAAACTCGAGGCGGTAAACGGGGGTGGAGCGGGTGAACTGGCAAACGGCGTTCAGGACCGCTTGCACCGACTCTGGCTCGGTCGCAAAAAACAGAACGTGCCGCAGAACGCTGCGCACGGCCTCGGCAGGTCTCATAGGCTCGATCCGTGTCCGATCGCCGTGGGCCAGCAAGTAGACGGCACGGACGGGTGCGGAGATCGGCATACCGGGAATGCCTAGTTCACCCGTGAACGGCGTCCCGAAGGCAGTGTAACCATAAGCTGTGGGGCGCAAGTAGGAGATCTCATCCGTCAGAAGAACGGCATCGGGAGGCGCCAGGCGGCAGATCGTGGTTTTGCCGGCGCCCGAAGCTCCAGCGAATACGAGCGCATGCCCATCCCGGACTGCGCTTGCTGCGTGAAGCAGGAAGCCGCCTTCCCTGGCCAGAAGCAGCGTGTGTACGATCCGCAGCAAGGAGTCAATGTCGTAGGGCCGGTCGTCCAGATGCGCCGATCCCCGCGCTGCCACCGGATCGTACTCAGCGCTGAGACTGCCGCGGCGAATGAACCAGCGCCCATCGTGGTGCGTGATCTCAACCCCCGCATTGTCTCCTTCAACGCGTGCTGTCGCACGCACCACGGTGAACTCACAGGTAGCAGGCGCAAGGGGCGACGCCAGGTAGCCGTGATATCGCCGCTCGAGCGACTGGGCGATCGCCAGGTCGGTACCCACGAACCCGGTAGCAAGCCCGCCGATGTTTATGACCACCCGAAACCGCGCGCTCTCCCGTTGCATGCCAGTTTCAGCCGGAGCGCCCAAAGGCGCATGAAGCCTCGGCGGAAGATCTCGTGGCGGCACAGGCGTGCAATGACGCTCACTTCACGCCCTGGTTTGACCAAGCGACCAAGGCGTTCGATGTGCGTCACTCGCCCGACGATCTCCGCCTCTGCCACGGGTCCATCGGGCGCGACCAAGGTATCGCCTTGCGTGATCGGCCTTCCGTTCTTGAATCCGATGACGCGATGAGCGAACAACCTGCCCGCACGGACCCACAGGATGATTTCGCCTGGATCCACGGGACTGCCGCCCAGCGGTTGGATCGTCAGGACATCACCCGGGCGCACCGCCGGGAACATGCTGGAACCCGTCACCCCAAGACGGATCGCCCGAGTCAGCTTGCTAGCCGAGAGCCAGACGCCAACACCCCCGTCCGCCGCAGTGTTCATTATCCCTGGATCTTCAACCGCCGACCTCCGCCCGGTATGCTTCAGGAGTGTGCAGGGGTACAGCTACCATACGCTGGCGGTGTCTTTCCGCACGTCAACGCCATGGTCTCGAACACCGGCTCCCAATGGAAAGCCGGCTTCACATACGGCCGGCGCCCGGTGGCGGGCTGCTGTGCGATTTCACTAACTTGTTTCTGATCCCGAATGTCCTCCCGTTCCATCGCCATTTCAACACTCCACCGCTTGCCCTTTAGGTGGCGACCCCACCCCAGCGACGCCCACGTTCTAACCTTTTTGGGTTAGAAACCAGTCTACCGAGCGCTGTGCCAGATGTCAAGAACTTTTCCGAAAACGGAGACTCTCCGGCCGCGTTATGCTTGATGCGACACACCTCGCGTCGCTGTGTTACACTGCCACGCGGGTCCCCGCCGCGACGCCGGATGCTGCATCCGGCGGGCTGCGGCGACTACCGGGGTCGCCGGACGCGTGCCGAGAAGCTTCCTGACAGCCGATCTCCTGGAAATCACCGGCTGGCTGCCACCGCGCGAGGCGGAGTGGACCAGCCGTCTGTTCTTCGCCCTGCTCGTCTGGGGCGTGCTCAGCGCCTGGACACCAGAGCGATGGCCCAGCGGGATCCTTCAAGCCGGGTTGCTGGGTCTTGCTTTCGCCTGGGGCCTCCGAAAGGCATGGACCGCTGAACGACTCCGCCTCAACTGGCCTTGCTGGGTGGCCGCCGGAGTCGCGGCATGGGGTCTGGCTCAGAAAGCACTCGGCTGGACGGTGTACTGGCGGGGCACGCTGGAGGGCCTGCTCTACTGGCTGACGGCTTTCGCCGCCTGCTGGCTCGCGGCTGAGCTGGCTTGCTGGCACCAGTTGCGATCCTGGATGCGCACGGCGCTGGGCTGGTTCGCCTTTACGCTCGCCGTTGCCTCCGTGGTCTTCTACTTCGGCACGCCGGGCAAGATCTTTGGCCTGTTCCCGGTCAGCTACCGCGCAGTGGGTCCCTTCCTGAACCGGGATCATTACGCGTCCTTCATAGCCCTCCTGCTGCCTGTGGTGCTATGGGATGGCCTGATCCGACGCCGCCCACTGTGGTCCCGCGCGTTGATGGCGGGCGCCATGTACGCTTCCGTGATCGCAGGCGCCTCCCGGGCTGGTTCGCTTGTCGTGACGGTCGAGATCCTGTTGCTGCTCTTTCTGGCGTGGGATCGAGGCCACGAGAAGGTGGGCTTGATCCGCCGTGCCGCGGGCTGGACTGCCTTTTTCGCAGTGACGTTTGTTCTGGTCGTGGGCTGGGACGTGCTCTGGCAGCGGTTCCAGGAACCCGATCCGTGGCGTGGCCGCCGTGAAATGCTTCAAGCGGCTTGGACCATGGTTCGCGACCGACCTTGGAGTGGTTTCGGTTTAGGCAACTGGGCTGTGGTCTATCCTGCTTACGCGGTCTGGGACCCGGGCTTGGGCCTGTACGTCAACCACGCCCACAACGAATGGGCCGAGTGGGCTGTGGAGGGCGGTTTGCCGATGCTGGCAGCAATGCTCTCACTGGGCCTGTGGGCCATCCGCAGAGGCTTGCGCAGGCCGTGGGGGATCGGGGCTGCGGCCGTACTGGTCCACTCCACTGTGGACTTCCCGCTGCGGTGCCTGGCCGTGGCAGTGCTGTTCTTCACGGTGCTCGGAATGCTGGGCCGATCACCTCATCGCGAACGAGCTCCCCGCCTGCGGGGACCGAATGCGGACCCGGGTGCGCGGTAATCGCACGGTTTCGGTCGCAATTCGCTGCAAATAGCTCATGGGCGCAGTGCCGCTGCTGGGACTCGATGCGGACCAAACGGAGCAGATCTGTCTGGTTTCGAACGAGTGTCCCCATGCGGGGGCTTCCCCGATTTGGGCCATGACCAGCCCGGGGGGAGTGCGCTAACCGAGCTCTTTGGTCCGGCGGGAGCGGGAGGCCATTTTTCTGTGGACATCAGGAGGGAAATGCCTTATATTTTTGCGAAGAGGTCCCCACTTCTGGAGCGGGTGGACACCCTAGGAGGAGTGGGGATCTCCGGAACCCCGATCTGGGGAGCGGCGCCACTCGCCGTTCCCGAGGGGGCCAGGCGTGCAGGTTCGTTTTCAGGCTACGGCAGCAGCGAATCCATTGCTCAAGCGGGGGAAAGATGTCTGTGGAGGAACCGACTGTCTGCGCTTCCATTGCAAGTGCGCCGATTGGTTTGCCGCTTCAACTGGCTTTTTCCGAATCCACCGAACCTCTTCATTGGTACGCCGTGCAGGTCCGCCATCAGCATGAAAGGGCGGTAGCCCGGGCACTTTCCCACAACAATTTCGAGACTTTTCTGCCCCTTTACCGTTCGCGGCGCCAATGGTCCGACCGCGTCAAGGTGCTCGAACTGCCGCTGTTTCCCACCTACGTTTTCGCCCGTTTTCGGGAAATCCAGCGCATCCAAGTCCTGAGGACGCCGGGCGTCCGCTCCATCGTCGCCTTCAGTCATCGCCTGGCGCCCGTGCGGGACGAGGAAATCCAGTCCTTGCAGGTCATGGTCCGCTCGGGTGTGCCCGTCGAACCCTGGCCGATTTTGCGCGAGGGCCAGCGCGTGCGCGT
>JAPWUP010000179.1 GCA_028275505.1 Bryobacteraceae bacterium
GGTCATCGGGCTCTCGCTTCCCTCTAGCACTAAGTAACATAATCGGCGGAATTTGTCACGTTCTTTTTTTTCTGCTTCCGGTGGCCGCCCTGGCCCAACCCGCCCGAACGCGCCCCCCGCTCGGGCCCGATGAGGTCGAGATCGAGGCCGTCCAGCAGATTAAACAAGGCCCGTGGTATCGGCTGCGTGGCCGGGCGCGCCTGGAAACGACCGAGCTCGTCCTGCGCGCTGACGAGCTCGACTACAACGAAGAGACAGGCTACGCCGAGGCCCGCGGCAACGTCCATCTGCTGCGCTACACGACGGGGGAGGAGCTGTGGGCCGAGCGCGTGGAGTACGAGCTCCGTGAAGAAAGCGGCCGCTTTTACGGGGTGCGCGGAACCGTGCCCGGGCCCAAAGTCGTTCGCCCGGGCGTGTTGCCCACCACGAATCCGTATTATTTCGAGGGACGCTGGGCGGAGCGCTTCCGCGGGCAGTACATCCTTTACGACGGCTTCCTGACCAATTGTCGGCTGCCCAAGCCCTGGTGGGTGCTGCGGGCTCCCAGGTTCGAGATTCGGCCTGGCGCTTCGGCCACGGCGCGGCGGGCGACGTTCCGATTGCGTGGCATCCCCCTGTTGTACGCCCCGTTCTTCTACAAATCCCTGGAACGCCTCCCTCGCCGGAGCGGCCTGCTGACGCCGAACATCGGCAACAGCTCGCGCCGCGGCAAAATGCTCGGGTTTGGCTACTACCAGACCCTGGGCCGCAGTTACGACGCGATGTATCGCATGCTCTATTTCACGCAACGCGGCGTGGCCCACCACGTCGAGCTGCGAGGCAAGCCCCGGCAGGAGACCGAGTTCAATGCGATTCTCTACGGCGTCAACGACCGAGGTTTGAAGTTGCCGGGAGGCGAACGCCGCAAGGAAGGCGGCCTGACCTTTTCGCTGGAAGGCCAGACCCGCATCGGCGGCTTCGAAGGCCGCGGCGAGGCCAACTACCTGAGCTCGCTGGTGTTCCGCCAGGCCTTCACCGAATCTTTCAACGAGGCGATTTTCTCCGAGGTCCATTCCATCGGCTTTCTGGGCAAACACTGGTCGAGCTTCGGCTTGAATTTCGTTTTCCAGCGGCTGGAAAACTTTCAGAGCACGCAGCCTGAGGACACCATCGTCATCCGCAAGGCGCCGCAGGTGGAGTTTTCCAGCCGCGAGCGGCAGGTCTGGAAGCGCGGCCTTCCCGTCTGGGTCTCCTTTGAATCCAGCGCGGGTCTGGTGCGACGCAAACAGCCGCTGTTTCAGACCCGCCAGTTCCTGGAACGGGCCGACGTGCAGCCCCGGATCATGACGGCGCTGCGGTGGAAGGACTTCAACCTCATCCCAAGCTTTTCGCTGCGCGAGACGCACTGGGGAGAAAGCTGGGAACGTGGCCGTGTCGTCGGCGCAGGCATTCAGCGTCACGCCCGCGAGTTCGCCCTGGCACTGGAGGCCCCGGCGCTGGCCCGAATTTTCGCCACGCCCCGCTGGCTGGGCGACGAGCTCAAACACGTGATCGAGCCGCGGGCCTCGTTTCGATGGGTGGGCGGAGTAAACAGTTTCGATCGGCTGCTCCGCTTCGATGATATGGAGCTGCTGGCCAACACCCGCGAGGCGGAAATTTCGGTGACCAACCGCTTCTACGTAAAGCGGGGAGGCGAGGTGAGCGAGCTGGCCAGTTGGGAGCTGGTGCAGCAGCGTTACTTCGATCCTGCCTTTGGAGGCGCGGTCCAACCGGGCCGCCGCAACCTCGTGATGAGTTCCGCCGAACTGACGGGATACGCGTTCTTGGACGGGCCGCGCGGCTACTCGCCGGTGATCTCGGCCATGCGCCTGAATCCCCGTCCGGGCTTCAGTATGGAGTGGCGCGCCGACTACGACCCGCTGCGCGGCAAGCTCGTGAATAACGGTCTGACCGCCGACGCGCGCTGGAGCAAATACGTGGTCTCGCTCGGCCACAACAGCGTGCGGAACCATCCCATTCTGAGCCCAGGCGCCAACCAGTTGCGCGGTCTGGTGGGCTACGGCAATCCGAACGCCCGCGGCTTCAGCGCGGCCTTCAGCGCCATTTACGATTTCCGCTTCGGCGTGATGCAGTTCGCCACCACGCAGATCACCTACAATACGGACTGCTGCGGCTGGAGCATCCAGTATCGGCGCTTCGGTTTCGGAACGCGCAACGAGAACCAGTTCCGGCTGTCGTTCGCCGTCGCCAACATCGGATCGTTCGGCACCCTGAAAAAACAGGAGAGACTGTTTTGATTTCGCTGGCGGGAAAGCTGTGACCGTGACTCAGGAATCCCGGACGACCCATCGCCTGCGCATCGCGCGCCGGCTGGCGCTGCTCAGCGTGGCCACCAGCGCGGTGCTGGCCGCGACCAAGATCGTGGTGGGCACGCTGGCGGGCTCAACTTCAGTGGTCGCCGACGGCGTCGAGTCAGCCGGCGACGTGGTCGCCTCCACCGTGCTCATGTTCGGACTGGCGGTGGCGGCGCGCCCTCCGGACGAGCACCATCCTTACGGGCACGGTCGCTTCGAGATGCTCACCGGGCTGGCGTTAGGCTTCCTGCTGGCGGCGGTAGGCGTGGGCATCGCCGTCAAGTCCGTCGTGCGCGTGGGACAGGTGCACGAGCCTCCCGCTGCTTACGGCGTGTGGCCGCTGTTGGCCTCCATCCTCGCCAAGGGCGTCCTCTCGGGGATCAAGCTTCGCTATGGAAGGCGGATCAAGAGCGCGGCCTTGATCGCCGACGCCTGGAACGACTCGGTGGATATTCTTTCCGGCACGGTGGCGCTGGCCGCGCTCGGACTCACGCTCTACGATCCCACGCGCTTCCTTGCCTTCGATCACTACGGCGGCTTTGCCGTGGGGCTGATCGTGATCTTCCTGGGTCTTCGCGTGGTGCGCGAGACTTCGCTCCAGCTCATGGACACCATGCCCGCGGTCGAACTTATGGACGCGATCCGCGAGAGCGCGCGCAGGGTGCCGGGCGTGCTCGGAGTCGAGAAGTGCTACGCGCGCAAGACCGGCTTGCAGTACCACGTGGACCTGCACTTGGAGCTGGATCCCGAGCTGACCGTGCGCGCCTCGCACGATCTGGCCACGCAGGTCCGCGAACGCATCAAGCAGGACCTGGATTGGGTGGCCGACGTCATGGTGCACGTAGAGCCGTATTCCGGTCCGATTCCTCGGGCCGAGTCTGCTGGGGACCAGAAGGCTCCTCCGTCACCGTGAAATAGATGCAATCAGGGTGATGGAAAACCAGCGCACTGACGCTGGCCTCGGGATCCATCATGCAGCCCTCAGTCAATTGCACCCCGATTTGCTCGGGTTCGAGCAGCTTCCAGATGCCGCGCTGGTCCTCCAGGTTGGGACACGCCGCGTAACCGAAGCTGTATCGCTTGCCGCGATAGCGACCGGCCAAGCGCTCCTGCATCGTCAGCTCCGGCGGATCGGGGAAACCCCAGTCTTCCCGCAGGCGGCGATGCAACCACTCGGCAGCGGCCTCAGCCGTCTCCAAAGCCAAGGCTTGCAACCCGTGACTCTTGAGAAATTCGCCCGCGGCCTTGGCCTGCTCGGCCCGCTCGCGCACGCCTTCGCCCGCGGTGACCACGAACAGCGCGATGTGGTCCCGCTGCCCGCCCACGGGATCCAGCACGTAGTCGCTCAGGCAAAGCCCGTCAGGACGCGGCTGGCGCGGAAAGTGGAACGTGTGAAGCGGCTGCGAGCCGCCGGGCGCGAACAAATGGATCGAGTTGCCTTCTCGTTCCGCCTCGAAAAACTGCCAGACGGCGCGCACGCGCATGAAACCGGCCGCCCAGCGTTTGATCTCCTCCATCTGGTGAAACAGTTCCAGCGCCTTGGGATCGCGCTCGGCCAGCCGCTGGCTGAAGCGGCCGCGAAAGCCCAGATGCTTGCCGAAGAGCATCTGCAAATTGAGGTATGACCAGATTTCTTCCAGATCGGCGGTCTCCAGCACCCGCCGCTCCAGATAAGGAACGCGCGGGATCGGAATGTCCGTGCGCACGCGGGAACTTCGGGCGGTGCTGACCGCGACGCTCGCAGGTCCGGGGTCGGCTGCCGGCGAAGAGACTGCCGGCAGGGGGCGGGAGAGAAAGCTCTCGCGCGCCGTCGCGTCAGTCAGCTTGTTCATCAGCTCCAGACCCGCCATGGCGTCGCGCGCATAGAAGACAGGACCCGCGTACGCGGGAGCGATCTTCTCGCGAGTAAACCGATCCGACAGCGCGGCGCCGCCCACCAGCACGGGAACACGAATCCCCGCCTCGCGCAAATCGGCCACGGTCACCACCATCTGCTGCGCGCTCTTGACGAGCAAGCCGGAAAGTCCGATGGCGTCCGTGCGGTGCTCGCGCCAGGCGCGAATGATTTCCTCGGGGGGAACTTTGATGCCGAGGTTCACGACGCGGTAGCCGTTGTTGCTCAGGATGATGTCCACCAGGTTCTTGCCGATGTCGTGAACGTCGCCTTTGACCGTGGCCAGAATGATGCTGCCGCGGGTGGCGGTCTCGCTTTTGCTCATGAAGCGCTCCAGGTAGCTGACGGCAGCCTTCATCGCTTCGGCGGACTCGAGCACTTCCGCCACGATCAGCTCGTTGTTGGCGAACAGCCGCCCGACCTCGTTCATGCCCGCCATCAGCGGTCCGTTGATGATCTCCAGCGGCGTAGCGCCTTCGGCCAGCTTGCGGTCCAGATCGGCGAACAACCCGTCTTTGGTCCCCTCGACGATGTAGCGGGCCAGGCGCTCGTCGAGCGGCAGTTCCTCGCGGCGTTCCTGCCGTGCTGCCGCGGCGCGGAAGTGGTTGGCCACCGCGGCGATGTGGTACTGGTTGATGGCTACGCGCTGCTCGCGCGACTGCTGACGCCAGTCGGCGGGCGCATCGCGCAGCAGGGCGGCTTGGGGATGGTCCGCAGGCACGTCCGCGGGCGGGGTATTGAATAACAGGGCCTCGGCCAGCGCTCGCTCCTCGGGTGGGATGCTGGCGAAACGCTGGATGCGTTCGGTGTTCACGATGGCCAGGTCCAGTCCTGCCTTGGTGGCGTGATAGAGGAACACCGAGTTGACGACCTCGCGCGCCGCCGGTGGCAAGCCGAAGGACACGTTGGAAATGCCCAGGATCGTCTTGACGAAGGGAATTTCCTGCTTGATCAGCCGCACGGCCTCGAGCGTCTCCACCGCGCCGCCGATGTAGTTTTCGTCTCCCGTGGCGCAAGGAAACACCAGCGGATCTACGATG
Source organism: Bryobacteraceae bacterium (assembly GCA_028275505.1). GTDB lineage: Bacteria > Acidobacteriota > Terriglobia > Bryobacterales > Bryobacteraceae > DTHT01. Next base: position 5,268 of record JAPWUP010000179.1, read on the forward strand.
ATGTCCTCCGCGGGCAGGCCGTACTTTTCCGTGAGCAATTTCACCGCACGACGGGCGATGGCCAGCTTGCGCTCGCGCGTGAACGCCTGGGCCTGCACCGGATCTTCGTCAATCGTCCCCACCACCACGGCAGCGCCATAGGAGCGGGCCAGGGGCGCAACGCGCGCAAATTTCTCCTCCCCGTCCTCGAGGTTGATCGAGTTGATGATGCTTTTGCCCTGGCAGTAGGTCAGCGCCAGCTCGATGGCCCGTGGATCGGTCGAGTCAATCATCACCGGCGCTTTGATCTTGCGCACCAGCCGCTCATAGAACGCGGCGATGTCGCGCAGCTCGTCGCGATCGCTGGATTGCAGGCAAACGTCCACGATATGGGCGCCGCCGCGCACCTGCCGGCGGGCGATCTCCGCGGCCTCTTCCCAGCGCTCCTGCTGGATCAGATTGCGGAACTGGCGGGAGCCGACGACGTTGGTGCGCTCGCCGACCAGCAGCGGACGGCTGGCCTCGTCCGCCTCGACCACTTCGATGCCCGAGTAGAAGGACCGGTGAGGCCGTTCCGGGACGCGGCGTGGAGCGGCGCCCTCCACCACTTCAGCGAGACGCCGGATGTGCTCGGGCGTGGTGCCGCAGCAACCACCGACGATGTTCAGCCACCCGTTGCGTACGAACACGGCGAGCTGGCGGGCCAGTGATTCGGGCGTTTCCGGATAGGTGCCGTCGGCCAGCGGCAAACCTGCGTTGGGATAGCAGCAGGTCCGCGTCCAGGCCAGCTCGTGCAAGGTGCGGAGGTGATCCCGCATGAGGTCGGGACCGGTGCCGCAGTTCAGGCCCACGGCGGCCGGCTCAGCATGGGCGATCGAGATCCAGAAAGCATCCGCGGTCTGGCCGGCCAGCATCGTGCCGGAAGGCTCGATCGTGCAGGAGACGATCACGGGCAGGCGATAGCCGAGGTCGGCGAACAACGCATCCAGCGCCAGGAGCGCGGCCTTGGTGTTACGGGTATCCTGGCAGGTTTCCACCAACAGCAAATCCACCCCGCCCGCGGCCAGCGCCGCCGCCTGCCGATAGTACGCATCACGCAGCTCCTCGAAGCGAATGCCGCCGGTCACGCTCAACGATTTGGTGGTCGGACCGATGGAACCTGCCACAAAGCGGGGCTTGCACGGCGTGGAGAATTCTTCGGCTGCCTGCCGCGCCAGGCGGGCCGCAGCCAGGTTGATCTCTTCGACCCGGTCCTGCAAGCCGTACTCGCCCAGAACGACGGACGTGCCTCCGAAGGTGTCCGTCTCGATGATGTCAGCGCCCGCTTGCAAATAGGCGCGATGGATCCCCAGCACAACATCGGGTCGCGTGAGCACGAGGATCTCGTTGCAGCCCTCCCAGGCGGGACCGCCGAAATCCTGCGCGGTCAGACCGGCGCGCTGGAGCATGGTGCCCATGGCGCCATCCAGCAGCAGGATCCTTTCCTCGAGCGCCGCAAAAAAAAGCCGGGCGCGTGGATGAAACTCCGGTCTCATCGTGGGTGCGTGCCGCCCTTTCTTACGATTCTAACCGGAGGCCTGGCGCGCCCTCGTCCCGGCCTCGTACAATCGGGGGATCGGAAATTCCGCATTGGGAGGTCATTTGTCATGAAGAAGCAGACTCGCAGGCGAATCCTCAAGGCAGCGGCTGTGGCAGCAGCGGCCCCCGCCGCGGTGGCACAAACGGCAGGCGGGATCGTGGGCGCGGACAAAGCCCCCGCACGCGGTTCGGCCGCACAGGCCCAGTCCGGCCCCGTCAAGAAAGTGCACTACCGCGGCGAGAAACCGAAAGGGATCCCTCTGTTTTCGAGCGCCGTCTCTTACGGCAACCTGCTGTTTATTGCAGGCAAGGGAGCGCACTTTCCCGGCGATATCAAAGCGCACACCAAGTACGTGCTGGATGAGATCGAGAAGGAGCTGATCAACGCCGGCTCCAGCATGGAAAAGGTCCTCAAGTGCAACGTCTACCTGAATGACCTGAAGGACTACCAGGCAATGAACGAAGTCTTCCGGGGACGATTCGGAGAGAATCCGCCCGTGCGCACGACGATCGCAGCGGCCGGCGGCATTCCGGGCGGCTCTCTGGTCGAGATTGACGTAATCGCTTACATCTGAGAGCCGGGCAGGCGCTCACCAGCGCGGTCGCCCGCGGCCCCTTCCACCGCCCGAGGAGCGACCGGGTCCGCGGCCGCCTCCGGCGGGACGTCCGCTTTCCCGCGGCGGACGGGCTTCGTTCACAACCAGGTTGCGGCCCAGAAAGTCCTTGCCGTCACAGGCGCGGATGGCCCGGCGCGCGTCCTCCTCGTTTTCGATTTCAACGAAAGCAAATCCGCGGGACTGGCCGGATTCGCGATCGCGGATCAGACTCACGTTATCCACGACGACGCCGGCATCGGAAAACAACTGTTCCAGGTCCGCCTCGGTCGCCTGGTAGGGCACGTTGCCCACGTACAATCTCATCGTCTCATCTCCTTGGGCCGCAAGCTCGGGCTCGCGGTCCGGTCATCCGGATGCCGGGACTGCTGTGGCGGGCCGGCGTCCAAGTTACGGGCTGAAGAGGCAGGTCCAATCGAGCAGCTACAGGCGAACTACACGAGGCCGGTTCTGTCACCTTCAGCTTCCGGGTCCCCACGGCTAGCCGCGGCGACCCCGCGCGTTCCCGTCCCGCGCGCTCGAACCCGGTCC
>JAPWUP010000072.1 GCA_028275505.1 Bryobacteraceae bacterium
CGTCTGGGCCGCCAGATCCTTTACATCCCCATCGGCCAGCTTCCCTCCGACAAGCTGAAGAAGATTCGCGTGGTGCACGTACTGGACAGCCACGAGCGCCGCAAGGAAGCGGCCAAGTACATCTGGTAGGCGCCTTGACGGCGGGCCGCGGCCGGTGACAAAGTATCTGTTCGGCACGAAGCGGGCGCCGTGGGCTTCTCGGCCGCGGCCCCGATGAGATCGGCAAGCGAGGAGACCTATGGAGCAGGATCGCAGAACCTTCCTAAGCGGGGCGGCAGCCGTCGCCGCACCCATGTTTGTTCCCCGGCGCGCCTTCGGCGCCAACGACCGGCTCAGCTACGGCGTCATTGGCACGGGCGGGCGCGGCCGTTACCTGAATCGCGTTTTCCAGAAGCTGGGCGCCCAGTGCGTTGCCCTCTGCGACGTCTATGAGCCCAACTTGCAGCTAGCGCAGAAAGACTCGCCCGACGCCAAGACCTACGTGGACCATCAGGATCTGCTGGCCCAGCCCGGCATAGATTTCGTGGTGGTCGCCACGCCTGATCACTGGCACTGCCAGCACCTGCTCGATTCGCTGGCTGCGGGCAAGGACGTCTACCTGGAAAAGCCCATGTCCCACTCGCTCGAAGAGAGCAAGCGCATGATCGAAGCTACGCGCCGCGCCAAGCGCGTGGTCCAGATCGGCATGCAGCGGCGCAGCGCGCCCGTCATCGCACAGGCGGAAAAAGTCATTGCCGACGGCGCCCTGGGCAAGATCTCCATGGTCAAGCCGATGTGGAACTGGAACACGGCGCGCCCGCTCGACAACTCGCCGCTGCCCGGCAAGCTCGACTGGCAACGCTTCCTGGGCAAGGCGCCCAAGCGTCCCCTCGAGCCCATGCGTTTCCGTTCGTGGCGCTGTTTCTGGGACTACTCGGGCGGGCACATGACCGACCAGGGCACGCACCTGATGGACTGCGTGCTGCGCTTCACGCGCAGCCAGCCGCCGCGCTCGGCCGTGTGCTGGGGCGAAGTCGTAAAGATGACCGGCGCCGAGTGCCCGGAGGTCTTCTGCGCGGTGTTCGAGTTTCCCGGCTGGGTCTGCACGTGGACGCTGAACTATTGCAACTCGTACGAAAACGGCTGGTCCATCACCTTCATGGGCGACCAGGGCACGCTGATCCTGGACGAGGCCGGCTTCCGTCTCTACAAAGAGCCTTGGGCCAAACCGGAGAACCGCAAGCCGATCATGGAAGTTCGCGAGGGCGTGCCCATCGAAGCCCACGTGCAAAACTTTCTGGATTGCATCAAGACGCGACAGGACCCGACCTGCCCGGTCGAAGTCGGCGCCAACGCGGTCGCCGGACCGCACCTGGCCAACATCGCGTACCGGAAGGGACGCCGCGCCCGGCTCAGCCCTGACGGGTTCAAAGCGATCGTCTGAGCGCGCCCGCTTCGCTCAGCGCAGCATCCCGCGGACCACGACGTCAACGGCCTCGGCCTCGGAGAGGCCCCGCGCCATCAGCGTCTCGATCTGCTTTTTGTCCACGCTGCCGATGGCCGCTTCGTGGGTCAGTTTGGCGTTCTGATCGTTCACCTGGAGTTTGGGAACGGCGCTGGCGCGAGCATCCGGGCCGGTGAGGATCTCAATGCAGTCCACGTGGCCGCGTGCGAAGGGCGCGTTGCCCACCACCTCGCCGATCACCTCGCTGACGCAGCGCTCGGAAGCCACGATACGCGTCTTGGCCAGGCCGCGGGCGCCGGCGCCGTTGAGCAGAATCGTTTCCTTGACCACGATGCTGTCGTGCGCCTTGCCGTACACCTTGGCGTCCAGCTCGCACACCGCGTCCTTGTCCAGCTCAGCCACGTAATCGAGCCTGACCACACCCGCCGCGCCTTCCACCAATTTGAAGGTGCTGCGGTACAACCCGCCTTCCTCCACAGCGATGTGAGCCACCGGCAGCACTTCCACGCCGCCCTGCGGTCCGTGGTAGTGGGTCTCGGCGTACTCCATCTGGGCGCCCTTGCCAACCCGGATGCGCGCCTGCATGAGATGCCGCACCCGCTCGGCATTGGGGAACGAGCAGTGGGCAATGAAACTGACCCGCGCCCCCTCCCCGATGACGAATTCGGAAATGATCTCCTGAATGCCCTCCTTGGGCAGGACCCCGAAACACAGATGGACCGGGCTATCCAGTTGGACGCCGGGCTCGACCGTGATGCGCGCTTTGGCGCCGGTGGGCGTTTCCTCGCCTTCGATTCGCAGCCCGTCCACCCCGCGGCAGCGCAGGATGCGGTTGTGGCTCACGGCCAGCCCGGCGAAGCGCGCGTGCAACAAGGCCGCGGGATCTGCACCGGCAGGCGCCATCGCCTGAGAAAGTTCAACCAGCTCCACGCTGCTCTCAGCCACTGACCACCTCCTCGGCCTTAGGCTCGTTCACGTGCAAGCACTCCAGACAGTGGTTGCGGTAAAAGCGGGCGATGGCGGCAGGATCCCCGGTCTTGAGAATCGTTCCACCGCAAAGCGAGGAAGCGCGATCGGCAATCGCCGCCACGCTTTCATGATGGGTGATCAGCAACACGGCGGCGCCCTGCCGTGCCAGCGTGCGGATCACGTCCACGATGTTTTCGATGGCCAGCGGATCAATGCCGGAATCCGGCTCATCGAGGATGGCCAGCTTGGGCCGCATCGCGAGCACGGAGGCCAGTTCGACGCGCCGGCGCTCACCGCCGCTCAGGGTGGCATCCACGGCGCGGCGCAGGTACTTCTCGGGAGGCAGCCCGACCTTGCGCAAGCACTCGGCTGGGCTGAGGTCGCCGTTGCCGCCGTGGCGCCGGGCCAGATCCAGATACTCGGCCACCGTCAGGCCCTCGAAGCGGGCCGGTTCCTGCCAGGCCAGCGTGATCCCGCGACGGGCACGCTCCCAGACCGGAAGATCGGTAATGTCTTCCCCGCGGAAAAAGATGCGGCCTGCCGTGGGCTTGTAACCGCTGAGACCCATGATCACCCCCGCCAGGGTGGACTTGCCCGTGCCGTTGGCGCCGAGGATGCTATGGATCTCCGCCTCGCGAACGTGAAGGTTTACGTCGTGCAGGATCGTCTTGCCGCCGGCGCTGAGCGCGATCCCTTCCAGTTTCAACATCGGGCCCTCCTTGCCCGCCTCTTTCAGCATAGCGCCAGCGGCGCGGCACGGGCGCCTGAACCGAAGACTTCGGTGGAGATCAATATAAAGGCCGACGCCCGCGAACGCAGCAACCGTGCCCGTTTTTTCAATTGGCTCAGTGGGTCGTAGGCGGAGGGAAATTCCAGGCTCATTGGATGAGCCAGATATTGGCAGAGGGACGGGCTTGACATGGCCAGCGATATATGCGAATATGCGTATGTAGGCAACCGATGCGGCAGCTCGCCCAGCTCTTCAAAGCCCTCGCCGATCCCACCCGCCTCCGGATCGTCAACCTGCTGCTCGAGGGCTCCCTGTGCGTTTGCGAGATGGAGACAATTCTGGGCCTGCCTCAACCCCTGCTCTCGCGCCATCTGGCTTACTTGCGCGGCGCCGGCATTGTCCTTGACAAGAGGCAGGGCGCCAGAGTGCAGTATTCGCTCGTCCCCGATCATGACTTGCTCGAGCCCTTGCGGTCCTGCCTGCGCCAGGTCCTCCTCACTCAGGACGTGTGCCGCGAGGACCTGCGCCGCCGCGCCGAGCTACCCGGCGTCTGCTGCCCTGGGGGCGCCTCGGAGGTTTTGGTTACCGCAAACATTCCGATTCGAGGAGGAAAGTCCCATGAAAATCAAGGTCCTTATGTGTAATTGCAAAGGTCTTTGTGATTCCTTCAAGGACACCGACTTTAACACTCTGCCCTTCCAGGTCGAAAGCGAACTGGAAGTCACCTACGTCGCCTTGCATCCGCAGACCTGCGGGCAGGGCGGCAACGAGTGTCTGGCGGACATTCTGCGCAGCGCCGACGCCGACACCTACGTCATCAGCGCCGCCTGCGCTCCCAACGCCCAGGACAAGCTCTTTCGCAAGATCCTCCGGCAGACCGGCTTTCCGCCCGAGCGCTTCATCCCTGTGGACATTCGCATGACCAATAACGAAGGCGTACTGGAGCGCATCCGGGAAAAGGTGGCGGAGCTCCTCAAGAAAGAAGATGTCGGCAAGGAGATTACCGCCGAAGAACTGGTGGGCGGCTGCAGTTGCTCGCAAACCCCGACCGACGCCCACTGAGGAGGGCAGCGATGAACGCCAAGCTTAAAGTGCCGCGGGAGAAAATCCCCTGGTTTCCGACCATCAACTACGACGCCTGCATTCACGACCGCGAGTGCATCGAGTTCTGCAAGAACGACGTTTTCGACTGGGATGAAGCCTTGGGCGTGCCCATCGTCGCACGGCCCAATAACTGCGTAGTGGGCTGCGACGCTTGCGCCAAGATTTGCCCGTCGGAGGCGATCAGCTTCCCGCCTTTGGAAGAATTCAAAGCCACACTTCGGAAGCTGATTGCCGAAGCCCAACAGCAAGCCCAGCCGTCTCGCTCCACGGAGACGGCCCCGGCGGGCGGGCACTGAGGAATTCCTGATTTCAAAGGAGGCAAAGTAACGACGATGAAAATCCGACCCAAGAGCTCATGCGGTTGCGGCAGTGTAGCACCCAATGTTGTTCTGTGCTGCTCGGGCGTGGCGGACACGGCGGAAATCGGCGATCGTGCGGCCCGCTGGCTCAATCGGCAGGGAGCGGCCCGCATGTCGTGTCTGGCCGCCATCGCGGGGGGCGTCGAACTGGTCATTGAGAACGTCAAGAAGGGCCTGCTGCTGATTGCGATTGACGGCTGCGACTCGGACTGCTCGCGGCGCGTCCTGGAAAAGGCCGGCTTCGATGACTTCATCCACCTGCGGGTCACCGACCTTGGCATGGTCAAGGGCGAAACTCCGGTGACCGAGGAGCGCATCCGGCAGGTCGCGGAGAAAGCTTGCGAGCTGCTGGGCGTCGAAGTGGCCGGCGACTGACCGGGTGGTGGCCGCCAGCGGCCCAGAGGATGCAATCCCTTGTGGATCGTCAAGCTCGCACTCCGGCGGCCGTACACCATCGTGGTGGCCGCGATCCTTGTAGCGGTCCTGGGCGGCATCGCCATTGACCGCACGCCCACCGACATTTTGCCGGACATCAACATCCCTGTAGTCAGTGCGATCTGGCAGTACCGTGGCCTTTCGCCCGAAGAGATGGAGCAGCGCATCACGGTGCTGTCAGAGAGATCTCTGACCACCACGGTCAGCGATATCGAACACATGGAATCGCAGTCGCTGACCGGGATGGGAGTGATCAAGGTTTTTTTCCATCCCGGCACCCCGGTGGAAGCGGCGGTGGCGCAAATGACCGCGATTTCGCAAACTGTGACGCGGCAGATGCCGCCCGGGATCACGCCGCCCCTGATCATCCGTTTCAACGCCGCCAGCGTTCCCATCTTGCAGCTCGCGCTGGGTGGTGAGGGCCTCTCCGAACAGGCCCTCTACGACATCGGGGCCAACTTCCTCCGCACGCAACTCGCCACCGTGCAAGGCGCCTCCGTCCTGATGCCCGCCGGCGGGCGAGCCCGGCAGATCATGGTGGACCTGAACCCGGAGGCGCTTTACGCTCATGGCCTCTCACCTGCCGACGTATCCGCCGCGATCAACGCCCAAAGCCCGATCCTGCCTTCGGGTTCGGTGAAAATCGGCGATCGGGAATACAGCGTGCAACTGAACAACAGCCCGGACGTGGTGGAGGAGCTCAACAACCTGCCCGTACGCCAGCAGGGCCCGGCCACGATCTACGTGCGTGACGTGGCGCAGGTGCGGGACGGGGGCGCCGTGCAGACCAACGTCGTGCGCGTAAACGGGCGCCGTGGCGCGCTGGTTTCGATTCTGAAGACCGGATCGGCCTCCACGCTGGACATCATCGAGCGGGTCAAACGCGAGCTGCCCCGCATCCTTTCCACGCTGCCGCCTGAGCTGGACGTACGCCTGTTGCTCGATCAGTCCCTGTTCGTGCGCGCCTCCATCCGCGCGGTGCTCCAGGAAGGTCTGATGGCCGCCCTGTTGGTCACCCTGATGATCCTGCTGTTTCTGGGGAGCTGGCGCAGCACGCTGATTGTGTGCACCTCCATCCCGCTGTCCGTACTGACGTCGCTGATCGCCTTGTATTTCCTCCGTCAGACTATCAACGTGATGACCCTGGGCGGGCTGGCGCTGGCCATCGGGATTCTGGTGGACGAGGCGACGGTGGAGATCGAGAACATCCACCGTCACCTCGCCATGGGAAAGTCCATTATCCGGGCAGTGCTGGACGGGGCGAGTGAAGTCGCTGTTCCGGCCTTCGTCTCCGCTCTCTCCATCTCTATCGTCTTTGCACCGGTGGTGCTCCTGCGCGGCACGGCGAAGTATTTGTTCCAGCCGCTGGCCATGGCGGTGGTCTTCGCCATGCTGGCCTCTTGGGTGTGGTCCCGCACGTTGATTTGCACCATGGTGCGCTACCTACTGAAGTCCCAGTTGCACCTGTACCGGGGCGGCCAGGGTGATGCCGCGGGCGGCACGGGACCGATCTGGCGCCTGCATCAGCGCTTCATGCGAGGTTTCGAGAGATTCCGCGAAGGTTACCGACAGGCCTTGCAGTGGGCGCTCAGCCGGCGCCGGACGGTCGTCGCGCTGTTCGCCCTTTTCTGCATTGGCTCGGGCCTGCTGGCCACCCAATTGGGCCAGGACTTCTTCCCCCGTGTGGACGCCGGCCAGTTGCGCCTCCACGTGCGCGCCCCTGTGGGCACTCGCCTGGAAACCACCGAGGAATTGTTCGCCCGGGTGGAGGACCGGATCCGCCAGATCATCCCGCCCGACAAGCTGGACACCATCCTGGACAACATCGGCCTGCCGGTGCTGCCCATCAACATGGCCTACACGGATTCGGCCACGATCGGTTCATCCGACGGCGAGATCCTGATTTCGCTGTCGAAGGCCCGCAAACGGGGCGAGACCTGGGAGTACGCGCGTCGGCTGCGCGAGGAACTGCCCGCCAGCTTCCCCGAAATGACCTTCTTCTTCCGCTCTGCCGATATGGTGAGCCAGATCCTGAATTTCGGCATTCCTGCCCCGATTGATATCCAGGTGATTGGCCGCAACGTCAGCGTCAACCACCGGATCGCGCGCGAAATCGAGAGGCAGTTGCGCCGCATCCCGGGCGTGGTGGACGTGCGCTTGCACCAGGTGCTGGACGCACCCGCCCTGCGCGTCAACGTGGACCGCGCTCGCGCCAGTGAGCTGGGTTTGACGCAGCGCGACGTGGCCAGCAGCGTCCTGGTCTCGCTGAGCTCCAGCGGCCAGGTTTCACCCAACTACTGGCTGCATCCGGCCACCGGGGTGAGCTATCTCATCGCCGTGCAGACGCCGGAACACCGCGTGGATTCCATGGAGGCGTTGCGTTCCACGCCGCTGGCGGCCGCCCGCAGCTCGACGCCTCAACTGCTGGGCAACCTGGTCGAGGTCGAGCGGGGCGTGACTGGCCAGGCCATCAGCCACTACAACGTACAACCGGTTCTCGATGTCTACGCGGACGTGCAGGATCGGGATTTGGGCAGCGTGGCGCGCGAGGTGGACCGCATTGTCGAGCAAGTGCGGCCCAAGCTTCCGCGGGGAAGCTTCATCCAGGTGCGGGGGCAGATCCAGACCATGCGCGAATCCTTCGGCGGGCTGGCCGGCGGCCTCGTGCTGGCGGTCTTGCTGGTCTACTTGATCATGGTCGTGAACTTCCAGAGCTGGCTCGATCCCTTCATTATTCTGCTGGCCTTGCCAGGAGCCCTTTCCGGCATCATCTGGGCGCTTTATGTGACCGGGACCACCATCAACGTCCCCTCGCTCATGGGAGCCATTATGAGCATTGGGGTGGCCACGGCCAACAGCATCCTGTTGGTGACCTTCGCCAACCAGCAGCGCGCCCAAGGTATGGATGCGACCCAAGCGGCCTTGAGCGCAGGCCTGATCCGATTGCGGCCGGTTCTGATGACGGCGCTGGCCATGATCCTGGGGATGCTCCCGATGTCGCTGGGGTTAGGCGAAGGCGGCGAGCAGAACGCACCGATCGGGCGAGCAGTCATCGGAGGCCTGATCGTGGCGACCTTCGCAACGCTGTTTTTCGTACCTGTGGCCTATAGTTACTTCCGCGGTCGGCAGAAAGAAGCGCCGCTGGAACCGGATTGGGAGTTGTTGCAGTGAAAATCGCCGCTCAGCCTTCCCATCCCGTGCCCAAACCAGGCGTCGCACGACCTGGCGCACGCAGGGCTCTGTTGTGGATGGCACTGTTTGCGCTCCTGGCGACGTTGTTCGCTCTCGGTTACTGGCCTCGCCACGCGCGCGCCAGGCGGTTGGCGGCGGCCGCGCAGCGCGCCGGACAGCAGTTGCCCGCTGTGGCCGTGGCCGAGGTCAAGAGGGCGCCGGCCGAAATTGAACTGAATCTGCCGGGCACGGTCCAGGCGTGGGTGGAAACACCGATTTACGCACGCGCCGACGGCTACGTGCGGCGCCGCCTGGTGGATATCGGGGATCGCGTCGCGGCCGGGCAGCTCCTGGCGGAAATCGAATCGCCCGAACTCGATCAGCAGATTGTGGAAGCGGAGGCCGTGCTGCGCCGTACGCGTTCCGCGGCCGCGCAGGCGGAAGCCGCCCTGGCGCAGGCCCGGGCCAACATGGAACTGGCCGAAGTCACTGCGAAACGCTGGCAGATCCTGGTGGCCAAGGGTGTGCTCCCGAAGCAGGAAGGCGACGAAAAACAGGCCGCCTGGCTGGCGCGCAAGGCCGACGTGGCCGCGGCCGAAGCCAACCTGCGGGCCGCCCGTGAGGCGATCACGGCCGCGGAGGCCAGCCTCCAGCGCCTGCGCGAGTTGCGGAATTTCCGCCAGGTGCGTGCTCCCTTCGCCGGGGTGATCACGGCCCGCAATGTGGACGTGGGCACGCTGGTCACAGCCGGCAGCAGCACAGCCGTGCGCGAGATGTATCGGCTGGCGCAGATCCATCCCTTGCGGGTCCACGTCAGCGTGCCCCAGTCCGAGGCAGCGGACATCCGCATTGGTCTTGCTTGCGAGGTTGAAATCGAACAACTAGCGGGGCGCGGTTTTCCCGGGCGGGTGACCCGCACCGCAAACGCGCTGGATCCGACCTCGCGCACCCTGCTCACCGAAATCCGTGTCGAGAACCCGACGGGAGTTCTGTTGCCCGGGATGTATGCCACGGTTCGCTTTCGCTTGCAACGGGCACAACCGCCCCTGCTGATCCCGTCGGGTGCTTACCGCAACACAGAGAAAGGGCCTGTCGTGGCGGTGCTCCGGGCGGACGGCACGGTGGGCTTCGCGCAGGTGCGACTGGGCCGCGACTTCGGAACCCAGATCGAGGTGTTGAGCGGCTTGGAGGCTGGTCAGAAGGTGGTCACGAACCTGTCGGACGAAATCCGCCCTGGCGTCAAGGTACGCGTCATCGCACCTGCCAAACGCGATTTGCAGAAACAAGGAGAACGCCCGTGAGGCTGCTCATTGCGCTCGCCGCGCTGGCGGGCTGCCTGGCCGCCCAACAGTGGGAGGATCGCCGGACGCTGCGCTCGCTGGCGCGAGGCAATCTCGTGCACTTGAGCTTGCAGGATGCCATTGCGCTGGCGCTGGAGAATAACCTTGACGTCGAGCTGCAACGATTGAGCCCGGCCATCGCGGAGACCGAATACAAGCGGGCTCGCGCAGGCGCCATTCTGCGCGGGATTCCCATGACGGTCCGCGAGGGGCCGCGCAGTGCGGCGAGCGCTGACCCCTTAGCCTCCCCCTTCACCGCCGGATCGGAATCCAATCTTTCGATCGCCGGCCCCACACCGATCAGCACCGGCAAGCTGCCGCCCGCTTTCGATCCTGTACTGGCGGGCAAGCTGAGCCGTACTCACCAGTCGGCGCCCCAACTGAACTCCTTCACGGTGGGAACCAGCGCCTTGATCTCGGACACCTCTTCCGGCTCCATCGGCTTGCAACTGGGATTCCTGACGGGCGGCGAGGTCACGCTTGGCTGGGAAAACCTGCACCAGAGCATCAACCACCGTCGCTACGATTTGAACCCCTACAACTCCTCGAGCTTCGGGATCACGTTCGTGCAGCCGTTGCTACGCGGCTTCGGACGAGCCTTGAACTCCCGCTTTATTCGAGTAGCCGGCAATAACCGGCAGGTGTCGCAGCTTCTGCTGGAGCAGCAGGTCATCAATACCGTGGCCGCAGTGATCCGGCTCTATTGGGATTTGGCGGCTCTCAACGAAGAAGTTCGCGTGCGCAGGCAAGCCGTGGAGCGGGCCGAACGGCTGCTCGCCGACAATCAGGCGCAAGTGGAGGCGGGAACCCGGGCGCCCATCGAGGTAGTCCGCGCCCAGGCTGAGGTGGCCCGCACGCGGCGCGATCTGATTGCGGCCGAGGCGCTCCTGCGCCAGCAAGAGAACATCCTCAAAGATTACCTTTCGCGGCAAACCGTGGACAGCCCCGCACTGGCGTCCCTGCGACTGATCCCGACCGAACCTTTGCGAGTGGAACTGCCGCAGACCTTGCCCGGCCTTGAGGCGCTGGCCGAGGAAGCCCTGCGGACCCGGCCCGATCTGGTGCAGGCACGTTTGCAGTTGGAGAACGCCCGCACGCTCCTGGAGGGCGCCCGAGATGCACTCAAGCCTTCGGTGGATCTGGTGGCCGCGGTGCGCAATAACGGCCTGGCCGGGGCGATCAATCCTCTCACCGTGCCCGGCGCCGCCCCTCACGCGCCTGATCCCTTGCTGGTCGGCGGCTACGGGAGCGCCCTCGCCCAGTTGCTAAGACGCAATTTTCCGGATTATTCCCTGGGAGTGCAAGTGTCGCTGCCCTTGCGTAACCGGGCCGCCGAGGCTGACTATGCCCGCGATCGTCTCACCCTGCGTCAACAGGAAATCCGGCTACAGCAACTGGAAAAGCAGGTGCGGGTGGAAATCGCCAACGTCCTGCTGGCGCTCGAGCAGGCGCGCGCTGCGCTGGAGGCGGCCGAGCAGGAACGGCGCTACCAGGAGCAGGCGCTGGCTGCCGAGATCGAGAAGCTCTCGGTGGGTGCTTCCACGACGTTCCTGGTGATTCAGTACCAGCGGGACCTGGCCCAGGCACAATCAGCCGAAGTGGCCGCGCGTGCTGCCTGCCTGAAAACCATGGCTGCTTTGGACAGGGCGCGAGGGACGTTGCTCGCCCGCTACGGAATCAGCCTGCACTGATCGGCTCTAGGCAGCCGCCGGAAGGAGTATCCTGAAGATAGCCGGCCACCGGCCGAAGGCCCGGCCCGCACCCCGCGCCCCGGAGGCGCCACATGCAGGACAAGCTCAAGATCGCCGTCTTCATTGACTACGACAACATCGAGATCGGCGTGAAATCCACGCTCAAAGGCGAGTTCAACGTGGGCGTGGTGCTCGACGCGCTCAAGGAACGCGGCGACATCGTGGCCAAGTTCGCTTACGCCGACTGGGGGCGCAACGAGCAGGCCAAGCGACAAATGGCCGAAAACGCCGTGCAGATGGTGCAGCGCGTGATCTCGCCGCGCGGCGACAAGAACGGCGCCGACATCAACCTCGCCCTCGATGCCCTGGAGATGGCCTTCACGCACGATCACATCAACGCCTTCGCCATCGTCAGCGGCGACAGCGACTTCATCCCGCTGGTCAACAAACTGAAGATGTACGGCAAGACCGTGTTCGTGGTGGGCGGGCGCGCCTTCACCAGCACGATCCTGCAAAAGAACTGTCACGAGTTCATCAGCTTCGAATCCCTGATGGACACCGAGCCGCGCGACAAGAGCCACGCGCGCCCGGCCAAACCGCAGCGGCCGCGGCCCGAACCGCTCGATCTGGCGCAGGCCATGCCGCTGGTCGAGCGCGCCTTGCAGGCTCTGGAACGCCGAGGCGCCAAGCCGCAGCTCGGCCTGCTGAAATCCACCATGTTGCAGCTCGACCCCACCTTCACCGAGAAGGCTTACGGCGCCAGCACCTTCACCGAATTCGTCGAAAAACTGCAAGCCGCCGGGTTCGTCAACGTGACGGGGGCCGAGGGCCGCTACTTCATCGAGCGCAAGCCTGCGGCGCAACCCGAGCGTCCGCCGTTGAAGCCCGAGGAAGCGCTGCCACTGCTGCGCGACGTGCTGGAAACCCACCGCCTGGAGATGGACAACGGCGTGCCTGCCGAGGAGCTGGAAGCCTGGGTGAAACGCGAGTATCCCGATTTCGACTGCAAGCGCTACGGCTTCCAGGAATTCACCGAACTGCTCAACTACGCGCAGGACAAGCTGCTGGTTCGCATCCAGCCCGACGAAGAAAAAGGCCTGATGGTTTACCTGGGCGCCGAATTCTACCCGCCGGCCGATGTCGAATTCATCCCGGCTGAGCCGGTCTTGCAGTTCGCCGAGGCGGTGGCTTCCGAAAAGCCTGCCCGGCGAAGCCGGCGGACTCGCGCCAAGAGCACCGGCGAGACGGCCGCCAAGAAAACCAGTCGCGGCGGGCGCCGGAAAAAGTCCGCTGGGACGGAAAGCTGAGTTCGCACGATCCCGCGCTCCCGTTGTAGATTAAACGGGATGATCGAGCGAATCGTTCCTCCAGAGGCCCCGCGGCCTCGCGGTCCTTATTCGCCCGCCGTGCGCGCGGGTGACTTCATCTTCGTTTCCGGACAAGGACCCATTGACCCGGGCACCGACCAGATGGTGACCGCCGACATTCGCACGCAGACGCGCCTGGTCCTGGAAAACATCCGGCGCATCCTGGCCGCCTGCGGCGCGACGCCCGCCGACGTGGTCCGATGCAGCGTCTTCCTCGCCGATGCCGCCGACTTCCCGGCCATGAACGAGGTCTACGCAGAATTCTTCGGCGAACACAAACCGGCGCGGACTACGGTGGAAGCCAGGTTCGTCGCACCGGGCATGAAAGTGGAGATAGATTGCATCGCCTACAAGCCCGCGGGCGGCTCGTAGTAACCTGAAGGAATGCGTCCGCATTTGACGAGGGGCATTCTTTGGGCCTGCCTGTTGCCGGCGGCTGTTCTGGCGCAGGAACCGGGCATTACGCGCGAACAGGCCGAAGCCATTCTGAACGAGCTGCGGCAGATCCGTGTCCTGCTGGAACGCGCTGTGCGGCCGCCCGACGCTGCCGAAGAGCCGCGCAAGGCAGCCATGCGCATTCCGGATGATCGCTGGCTGGGCAACAAGGATGCACCGCTGACGCTGGTCGAGTTCACCGACTACGAGTGCACGTTCTGCCGCCGCTTCCAGGTGGTGACCTTTCCCGAGCTGCGCAAGAAATACATCGAGACCGGCAAACTGCGCTTCACCAGCCGCGACCTGCCGCTCGACTTCCACGCCCGCGCATTCCGCGCCGCGGAAGCCGCCCGCTGCGCCGGCGATCAGGGCCGTTTCTGGGAAATGCGCGACCTGCTGATCTCAACCGGCAAGTTAGATGAGGAAGACATCATGGCGCACGCACGCCAGTTGAAGCTGGACCTGCAGGCGTTCAGCGCATGTCTGTCCGAGGGCAAGCACCGGACGGCCATCCAGCAGGACATCCTCGAAGCGGCTCGACTCGGCGTCAACGGGACGCCCGGATTCGTGATCGGGCGGAGCACACCGGAGGGAGTGGAAGGCGAGATTCTGATGGGCGCACACCCGCTGGCGGTCTTCGAAGCCAAGCTGAAAGAGTACGAGCGCTGAGGATCAGCCGCGCCGCTTCAGGGTCGGGCGCTCGTCCTCGTCCTTGGGCTTGTCCTTGCGATCCTTCTCGTCCTCGGCATCCACAGGTCCGCCGCCGGGACCTTTGCGCAGCCGCGGCCGGTTGGCGTCCTTGTCGTCGGCCTTGCGGCGGTTGGTCATGGCCATCAGGCGCTCTTTGACCTGATCGAACTCAGATGTGGTGACGATGTACTCCGGCTTGGCCTTGAGAATCTCCTGGATGTTCTTCTGCGCCTCCTTGATGCGGTCGTCGGTCATCGGGTGGGTGGAAAAGACCTTGGACATGGTGCCCGGCTTGCGCTTCTCCAGGGCCTGGATGCGCTCGAAGAAATCCACGAAAGCGGTAGGATCGTAGCCGGTCTTGTAAAGGTACTGCAAGCCGAGCAGGTCGGCCTCGCGTTCGAAGGCGCGGGAGAACTGCAAGAACTGCATCGGCACGAGCACGCTGGCCGCCTGGCGGACGCCATAGCCGGTCCAGCCGCCCATGAAGATCAGCGGGATCATGGCGTAGTTCGCGATGGCCGCGCGACTGGCCTGGCGCGTGCCGTGCCGCGCCGCCACATGCGCGATCTCATGCGCCATCACGCCCGCCAGCTCGGCTTCCGTCTCGGCCCGCATGATCAATCCCGAGTTGACGAAGAAAAAGCCGCCGGGCAAGGCGAACGCGTTCACCTCGTCGCTGTCGATCACCTTGATGGTGAAGGGAACTTTGGCGTCCGAGTTCCGAACCAGATTCTGGCCCACACGATTGACGTACTCTGCGATGACGGGATCGTCAATGATCTTGGCCTGGCGCTCGATTTCCTGCGCCAGTTCCTTGCCCAAGGCAATCTCCTTTTCCAGCGAGTAAAAGTTGATTCCCTTCCCGACGTCCCTCTCGCCGATGGCGTCCGGGTCTTTCTTCTTGTCCTTGGCCAGGGCCGCCACAGGGACGACCAGAGCCAGGACGGTGAGGCTTGCAACCAGGATCTGAGCCAGCCGCCGCATGCTGCACCTCCGGCCCCTCCGCCACCCCCGCGCGGAAGGACCCACTGTCATTATACGCCGGGACGGCGTTGCCGCTACCCCGGCCCTCACCCTGTCTAACGTATAGTCGAAGAGATGGGTTACCAAAAAAGCGCTCCGACTGCCGCCCCCGAATCAGCCACGCCGCTCTGGCAGGCCTGGGCCGACGAATTTCCTGTAACCAAGAACCTGGTCTACCTCAATCACGCCGGCGTCTCTCCCCTGCCCCGGCGCGTGGCCGAAGCCATCGCGGGCTGGGCGCGGGAGGCCATGGAGTGGGGTTCCTACTATTACAGCCGCTGGCTGGAAACGTACGAAGGCCTGCGGCAGGCCGCAGCCCGCCTCCTCGGCGCCTCCCGCGACGAGATCGCAATCGTCAAGAACACCTCGGAAGGCATTGCCGCAGTGGCCATCGGGCTGGACTGGCGCCCGGGTGACCGCATCGTGGTCTTCACCGAAGAGTTCCCGGCCAATTATCTGCCCTGGAAAAAGCTGGAGCGGCGCGGCGTACGGCTCACCGAGCTCTCGGTTTTCGATCCCCTGGAAAAAATCGAGCAGGCATGCCGGGGCGCACGATTGCTGGCGTTGAGCTTTGTCCAGTATTTGAGCGGCTACCGTGCGGACGTAGAAGCGATCGGCGCTATCTGCCGCCGCAACGGCTGTCTTTTCCTGCTCGACGCGATTCAGGGCCTGGGCGCATTCCCGCTGGACGTCGAACGCGCCCAGGTGGACGTGCTCGCTGCCGACGGCCACAAGTGGCTGCTCGGTCCCGAGGGCTGCGGCATCCTCTATGTGCGCCGTGAAGTGCAGGATGAAATCGAACCTGTGGAATTCGGCTGGACCAACGTGGCCAATTACCATGACTTCGGCAACCGCGACCTGACGCTGCGCCCCGACGCGGGACGTTACGAGTGCGGCACCCTGAATACGCCCGGCTGCTACGGCTTGCGCGCAGCGATCGAGCTGCTGCTGGAAATCGGGATTCCGGCCATCGCCGAGGCGGTACAAGCCAGGAGCGAGCAAATCGCCGAAGCCGTCCAACGCAAGGGCTACGAGGTGCTGGGCGTGCGCGATCCTGCCCACACCTCCGGGATCGTTTCATTCCGCAAACCCGGCGTGGACAGCGCCGCGGTCGTCGGCCAACTCAAAGCCAAAGGCATAGTTCTGGCAGCACGACAAGGCTGGATCCGGGCCTCGCCTCATTTCTATGTAAGTCCCGAGCAGATTGAGCGGCTGATCGCGGAGTTGCCATAAAAAAAGCCGCCCCGCGCGGGGCGGCTTTGAGTTTGGCGGGAAGTGGAGGCTGCGTTCAGTTGAGACGATTCTCTGCCGTCTCGGTGCGGGTTTTGGCGGCTGGAAGGGTTGCTTCCGGCACGAAAACTCGGATTTCGACGCGACGGGCTGCGCGGCGAGCCTCGGGACCGCCGCTCGCCTCACTCTCGCCCAGGCCCACTCGGTGAATCCGCCGCAGCGGGATCTGGCGGCTCACCAGGTATCGCACGACGGCATCGGCTCGCTTCTGACTGAGGACGACGTTGTAATCCTGCGGACCCGTGGGATCGGCGTAACCCGCAACTTCAACCACGTACCGCTCCTGAGCAGCGAGTTTTGTGGCCAGGGCATCGAGGCGTGCGCGCGCCTCCGGCGTCAGGGTGCTGCGGTTGAATCCGAACAACACGGTTTCCTGCTCGAGCAGGCGGAATTTTTCTGCGTTCTCGAGATAGAGGGCCAGGTCGCTCAGGCGGCTGCGGTTCTGCTCGGCGAGCGTCCGCGCGCTCTCGGCAGTTTGCGCGGCGCGCTCGGCGCTCTGACGGGCCTGGTCCGCGCTCTGACCGGCCTGTTTCGCCAGATGCTCAGCGCCCATGGCGCGCTCCTCGGCGCGCGAGATGCCGCGGCTCGTCTTCTCCTCCAGGGCGGCGATCTGGGCCATCGCCTCCTCGTTCTTGCGTGCCAGTTCCTCGGTCCGCTGCCGCACCGGATCCACCTGCTCGCGCACGTAACGTTTGGTCGCGCAGCCCGCGGCAAACACCAGCGTCAGAATCGTTGCCGCGGGAATTACGTTCCTCATTCGCTCGACTCCTTCCGTCGCATACAGCAGCAAGCAAAGGGCCACAACGCGGGACCCGCTAAGCGCCTGCAAATCCGCCAGCCGCACCAGGAGCGCCTGGCAAAATTTGCCCGTCAGGCAGGCGGGACCAGGTAAAAGTTACTCGCTCGCGCGCAGCGCGCTGAATTGGGTCCAGGGATGGGACTTGAGATCTCTGAGATAAGGCTTCTGCCACTCGAACTGCGGGTAGCGTTTGAGGTGGTCGGCAGCCAGGAAATGGCGACCGCACGAATGACCCATGGCCGCCACCAGGCTCATGCGTTCGGCCAGTGCGGCGTCGGTCACCTTGGCCTGAACGGCGCCCGCCGGCGCGAACGGCGGCTGCCAGGACTCGATGCCGCGCGGGGAAAGCTCGATGTGGCCGCAGAGCGTGCGTTCGTTGGGATCCTCCTTGCCGGCGAAGGCGTCGAAGTGATCGGAGAGGAAACGCTTGCCCGCCTCCACGTCAATCCGGCCCTTGGATTCGGCCATGAGCTGCTCCCAGCGCTTGCGGCGCGCGTTGGGACTCAGGGAGGGATCGTCCAGCCGGAAGTCCGTCTCCTCGCGCGCCAGCTTTTCGTTGACGGGGAAGTTGGCGCCGACGAAATAGCCGTCCCGGGTGCGCCGCAAGGTCACGTTTTTCAGACCCAGCTCGAGGCTCGCGATCTCGCCCGTTTTGCGATCGGCCACCAGCCAGTTGTTGGCGTAGCCGCCGTTGTTTCCTTCGCGCATGATGCGGTCGAAGTCGTCAATGGAGGCCGAGTACTGCATGGCCTTGCGGGCGCGCACGAATTCGGGAATGCCCTGCGGATCGTAACCGCGGAACTGGCTGATCGTGGTCTCGGTGATCATGATGCCGGCGGCGTTGAGGCCGAAATCGTCCGCGCTGTGAATCAGACCCGGGAAGCCGTCCATGAGGATGCGATAGCCGCGCGCCGGAACAATATCGAAAATAATGTTCCAGCGCTCGCCTTCCATGTATCCGGTCCAGGCGTTGTGGCCGATCACCGGCCTGCCGTCGCGGGTGTAGCTGCCGGTGGCCACGAAGGCGCTGCAACTTTCCCGCGTGGGCAGGCGGGCGCTGGTCTTCTTGCCCTGCTGCTGCTCCCACCACCGCATGTAGTAGGGCACGAACTCGAGAAAGCCGTTCAGCGCGGTGATGTCCCAGACGTCCAGGTTGAAGCCCCGAGCCTTCACGCCTTCGGCAATGCCGGCCAGCTCCTGCCGGTACTCGTCCTCGATCTTGGGCCAGAAAACCTTCTCCGCCGCCTCGCGGAAGAAAGACCAGGGCTTCTTGGTGTCGTGCTCGAACAAGAGCGCGATCACTTTCTGCGCTTCCGCGATTTCCGGCGCAAGCCAGTAGCCGTGCTGGAAACCGATCTGACCCGGCGGCCCCTCCAGGTGCACGAAGATCCAGCCGTTGCGCTCCTGCCGCAGCGAGCCTTGCAGGCGCGGATCCGTTTTGGACCCGCAGCCCGCCATCGCCAGAGCGGCCACGGCCAGCAATCCCAGGGCGAATTTACGTCTTGCGTGCATCCTTCCTCCTTTGGGGCGATTGTAACCCGGACGCGGGCGCCGCGTTCAGCGCAGCCAGCGGTCGTAAACCGAGTCAATCTGGAAGTGCGTCACGCCCAGCTTGCGCAATCGCTCGATGTCGTTGCGGGCCTGCGCCATGTGATCGCCCTGCGGATAGTGAAACGTGTTGATGCTGGGGATGGCGGCCACGCCGGTGCGGCGGCACAATTCGACATCCTCGGGCGTGAAATCGCGACCATGAAGGAACAGCACGTACAGCGTGGCGACCGGTTCGTTGCGCCCGATGGCCGCTTTCAGCTCGTCTCGGTTGACCGAGATCCGCGCCTTGCCCTTGAAGTACGCCTTGGCCTCGTTGTTGGAAATGAAAATCGCCGAATCGAGCAGGTCGTTCTCGCGCAGGATGCTTTCGATTTGCTCGAAATGGGCGCGCGTCCACCCGCTGCCCGGCTTCAGATCGAGCATGAGCCGGATGCGTCCGCAGGCCAGCGCCGCCAGCTCGTGGAACTGAAGCGGGCGTGAGCCGCCGGGTCTGGCACGCAAGCGGACGATGCGGTCCCAGGTCAGCTCGGCCACCCGCGCCGGCTCGCCGTAATAGCGCAGAAAATTCTCGTCGTGGTGCACGATGAGGCGGCCGTCGCGCGAGGGCTGGATATCCACCTCGATCATCCAGTAGCCGCGCCGGATGGCTTCCTCGATGGCGCCGGGGCTGTTCTCGGCAAACTGGGAGTCCACTACGCCGCCGCGGTGGGCGATGAGCCTGATCTCGGCGGCCGGCGCAAGCAGGCTGCCGGCCGCAATGAGCGCAACCAGACGATGGATCACGATGGATCTCCGGTTCGGGAATTCGACGGAGGCGGGCCTGTGGATTCACGGATCACCAGCTCGCCAGGCACGCGGATGTCCTGCTCACACTCCTCGCCCGCCATCACTTTGAGCAGGATTTCGGCAGCCATAGCGCCCATGAGCCGCTTGGGCTGGCGCACGGTGGTCAGGGGCGGGTTGGTGTCTGCCGAAAAGAACAGGTCGTCGAAGCCGGCCACGGAAATGTCCTGGGGGATGCGCAGGCCGCGGCTGCGGATGGCGCGCATGGCGCCGATCGCTGTCAGATCGTTGTAGCAGAAGACCGCGGTGGGCCTGTGGCGGAGCTCGAGCAGGGCGCTCATGGCCTCGATGCCGCCGGCGATCATGCCGTCGCCCTTGACGGCCAGCTCAGGACGCAACTCGATCCCGTGCGCGCGCAGCGCCTCAGCGTAGCCGGTGTAACGCTCCCAGTCGGTCTGATAGCCGTAGCGGTCGCCGATGTAAGCAATGCGGCGATGGCCCAGCCCGATGAGGTGTTCCGTGATGGCGAGGCTGGCCGGAAGAGAGTCAATGCTGACGGCATGCCGGTAGGGCTGCGGGTGCTGGTTGTTGATCAGTACGATGGGCACGCCGATGGGTTCCAGCAGCGAGCGATACTCCGGCCCCACGCGGGAGGCGGCCGCGAGCACGCCGTCCACGCGGTGCTCGAGCAACGAGCGCACGGCGCGCAACTCGCGCTCGGGCTCGGCATGGGATTCCGCCAGCAGGATCGAATAGCCAGCCCGGTTGGCGACCTCCTGGATGCCGG
>JAPWUP010000225.1 GCA_028275505.1 Bryobacteraceae bacterium
GCGAGCACGCCGTCCACGCGGTGCTCGAGCAACGAGCGCACGGCGCGCAACTCGCGCTCGGGCTCGGCATGGGATTCCGCCAGCAGGATCGAATAGCCAGCCCGGTTGGCGACCTCCTGGATGCCGGCCACCAGCTCGGCCATTACGGGATCGGCAATCGTGTTGACCACCACCCCCAGCGTCATGGTCTGTCTGGTTTTCAGACTGCGACCCAGGGCGCTGGGCAGGTAACCGAGCTTTTCGGCGATCCGGCGAATGCGCGCGGCAGTCTTCGGGTTAACCAGCGGGCTGCCTCGCAGGGCGCGCGAAACGGTGGAGTGGGAAACACGCGCGGCGCGGGCGATATCCTTGATGGAAACCGGCTTCACAGCGCGTGCCTCCGTCGCGAGTGCGCAAAATCGCGCGGATTATACCACAGCAAAACGGCCGCATTGCGCGGGGCTGACCCGATCCGCGGGCCAGCGGCTTTGGTAGAGCAATTCCTTGCGCGATCGCTGTGGCCGCCGCGCGGTGCGCCCACAGACGCGGCTCTCAGGCGCCTGGCTTCGATTCGGGCTGCAGTCGCTCAGCCAGCGCTTCCAGGCGGGCGTGGAGGGCGTCCACACGGGCCATCAGGCTCTGGATTTCTTCCCGCGTGGGCAGGCCCGCGCGACGCAACGCGGAGGCGACCTTCTCATCGAGGTATCGCTCGCTGCGCCGGGCGAGGCCGCAAGCCCGTTCACGGAGCTGCCGCGCTTCCCGCTCGAGCCGGCCCGCTGCCCGGCCCACCTTGCGGCTGAGCGCTTCGAGCCGCTCCCGCGCCTGCGGCTCCGATTGTTCGCCTTTCTCCACCAGGGCGCGAAAAAAGCGGGAGCTGCTTTCGCTGACGGCGACGATGGCGCCGAGCGCGGCCAGTCCCACCAGACGCGCGCCCCGCGCCAGCGCGTCCGCCATCTCGCAGGACGAGGTCTCAGTGGTTTGCTCTTCGCGCCGCTCGTTCTCGTTGTTCAGGCGAGTCTCCTCGGTCATGGCGGTCACCTCCCGGATTCCTCCAGCGCTGCCTCAAGCCGGGCGGCGAGCGCCTCCAGTTGAGCGATTCGCTCGCGCAACGCGCGGACCTCATCGCGAATCTGCCGGAAGGCGCCCACGCGCTCCAGCGACGCCGCCACCAAGGCCTCCAACCGCTCTTCGATCTCCGCGGCCGTGGCGCTCATGAGCTGGCCGCCCCACCGGACCCATTCGTGCAGGGCGTCGCGCGGCAAGGCAGGCCGTTCCGCCTCGAGGATGATCTTGGCCAGAGTCTGCGTGGTGATGTCCTCGCCGCTTGAGTTTTCGATGACCTGGATCTGGTAGCCCTGGCGGATGAGGCCGGCCAGCTCCTGAAGGGATACGTAGGCCTTGGCCTCGGTGTCATAGAGTTTGCGGTTGTCGTAGCGCTTGATGAGGCGGGTCATAACGCAGCGCGTCAGAGGATTCCGCTTCCTTTATAACGCACCGCGTCAGCCGCCGTCAACCCCTCACTGGAGCTTGCCACGCCCTGCCACTTCCCAGACCACCTCCACCCGGTCCCCGCGCACCCCGTAGACCCTCTCGTGCAGGTTCATGGCCGTACAAATGTGGTTGGGAATGATTCGCAGCCGATCGCCCACCGCCAGCTCCACGCCGGCCCTGCGCACGTCCAAGAAGCCGTGCTCTTCGTTCATTCGCGTAAACACGGCGCCCGGCGCTTCCACCACATAGCCGAAGCTGACCTCGGGCGTAGGCGTGAGCCGGTCCGAAGAAAATGTCTTGGAGCCGCCATCCACGATCACCTGCCCGGGCCGCGCTGTGGAAACCACGGTCACCAGGATGGAAGCCGCGCAGTCCTCCAACTTGCAAGCGCCTGCCAGCCAGGTATTCCGGTCATTGAAGATGTAAGTGCCCGGCCGGATCTCGGTCAGCCCGCGAATCCGGTGCGAGTGGTAGAGGGTTGGGGTGGAGCCGCCACTCACGATGCGCGGGGAAAGGCCCTCGCGCCGCAAGCGTTCCAGTGTGGCCTCCAGCAGGCGGTCCAGCTCCGCGATCTGTTCCAGGCCGTCGTTATCCAGCGACTTGATATGGCCCGGATAAAAGCCGATGCCTTCGTAGCTCAGGTACGGCAAGCGCAACAAACCGCGGATCAGCTCCACGAGTTCGTCTCCCGGGGTCACGCCGGTCCTGCCCAACCCCACGTCTATTTCGGCCAGCACTCCGAACTCGACGTGGCCTTCCCGCGCAGCGTCCGAGAGCTGCCGCGCCACATGAAGGCTGTCGAGCATCACGGTGACGCGTGTGCGTCGCGCCACCGCGACCAACCGCTCGAGCTTGCTGCGCCCGATGATGGGATAGGCCACCAGCAGGTCCGGCGGATCCGCCGCCAGCATGACCTCGGCCTCGCCCACTTTGGCGACGGTGATGCCGGCTGCGCCCAGATCCAGTTGCATCCGTGCCAGGGCGGGGATCTTGTGGGTCTTGGTGTGCGGACGCAGGCGCAGATCGTGGGCGCGCGCGTATTCAGCCGCCCGCCTCAGGTTGCGCTCCATGATGTCCAGGTCAATCAACAAAGCAGGGGTGTCCAGTTGACGGATGAACATGGGCCGTTCGAGCGGAGACTCAGCGGAAGCGAAGGGAAAGCTTGCCGGCAGGACCATGGTATTGCAATTCCAGATTCCTGGGCTTGTGCTTGCCCTCGAGCAGAAAATACAACAGGCCGCCCACAGGCTGCGCCGTTTCGCCCTGCGGCAGCGCTTTCGATTTCAGCGTGACCAACAGGGGATCTTCGGCCGGACCCGCGTCGTTCCGTGCGGTGGCCTGCGCGGTGCTCTCCGCTGTGTTCCCGATGACGGCCGCTTCGCCGCCCAGCCGTCGCGGCGGTCCAGGCCACCCGCCCCAGACCGGACCGGGATTCTCGGCCATCATGCCGCCACCTGCCTTGCTGGAGACCATCAGGACGCCGCGTCCGGCGATCTGGCTCGGCGCCAGCGGGCCGCAACGCTGCCCGTCCTTGTCGCTGCGCAACAGGAAATCGTCCGGGTGCAGCGGAACCGGCTCGCCGCCCTTGGGCTCCACCTCCAGCCGGACCACCGTGTAGTAGCCGCCCAGATCCGAGCCCAGTTCGCGACGCACGGCGGCAGCGTCATTGAGCAACCAGGCGCGGATCCGGATCTTTTCGTTGGCGGCTTCGCCGGCGGGCAGAGGCTTCTCGGCTGCCCACAGACCGCCGCAGACCACAAGCGCGAGCAAGATTTTCATGGGGACGCCCACCCCAATTATACGCCCCCAAAGCCGGCGACGCCGAAAAATCATCGCGCCCGCCGCGGCCACCTCGTTGAGGGCAAGCAGGAAGTAGAGCGGCAGGGCGACCGCGTTGGCCTGGCGCGCTTCTTCCCAGCGTCGCTCGCCGATGCTCACCCAGGCCCGCGTCATGCCGCAGAGCGGACACGGTTTGCCTGCGGGATGTTGGAGCCGGCAGCGTGCGGCGAGGGCTTGCAGCCAAGCGGCAGGGATGGCGAAGGGCGCCAGCACGATTGGCAGAACCGCGGCGCTCGCCAGCAGCCAGGCCAGCACCAGGGCGCGTCGCACGACCGACATGATCCCCGCCGCCGATTCTAGCAGACACGGCCTACAATCAAAGGCTATGGACTCATTGACGCGTCGAACTTTCCTGGCAACGTCGGCGGCGGCCACTGCGGTCACCGCCCGAAGCTATTCCCGCATCCAGGGCGCCACCGAGCGCCTGCGCATCGGCGTCATCGGCTGTGGCGGCATGGGCACGGCCCACATGCGCGCCCTGATGAAAATGCGCGACAGCGACAACGTGGACATCCTCGCCGTCTGCGATGTCTACGAAAAGCGCCTGCAACGTGCGGTCGAGCTGACCGGCGCCAAGCCCCACAAGGATTACCGCCGCCTGCTCGAGGACCGCAACATTGATTACGTGGTCATCGCCACGCCCGAGCACTGGCATTACCAGATGACCATGGATGCCGCCGAAGCAGGCAAGCACATCTACTGCGAGAAACCCATGACGCAGACCGTCGAGCAGGCGCGCAAGGTCGTGGCGCGCATCGAAAAAACCGGCGTGAAAATGCAGGTCGGCGTGCAGGGCATGTCGGACGATTCCTACGAAACGGCGCAGAAATACGTCAAGGCCGGCGTGCTGGGCGACGTGGTCATCGCCCAGATTGATTACTCGCGCAATTACCGCAACGATTTCTGGACGGGGCCGCCGGATCCCGACGTGCGGCCCGGCGAAAACCTGGACTGGAAAGCGTGGCTGGGGCCGGCGCCCAAGCGCCCCTTCGATCTCGACCGTTTCCTGCACTGGCGGCGCTACTGGGATTACTCGTCAGGCATTGCCAGCGATCTGTTCATCCACCGCGTTACCCGCATCATCAAGGCGCTCGATCTGAAGTTCCCCGAGCGCGGGGTGGCTTGCGGCGGCAAGTGGCACTTCCGCCAGAGCCCCGCCGAGGTCCCCGATACCTTCAACATCATGCTCGACTATCCGGGCGGACCCACGGTTCTGCTGATCTCCTCGATGGCCAACGACACGCCGGTGGATCACGTCCTGCGCGGGCACAAGGCCACGTTGCACTTCACCCGCACGGGCTTCGTCATTCGACCGCAGAGTCTCTACGCCAAGGAAATGAAGGAAATCGTGCACCAGAAAACCGGCGCCGAGGACATCACGCTGCATCACCGCAATCTGATCCGCGCCATCCGCTTCAACGAGCCGCTCAAATGCGACTGCCGGCTGGGCTACTACGGCGTGGTGGCCTGCGCCATGGGCGTGGAGTCCTTCCGCCGGCAGAAATACATGCGCTGGGACGCGCGACGCGAGCGCATCGTCCCGGCCTGAAGCGCACGGAGGCAGCCGACGAGCCCGCGGTCTCACCGTTTGCGGTAAACTCGGCTCCCCGGAAGGCAAGCAAGGAGGAAGGCTATGCTCAAGGGACTGCGGGATTTTCTGTTTCGTGGCAACGTGGTGGATCTGGCCGTCGCGGTCGTGATGGGGTCGGCTTTCGGCGGCGTGGTGAACGCGTTCGTCAAAGACCTGCTCACCCCGCTCATCGCTGCATTCGGCGGGCAGCCCGATTTCTCCGCCCTGAAATTCACCATCAACAAGAGCCAGTTTCTGTACGGCGATTTCTTGAACGCTCTGATCTCCTTCGTGCTGGTAGGCGCAGCGGTGTATTTCTTCGTGGTGACGCCGATGAACGCCATCGCCGCACGCACGCGTCGCGAAACGCCCCCGCCGCCGGCTCCGGCGACCAAGCCCTGTCCCGAGTGCCTGAGCGAGATTCCGCTCGCGGCGCGTCGTTGCGCTCACTGCGGCCAGCCCGTGGCCTGAGGGATGCAAAAGCTGCGGCGCGGGCCGCGCTTGCACGCAACTTCTGCGCGGCCGAGGGGGCGCGTGGGGTCCACGGCCTCGTGTTTTCATGGTGTTAGCGCGCGGCCGCCGAATTGCCCTTCTTCAGGGCGGAGGTTGACACAAACCATGAAACGCCTGATCCTGACTCTGACAACGGCCGCGATGCTCCTGATGGCGTCCGGCCCGATCCTGGCCCAGACGGCTCCGACCCAGCCGTGCCCCAACTGCCCGACCGGCGGCATCCCCAAGAAGGATGGCACCGGCCCCGGCCTGAAGAAGGGCAACCGCACGGGTCCGCGCGACGGTTCCGGCCCGATTCACACGCCCCCGAACCAGGGCCGGCGCGCGGGGCGCAAGTAGGCGCCGATCTTGCAGCCGCGGGCGCCCGGAGCAACGGGCGCTCGCGGCTCGCAAGTCAGCTCACAAGCTCACGGTTTGGCGGCGGCCAGGGCGAGAGAGTTAAAGAGAAACTTGAAAGACTGCCAGCTCTGCCCGCGATACTGCGGGCGCATGCCGAACAGAATCAC
>JAPWUP010000180.1 GCA_028275505.1 Bryobacteraceae bacterium
GCGGCCACCCGCGCAGGATCCACCTCCTGCCCGCGCTCGCGCAACTCGCGCAAGCGTCGTTCGGCGCGCGTCTCGGGCAAAGCGTCCAGAAAGATCTTCACGTCCGCATCGGGAAACACGACCGTGCCGATGTCGCGCCCCTCCATCACCACGCTGCTTTCCCGCCCGATCCGTCGCTGCTCCTCGACCATGGCGCGGCGCACGCCACCGTAGACGGAAATGCGGGAAGCCGCCGAGGCAACCTCCGGCGTGCGGATTGCTTCCGTGACATCCTCCCCGTTCAGGAAGATGCGGCCGCTGCCCGGCGCAAACTCGATCCGCGCCGAGGCCGCCAGTTGCTCCAGCCGGTGCATGTCTTCGAGGTCCACACCCGCCCGCAACGCCCACAACGCCACGGCGCGATACATGGCGCCCGTGTCTATGTAAACGAAGCCCAGACGAGCAGCGACGCGGCGAGCGATGGTGCTTTTTCCCGCCCCCGCCGGTCCGTCAATGGCGATCACGACTCGTCGCGGCATGGAAACGTTCCATGATAGCAACCGCTTGCGGCCCGGCCCGCCAAGTTAGAATGGGAACGGAAAAGCCCGGCATGAAGCGCACGCTCAGCCTCGCACTCCTGTTCGCCCTGTGCCTCGCTGGCCAGTATCAGGGACCGCGGCCACCGAAACCCGACTTGCCCTATCTGGTCCACGCCGATAACCTGATTCCCACCGAGGTCAACGAGGCCCGGGAAGAGACACGGGGCAAGCAGACCATCTACATCATTCCGGGCGCAAGCTCGCCCGCGCGCACGCCCGTGCCCGAACCGATATTCCTGTTTCTTTCCGAAAAAATCGCGCCCGAGGCCCTCGAACTTTACCGCCTCGAAGTCAAAGGTAACAATCGCCAGATCGTCTTTCCGGAACGGCTCAAGGACAGGCCGCGCCCGGTGCGGTTGATCATCCAACGGCTGGAGGACAAACTCTACAAGCTCGAGGTCAGCGAGCGCTTCGGCCTGGAAAACGGCTCCTACGCCATCACCCCCAAAGGCTCCAACCAGGTCTTTTGCTTTGACGTGTATTGAACACGCACTGCGTGGCCCGGACAGCCAATGCGTCGGTCGCCTGCGAGCCTGGCGAAGGGGGCTTTAGAATTGAGAGAAACATGAGCAGGTGGACCGTGGCGTTGCTCGCGGGTTACTTGCTGGCGGCCAGCTCGCAACTCGAGCAGGCCAGGAACCGCCAGGACCGCAACGCCCTGGAGAAAATCGTCGCCGAAAAGGCCAGCCTGGCTGAAAAGAGGCCGGGCGACGCCGCAGCGCAGGCCGAGCTTGCCGAGGCGGCCGCCTATCTGGCTGAAGTCGCTCTCGAGCTCCAGGACCGCGACCGTGCCCGCTCCGCGGCCGAGATCGGAATCGAGGCCGCCCGGAGGGCGGTCGCGCTGAAACCCACTGTGGCCGAATACCACCGGCTGCTGGGCGCCCTCTGCGGGCAAGCCATACCGGGCAACCTCCTGCTGGCCATGCGCTACGGCAAGTGCGCCGCCGAATCCATTCAGCGCGCCCTGGAACTGGACCCTTCTTCCTGGCGAGCCTGGTTGAGCCGCGGCGTGGGTCATTACTACCTGCCGCCGGCCCTGGGCGGCGGCGTCGAGGCGGCCATCGCCGATTTCCGCAAGGCGATCGAGTTGAATCCACGGGCGGCTGACGCCTGGCTATGGCTGGGAATCGCACTGCGCAAGGCGCAACGCCATGCCGAAGCTCGCCAGGCCATCCTGAAGTCTCTCGAATTGAATCCCGAGCGTGTCTGGGCCCGCCGGCAACTGGAGAAGACACCTGCGCAATGAGTTGCACGCGGACCCGCATCCTCGTTCCCGTAGCGATCGTCGGCCTGACCTTGCTGAGTTACTTCGTGTTCCCCGGACACACCTGGTTGCAAGCCGATACGCAAATCTACGTGCCCATCCTGGAGCGCCTCTGGGATCCCTCGGTGCTGGCCAACGATCCCGTGGCCCAGCGCCCGCACGTCGCCTTCACCGTCTACGACGAGGTTACGTTGGGCCTGCGGCGTCTCACCGGTCTGGAGCTTCACGCGATCCTGACAGCTCAGCAGTTGCTGTTCCGCGCCCTCGGGATCTTCGGCGTGTACCTGATCGGGACGGCGCTCGGCCTCTCGCTCCGCGGCGCGATTCTGATGGCCGCCATCTATTCGCTCGGCGCGACCGTTGTGGGTCCCGCCGTGCTGACGCTGGAATACGAGCCGGTTCCCAGAGGCTTCGCCGGGCCGTTGGTCCTGCTGGCCCTGGGCCTCGCAGGCCACGGCATGGATCTGGGCGCGGGAATCGCAGCCACGCTCGCCTTTCTCTATCACCCGCCCACCGCGGCCGCATTCTGGGCCGTTTACTTCGTGCTGGCCTTGTGGCCTTCACCCCCACCCGTAATGACGCGGCGTATCGCTGGGCTGCTGCCGCTGGCCTTGGGCGCAGCGCTGCTGTTCCTGCTTTCACGCTGGCAGCCGGGCATCACCGAATCCCAGATGTTGTTCGACCGTCTCGACGCGGAACTGGAAAAGCTGCAAAGGTGGCGCGCCCCCTACAACTGGATCAGCTTGTGGGAACCGGCCTGGATTCGCCAGCACGTATTTTTGTGGCTGGTTTCTCTGGCCGCTTTCTGGCGATTGCGGCGCGCCGGCGCTTTCCGTTCCCGGGAACCGGAATCCTGGCCCGTCATTGACCTCGAGTTCTTCCTGCTCGGTTTGCCCCTGGCGGGCTTGCTCTCGATTCCTTTGAGTTACTGGCTGCTGGACGTGATGAAGTGGGCCGTGATCGCGCAGCTCCAGCCGGCGCGCAACCTGATGTACCTGATGGCGATCTCGGCGGTGCTGGCCACAGCGGCCGCGGTCAAGGCGGGCGAGCAGAAACGCTGGTGGGAGAGCCTGCTCTGGCTGCTCGCGGTCTACGCAATCCCTGCCCACATGCGCCTGCTGCAATTCAGCGAAACCGCTTTCAACACGCCCCTGGCGCGGCAGCGCGCGGCCATCGTCCTCCTGCTCGCCGCGTTCTCAGCTCTGGCCCTGAACATCCGCAACCGCATCGCGGCAGCCGCCCTGACCGCCATCGCTGCCCTGGCGCCGTTCTTCGTCATCCCCAAGCTCGGCAAAGTGGAGAACTACCCCCACCTGCATCACGAGGAGCTCGATGAACTGGCGGCCTGGGCGCGCGAGCACACCGCGGCCTCGGCCGTGTTTCTGTTTCCGGACGCCGGGCGGGAGCTATTCCCGGGGATCTTCCGCGCCAAAGCCTTGCGCCCCGTGTACGTGGATTGGAAGGGCGGAGGGCAGGTCAACTTCCTGCGTGGCTTTGCCCGCGAATGGCAACGGCGGTGGCAGCAAACCATGGAGGGCGGTTTCCGGGTCAGCCGCCTGCCCGTCTACGAAGCCACTGGCGCCGATTATCTGGTGCTGCGCCGACCGCGCCGGCTACCTGGGCGGACCCCCGTGTTCGAGAACGCGCGCTACGTGGTCTACGCGCTCAGGCCGCAGCCTTCAGAAACTCCTCGACCTCCAGGCGCGACGGCACCGAAGCCTGAGCGCCAAGGCGCGTAACCGAGACCGCTGCGGCCGCGTTCGCGAATCGCAACGCCTCCTCGATCGGCTTGCCCTCCGCCAGCGCCACGGCGAGAGCGGCATTGAAGGTATCGCCGGCTGCCGTGGAGTCGCGCACCGCGACACGAAACGCAGGCTGATGGATCTGCCGCTGACCGTCGTCGTAATAGCAGCCCTGATCGCCCAGCTTGAGCACGACACAACGGGCCCCCATCTGGCGCAAGGCTTGAGCCAGCTCCGGGGCCTCCTCGGGCGAGAGCCGCCCGGGCGGGCGTCCCAGCAGGATCGAGGCTTCGCTTTCGTTGGGAGTCAGAAGGTCCACGAGGCCGAGCAGCTCACGGTTCAGCGGCTGGGCGGGCGCCGGGTCCAGCATGGTCCAAGCTCCCTCCGCCCGGGCGATCCGCAAACCGGCCTCGACGGTGGCCAGCGGCGTTTCCAGTTGGAAGAGGGCGAAGCGGGCGCCGCGGAAGCTGCGCCGGAACCCTTCCATCTCCTCGGCTGTCAGCGCATGGTTGGCGCCGGGCGCCACGACAATCGAGTTCTGTCCCGCGGAATCCACCCAGATCAGAGCCACACCGGTGGGTTGGGAACGCGTGGCGTGAACCGTACTGACGTCCACGCCCGCCGCGGCCAGGCCAGCCTTGAGATGATCCCCGAACCAGTCGTAGCCCACACGGCCTACCATCCGAACCACCAGACCGGACCCGCTCAGCCGGGCCGCCGCGTAGGCCTGGTTAGCGCCCTTGCCGCCCGGATTCATCTGGAAATCCCACCCCAGGGCGGTTTCGCCGGGCGCGGGCAGCCGCGACACCGTCACCACAAAGTCCATGTTCAGGCTGCCGACCACCACCAGTGCGGGCGTCATCGGGAAAGATCAATTCCGAATTTCTTCAGTTCCTCGGCGTAATAGCGGCGGTGCAAAAGTTCCCACTCTTCGCTGCCTTCGGGGATTTCGCGTTTCTGAGAACGAATTTTCTGGCGCGCCGCGCGGTCCACTTTCTCCTCCAGCGCGAGCAGGTCCATCATAGCCCGCACCATCTCCAGACGGATTTCGTTCTGCTCGACCTTCATCCGGGCGTTACGCGCCTTGCGCAGCGCAGTCATCAGCTTGTGGGAAATGTCAATGACTTTGTCCCGGGAAAGCTTCATCGGATCGCCGGTGTCGCGGCCTGACGCGCGCACGATCTTGCGCTCGGCAATCAGTTGATTCTTGATGCGGCGGAACATTTCCTGGTAGCTGATGCCTTCGCGCCGCATGTAGTCGGCATACTGGCTGAGGATCTCGCGAACTTCGTCGTTGAGCCGGTCCTCTACCTCGAGCTCTTCGATAATTACGCCGGCAATCAAATCGGCGAGGGCTTGCGGTTCGGTGGTCTCGATCATGCGCGGCGTCAGCCGCCGGACCATCTGCCGCGCCAGATAATGGATGAATTCGCGGGCGAGCAGCATTCTAGCAGGCTACCGGCATTAGGTTAGTCTACAACAACGACGAGCCGGCAGGCGAGCAGCAGGCTTAAGATGTCAGGGTAGACGTGGCGCGTTTCGCCAAGCACGAAGTGATTTTGCTCTTGTTGTTCGCCTTGCTGGCGGTGGCCGGTCCGGTGCGCCGCCCGGCGGTAATCGTGCTGCTGGCGGGGCTGGCGCTGTTGCAGGTGCTCGAACCTTCGGTCCCTTTCTTCGCACGGCCTGCCGGAAGCGTGCTGGCAAATCTGCTCAAACTGGGGCTGGGTTACGGCATCCTGGGGCTGACGGGCGGAATCAACAGCAGTTATTACTGGATCCTGCTGGCGCCTGTCATCTCGGCGGGCATGGTCCTCGGGGTGCCCGGCACCGCGGTCTTTACCGGTCTGGCTTGCGGCGCCTATCTCTCCACGCTGCTCTGGATTGACTGGACGCGGTACGAACTGCCGCCCGACCAGATCCCGGAAATCGTGCTGCGCGTCACCGTACTCGCCCTGATCGGCTTTCTTGCCGAACGGCTGGCGGAAGTCAATCCCGCGGCACGCCGCGCGCAGGCCGTCGCTGCCCAACTGGCCGAAGCCAACCGCAACTTGCAGGAGGCCGAAGCCGCTGTTCGCCGCTCGGAGAGGCTCGCCGCCCTGGGGCAGCTCTCGGCCGGCCTGGCGCACGAGCTTCGCAATCCGCTGGGAACCATACGCGCCTCGGCCGAGATGCTTGCCCGCCAGATCCCTGCCGATAACCCGGTGGCCGCCGAGCTGGTCGGATACATCCAGAGCGAAGTGGATCGGATGAATGCGCTGGTCACGCGCTTCCTCGAATTCGCGCGTCCGCTCGAACTGAAGCCCGTGCGCGCGGAGCTGACCGAGGTGATAGACCGGGCGATCGCCCAACTGGAGCGGCACTCGCCGCCCTTCGACGTTGCCGTCTACAAGAACTATGCCCCCGACCTGCCGCCCTTCGAGTTCGACCCCGAATTGATGGAGCGGGTTGTCTACAACCTGCTGCTCAACGCCGCACAAGCCAGCCCGCCCGGCGCCGCCATTACGGTGAAAACGAGGTTGGTGGAGGGCAACGCCGAGATCGCGGTAATTGACCGCGGGGAAGGCATCCCGCCAGAGCGCCAGGAGGTGATTTTCAACCCGTTCGTTACCACCAAGCCGGACGGCGTGGGTCTGGGCCTGGCCATCGTCTCGAAGATCGTGGATCTGCATGGCGGTACAATAACGGTGGAAAGCGAGCCCGGTAAAGGGAGCGTTTTCCGCGTCTACCTGCCTGTCGGTCGCCGCGCCGCGCCATGAAGAAACGCATCCTCATCATCGAGGACGAGGAAAAGCTCCGGCGCGTGCTCGAACTCCATCTGGCCTCGGCCGGCTACGAAGTGGAAAGCGCGGGCACAGCCGAGCAAGGCTGGAAGCTCGCCGATCGCGCCGACCTGATCATCACCGACCTCCGCCTGCCCGATTTCGACGGCCTGGAGTTGCTGGCGCGCCTGCGCCGCCAGAACACCCGCACGCCCGTCATCGTCATCACCGCCTACGGCTCGGTGGAAACCGCGGTGGAAGCCATGCGCCGCGGCGCGGACGATTTCGTGCTGAAGCCGTTTTCCCTCGACCACCTCAGCACCGTGATCGAGAAGGCCTTGCAGCGCCGCGCCCTCGAGGACGAAAACCTGCGCCTGCGCGAGGAACTCGGCCACCGCTACGATTTCCGCAACATCATCGGGCGCAGCCCGGCCATGCAAGAGATTTTCGCCACCATCGAGCGCGTGGCGCCCACCCGGGCTACCGTGCTGCTGTGCGGCGAAAGCGGCACCGGCAAGGACCTGATCGCCCGCGCCATCCACTACCACTCGCCGCGCCGCGACCGCCCCTTCGTGAAAATCAATTGCTCCGCCCTGCCCGAAAACCTGATGGAGGCCGAATTGTTCGGCTTCGAAAAAGGTGCGTTCACAGGTGCGGTGACCTCCAAGCCCGGCAAGTTCGAGCAAGCCGATACCGGTACGGTTTTCCTGGACGAGATCGGCGACGTCCCGCCCTCGGTCCAGGTCAAGCTACTGCGTGTGCTCCAGGAACGCGAGTTCGAGCGCCTTGGCAGCAACAAGACGCGCCAGATTGACGTGCGGGTCATCGCCGCAACCAACCAGGACCTGCGCGCGGCCCTCGAACAAGGCACGTTCCGCGAAGACCTGTACTACCGGCTCAACGTAGTGCCCATCAACCTGCCGCCCTTGCGCGAGCGCCGGGAGGACATCCCCTTCCTGGCCGAGCATTTCGTGCGCAAGCTGGCCCCCATGCTGGGCAGCCGCGTCGAGGGCATCACCGAGGCGGCTATCCAGAAGCTGATGGCGTATCACTGGCCGGGCAATGTGCGGGAGTTGGAAAACGTCATCGAGCGCAGCATCGTGCTGGCCAAGGGGACCGTGCTCGATGCGGACGATATCAAGCTGGACACCGCGCCTCGCGCCCGACCGCCCGCCGAGGGCTTCTTCCTGCCCGAGGGCATGACGCTGGAAGAATTCGAGCAGGCAATCATCCGCGAGGCCCTGCGACGGGCCGGCGGCAACAAGAGTCAGGCTGCCCGTATGCTCGGCCTGACCCGCAACGCCCTGCGGTACCGCCTGTCGCAAATGGGGCTGGAAAGCTGAAAGGGGAAGCAGCCTGCCCGCCGACAAACTGCCGCGGCCCCCTCACGTGGTTAAAATTTCTTTAAACAAACACCACCACCCTGTGGTAGTGTAGTAGCAGGCGTGCTGGGGCGCGCTGATCCGATCTCGGCAAGCGGGGGCTGAGCTCGCGGCCAACCCAGTCCGCGGAAGGACGGTGGAGTCGCATGACGAGTCAACCCGCGCAGGGTACCGAATCGCACTCTCACGGC
>JAPWUP010000181.1 GCA_028275505.1 Bryobacteraceae bacterium
CCTTCGCGCCCTTCTTGCAAGGCTTCGAGGAGCTGATGGCTGAGCAGAGGTAGAGACCATGCCAGGCGGAAACCAGGTTCCTCTCGCGCCCGAGGAACTGCGCAAACTGATTTCGAGCGCTCTTCCCGAGCGTGCGGATGCTTCCGGTCCCATCGAACCGGCCTCTGTTTACTTGCCCGCCTCTCACTTGAAGGCGCTTCGACCTGATGCGGTCCTGATCTCGGGCATGCGCGGCGCCGGAAAGAGCTTTTGGTGGACCGTCCTTCAGGACCAAACCGTGCGCCGCTTACTCCACAAGGTGGACCCGAAGGTCGAAATCGAAGAGCGGACGGAGGTGGCGGTAGGTTTCGGAGAACGGCCGAATTCTGAGGCGTATCCCGACCGGGATATGCTCGCAAGCCTCCTCAACAGCGGGCTGCCTCCCCGCATGATTTGGCGGAGCGTCGTGGTGCGCCACCACGTTCCGGATGGCCACGAGCTCAAGGTGGCGCCCACTTGGGAGCAACGCGTCCGCTGGGTCCAGGCTCACCCCGAGGAGACGGCCAAGTTATTGGAGCAAAGAGACCGCGAGCTTGAGCAGCGCGCCACATGGCACATCACGCTGTTCGATGCTCTTGATCGCAGTGCGTCGGACTGGCAGACGATGGACTCACTGATCCGTGGCCTGCTCCAGGTCGCTCTCGATTTCCGCTCCTACCGCCGCCTCCGGGTCAAATGTTTCCTCCGGGAGGACCAGTTGGATGAGAACCGCGTGGGTAGCTTTGCGGACGCCTCCAAGGTTCTGGGTTCCCGAATCGAGCTGAGCTGGGACCGCGAGGACCTTTACGGTATGTTGTGGCAGTATATGGCGAACGCACCCAGCGGTGAAGCCGAGCGTTTTCGCCGGATGGCTGAAGGAATCTTCAGGAAGCCGTTCGAGGAGGTGACAGCGACGGGTGATTCCTTTGGCGGTTTCTATCGCGTTCCGCCCGTTGAGGCTGAGTTGCACAAAGAGCTGTTCGAGAAAATCGCCGGCCAATGGATGGGTCGTGGCCCGAAGCGCGGGCGCACGTACACCTGGATCCCCAATCACCTGGCGGATGCCCGGCAACGCACCAGTCCGCGCTCATTCCTGGTTGCGCTGAGGACAGCGGCTGAGGACAGCGACCGGCGGTACCCACGGCATGAGCGCGCCCTCCACTACGAAAGCATCAAGGCGGGCGTTCGGGAGGCCTCTAAAGCGCGGGTCCTGGAGCTGGGGGAGGACTATCCCTGGGTCGGGGTGTTCATGAAAGCGCTTTCTGGCCTCACCGTGCCTTGCGATTTCCGCCAGGTAAAGAAGCGCTGGGAACAAACTTCCGCCTTCGCGGAGGCGCGCAAGCTTTGCGGTCAAGCGAAATCCCCGCTCCCTCCTTCACGATTGGACGAAGGCCCGGAAGGCGTCCGTAAAGACTTGGAGGATCTCGGCGTCTTCCAGCGCTTGAGCGACGGGCGCGTCAACATACCGGACGTTTTCCGCATCGGTTACGGCTTGGGCCGCAGGGGAGGCGTCCGCCCCTGATCAAGCTAGGCGCCGCCCCTCACCGCACCAGCGGGGTGAGCGTGATCTTGCGGAACTCCACCACCCCGTGGTCGCCCTGCAACAGGATCGGTCCCGGCTCGGCCTCGTGAGGATCCACGGCGATCGCTGTGAGGCCTTCGATTTCGCGGTTGTCAATAATCTTGACCCCGTTCAGCACCACCGTCACCATGCGTCCGATCAACCGGATATCGAAGGTCTGCCACTCGCCCGCGGGCTTGCTGGCGTTCACCGCGGGAACGATGCGGCTGTAGATGGCGCCGTTGGAGTGGCCGTCCACGGGTCTGCCGTAATCTTCCAGGATCTGGACCTCGTAACGGCCCCGCAGCCCGATGCCCGAGTTGGACTTCGGACCCACCCGATATTCCACGTGCAGATCGAAGTTCCAGAATTTGGCTTCGGTCATCAGGTTGGGCGCCGGCGCCTCGTTGACCAGGATGCCGTCTTTGACCATCCAGCGCACCTCGCCGGGTCGCCCGATCGGGATCCAGCCGCTCAGATCCTTGCCGTTGAACAGCTCGATGGGCTGGCCGGGTCGCCACGTGCCATCGTCCCGCTCGTTGATCACGGGAGCGCGCTCGCCTACCCAGGACACCGGTGGCTGGCCCGGCAAGCGGAACAGGCCCACCAGCTTGTCGTCTTTCAAACGCGCCGTCCACACGCCCCGCGCCTGGCGGGCCTTGTTGCCGATGCGCCACTTGCGCTCGAACTCGAAACGCAGCTCCCCATTGCGGATGCTCAGTTTGGGGATGTCATCGAGCTGACCGCCGGGCGCGCCCACGAACTTGCCCTTGAGCTGGGGCGTGCCCGCGCCCGTGATTTCCAGCCACCAGGCGCGACGCATCCCTGAGGGCTGAATGTTCCATCGTCCGTTGAAAGCCTCGTCGCCGGCCGCCCACAGGCCGGTCGTAGTCGCCAGCAGCAGGATGACGGTACGCATCGCGCTTCACTGTATCACAACGGGGCGGGCGATTCAGAGCACCAGGGTGGCCAGCTCGACGGGAGAGCGAGCGCCTTCGACCACTACGATGCCGCTGTCCGTGACGTGGTAGCGCTTGCGGTCTTCCTCCAGGTCGTAGCCGATGCGGGTATCCGGCGGTACATGCACGTTCTTGTCCAGAATGGCGCGGCGGATGCGTGCCCGTCGCCCGATGTCGCAATTGTCGAAGATGATGGAGTCCTCGACCAGAGCGCCGGAGTGGATGCGCACGCCGCGACCGATCACCGAGTTGCGCACCGTACCGCCGGAAAGGATGCTGCCGCCGGAAACGATGGAGTCAATGGCCTGGCCGCGACGGCCTTCCTCGTCGAAAACAAATTTGGCCGGCGGCGTGGCGTAGCTGGCGGTGCGCAAAGGCCACTGCCGGTTGTAGAGGTTCAGGGCGGGGTCCACGGCGCGCAGGTCCATGTTGGCTTCATAGTAAGCCTCGATCGTTCCCACGTCGCGCCAGTAATTGGGTTTGCCCGGAGGTTCACCGGGGATGCGGTTGGTCTCGAAGTTGTACGCGTACAAGGCGCAGCGTCCCACCATGGAAGGCAGGATGTCGCGGCCGAAATCGTGCGTGCTTTCCTCATCCGCAGCGTCGCGCTCCAGTTCCCTGAGCAGCGCGCGGGTGGAGAAGATGTAGTTGCCCATGGAGGCGTACACGCGCTCAGGATCACCCGGCATGGTGGGCGCATCGGCCTTCTTCTCGTAAAAGCCCGTGATGCGTCCATCCGGTGCGGCCTCGATCACTCCGAACTCCGCCGCCATCTTTTTGGGCACCGGGATCGCCGCCACGGTGGCCTCGGCGCCTCGTTCGTGATGGAACTCGATCATCTCACGAATGTTCATCCGGTAAACATGGTCGGCCCCAAAAATGGCCACTACGTCGGGGTTGGATTGCTCGATCAAGTTGATGTTCTGGTAGATTGCGTCGGCCGTGCCCTGATACCAGGTTTCGCCCGGCGAGCGCATTTGCGCAGGTACGGGAATGATGAAGTACTGGCTGAGCACGCCGCCGAACTGCCAGCCGTCGCGCAGGTGCTGCAGCAGCGACTGGCTGCGAAACTGGGTCAGAACATAAATGGAGTAAATACCGGAGTTGACCAGATTCGAAAGCACGAAATCAATGATGCGGTACTTGCCGCCAAACGGCACCGCAGGTTTGGCCCGCTCCTTGGTCAAGGGATAAAGGCGAGTCCCTTTGCCCCCGGCGAGCACGAAAGCGAGTACGCGAAGTTGCATGGCCGACGTCCTCCCTCACCGGGCCGCTCCCGGCGGGAAAAGTTATTTTGCCAGCACAAGGCGCTTCTGACAAGACCCGTCTGTCCGGGAACCTCGACTCGCCGCCGCAGCCGACTGTGGTATCGTTGAGGACCGGATTCGGATGACGCCGCTCAGCTCGCGCCGCCGCTGGCTCATCATCGGCTTGCTGTGCCTGGGGATGATTATTGCCTATTTCGACCGCGTGAACCTTTCCGTTGCGCTGGCCGAAAAGGATCCCGAGCGTTCCCTCCGCGCGCAGTTCGGTCTCACGGATCGCGACCGCGGCGCTTTGAACTCGGCCTTTTTCTGGTCCTATGCGGCCCTGCAAATTCCGGCGGGCTGGCTCGTGGATCGCTTTGGCGTCAAGTATCCTTACGCGCTGGGCTTCGTGGTCTGGAGCCTGGTTTCGGCCGGTTCGGCGCTGGCCGTCTCCCTGCGGCAGTTGTTCCTGTTGAGAGTCCTGCTGGGCGTGGGCGAATCGGTCGTGACGCCGGCGGGCATGCGATGGATCCGCTTCCACTGCGCCGAACACCAGCGCGGTCTGGCGGTGGGACTCTACATGGCGGCGGCCAAAATCGGACCGGCCCTGGGTACGCCGCTCGCCGGCTGGCTCATCGTCCAGTTCGGCTGGCGAAAAATGTTTCTGATTCTTGGCCTTGGCGGCCTGATCTGGCTGATCCCGTGGATGAAGCTCGTGCGGGACGATGACCGGCAAATCGAAGCCGCACAGTCCCGCCAGACTGTAGGTGGACGCGTTCCCTTCGGCAAGGTGCTGGCCAGCCCGGTGATCTGGGGCACGGTGATCGGAACGTTCTGCTACCAGTACTTCGTGTACTTTTCGATGACCTGGCTGCCGGCCTATTTCGTGGATCGCCGGCATCTTTCCCTCGCCGACTCCAGTATCTACACCGGCTTCAGCTTCCTGGGCATGGCGGTGGTGGCCACGCTGGCCGGCTGGGTGGCCGATCGGCTGATCGAGCGTGGCGGCGATCCCGTGCGCGTGCGCAAAGCTTTCACCATTGCCGGATTTCTGGTGGCTTCGACCGAGTTGATCGGAGCCCTGTCCGACTCCAACTCCGTGGCGCTGTTTTTCGCGATCTTCTCGCTTAGCGGCCTCGGCCTGACGACCGCTAACTACTGGGCCTTGACGCAGACCTTGATTCCGGGCGCCGCCGTGGGGCGCATCGTCGGAGTTCAGAACTGCGCCGCGAATCTGCCCGGCATCGTGGCCCCGCTGCTGACCGGATGGTTGGTTCAGTCCACCGGCAGCTACGAAGCGCCCATGAAGGCCATCTGGATCTTCCTGTTGACCGGCGTCGCCGCTTACGTCTTCTTGGTGCGCGCCCGCTACGCGCCTCAAGCCGCGCCCGTGGCCACAAAGGCTTGATCGCTCAGCGCGCTTTCTGCTTGAGCCGGTAATCGCCCACCGAAGGCAGCCGCACCACGCGACACATGCCCAGCAGCCGCGAACGAGCCCGTTCGCCGATTTTCTCGGCCAGCGAGACCCGGTAGCGAACCGACCCGGGCAGGTCCGGCGAGCGCTCCACGAGGTCGTCGCCTACCGCCTCGTCCGGCAGATTGGTGGTCGCAATCAGGGGCTTTTTGTGATTGGAACGGTGCGTGACGATGGCGGTGATCGTGTCCACCACCCACTCGGGCGCGCGCTGCGAGCCGATATCGTCCAGCAGCAGGACTTCGGCTTCGAGCGCCGAGCGATAGGCTTCGCGATCGCTGGCCCCGGCGGCCGGATCCCAGCTCGCGCGGATGCGCGACAGCAGGTCCTGGTAGTCGAAGAAAATCCCCTCGAAGCCGCGCGCGATGAGCATACGCAGAGCGGCCACCGCCAGATGCGTTTTGCCCGTGCCGGGATCGCCCATCAGCAAGAGCCCGGGCTTGTCGGAATGCGGGAAGTCCCGCACGTAGGAACGCACCGTGAGCACCGCCGAGGCCATCTGCCGGTAGGCGATCGGGTCCTCGACCGGCAGCCGGAAATTGTCCAGCGAAGCGTCGCGGTACAGGGGCGGAATCCCTGCGCGCTCCTCCAGCAAACGCTGTCGCTCAGCCTGCTGGCAGGCACACGGCTCTGCGGCGCTGATGCCCTCGCGCTCGATGATCTTCCAGCCAGTGCCGCCGCACTCCGGGCACTCGCGGTCGCTCATGGCCCCATTATCGCTCGGGCGGCCACGGACGCAGCGGCGCGCCGGGCCCGTGCTATCGTGGCCTTGAGAGGCAAGCGCGTGACGGCACCCAGCATCGAGGCAGCGTTGCGCCAGCAGGGGTTGCGCCTGACCCGGCAGCGCCGCATCTTGCTCGAGCTGTTGGAGCGCTCCGGCGCCCACCTGGACGCGGACCGGCTCTATCGCCTGGCCCGAGAACGCGACCCCAAAATCAACCGTGTCACGGTCTACCGCACGCTCAAGCTCCTCAAGGATACGGGTCTGGTGGATGAGCTCGACCTCATGCATTGGGAGGGCGAGGCCCACTACTACGAGACGCGCATGAAGCAGGAGCACGCCCACGTGGTCTGCTTGCGCTGCGGCAAGGTCGAGGAGTACTACGGCGAGCCCCTGCGCAAGATGCGGAGGCAGATCGAAAACCACTTGGGCTTCCAGGTCCTGATGGTCCGGACGGAAGTGGGCGGCTACTGCTCCCATTGCCGTGCGCTGCGAGCGCGGGAACTGGAGGCGGCTGCGCAAACGCCGCCCACGCGGGGCGCTGCACGGAGGCAGCGATGAAAGCTGCGCCCACCGCGGCTGAGGCCCGGCCCTCGGCCGTGCTGTGGGTTCGCAGCCCTTCGGGGGATCGCACCGAAGTGCCCCTCGATCCTCTGCCCTTTCTCATCGGGCGACTGGCCGACAATCACCTGAGCCTGCGAGACAACCGGATTTCGCGCCGGCACGCGCGGATTCTGGCGGAAGGCGGCGCCTACGTCATCGAGGACCTGAACAGCCGCCACGGCCTTTACGTCAACGGGGTCCGCGTCACTCGACAGGCGCTGCGTCACGGCGACCGCATCAGCTTTGGCTTTCCCGACTCCTACGAACTGACCTTCGAGCTTGCCCCCGGCGGGCCGGCTTCCCTGCTTGCGCACAGCGAAGCAGCAGGCGGGCGCCTGGGGCGTCTGCGGGCGATGCTCGAGGTCGCCCGGGCCTTGCAAGCCTCGCTCTCGACCGACGACGTGCTGGCGGCGGTGGTGGAGGCCGCACTGGCTGTGACCGGCTGCGAGCGCGGATTCCTGCTGCTTGCCAGGGGCGACCGGCTGGAAGTGCGGGTGGCGCGCAGTCGCACGGGCCCGGTTGGCGATGCCGTTCCCGCGCTGCCGCTGGAGCGTTTGCAACGAGCCATGCGCGAACGGGCCGAGTTGTTCTGGATCCAGCCCGAGGCGGTGGGTGGCGCTCTCGCCATTCCGCTGGTTCGCGTGCGCACGGGAGGCGATCAGCACACCGGTGTCGTTTCCGCGAGCGAAGACACGATCGGCCTGCTCTACATGGAGCTGCCGGAAGGCAAGGAGCTGCAGGCAGACAGTCGCGAGCTGCTGGCCACGCTGGCTCTGGAAGCCTCCACCGTAC
Organism: Bryobacteraceae bacterium; assembly: GCA_028275505.1. Classification (GTDB taxonomy): domain Bacteria; phylum Acidobacteriota; class Terriglobia; order Bryobacterales; family Bryobacteraceae; genus DTHT01. The sequence goes on from JAPWUP010000181.1 coordinate 7,376, forward strand.
TGGAAAACGCCCGCCTGCTCGAAGAGCAATGGGCCCGGCAGCGCATGGAAGAAGAGCTCAGGATCGCGCGGCGCATCCAGGAAAGTTTGTTGCCCCGCGAGCTGCCGTGCAGCCCGTGGCTCTGCGCGGCCGGCGGCAGCATCCCCTCGCGGCAGGTAGGCGGCGATTACTACGAGCTGCGCGCGGTCGCTCCCGATTGCTATGCGGTGGCGATGGCGGACGTCTCCGGAAAGGGAGTCGGGGCCGCCCTGCTGGCGGCGCTGTTGCAAGGCATGTTCGTAGCGGCGCCGCACGCGCGCCTGCCCATGGAAGAAATGCTGGTGCGCGTGAACCGTTTTCTTATCGAGCGAACCGGCGGCGAGCAGTACGCTACGGTCTTCTACGGATTGCTGGAGGAAAGCGGGCGGCTGCGTTTCGTCAACGCTGGTCATCCGCCCCTGCTGCGATTGGGACGGGCGGGCCTGGAACGCTGGATGGCCAAAGCTCTGCCCTTGGGCATGCTGGGTGAAGCC
>JAPWUP010000233.1 GCA_028275505.1 Bryobacteraceae bacterium
GCTTGCCGAGCGGCGCCCGCGCCTGCTGCTCATTCTGGCGCCGAGGCGTCCGGAGCGTTTCGAGCCGGCGGCGCGCAGGCTGGAAGAAGCTCGCGTGGCGTTTGTGAGGCGTTCCCAACTGGACGAGGCCACGCGGCTGCCGTTGCCGGGCGTGCTGTTGCTGGATTCGATCGGCGAGCTGGCCGCTCTGTTTCAGGCCGCGGACGTCGTGTTCATGGGCGGCACGCTGGCGCGGCGCGGCGGGCACAACATCCTGGAGCCGGGAGCGTTCGGGCGCGCCATCATCGTGGGGCCGCACATGGAAAATTTCCCGGCGGTGATCGAGGAATTCCGGCGGCGCGAAGCGGTTTTGGAGATCAGTTCGGCGCCGGAGTTGAGCCGAGCGGTCGAGCACGTGCTGGAGGACGGGGCATTGCGCGAACGCCTCGGACAGCGAGCCCGGGAGGCGGCGGCCGCCCAGCAGGGAGCGACGGAGAGAGCGGTGCAGGAGCTGGCGGCGCGTTACGCGGAGGCCGTTCCGCGGCGCGTGCGCGCGTGGCCGTGGCGCGTTTGCCTGTGGGCGCTCTCGCTGCTGTGGCGGGCGGGCGGCGTGCTGAAGCGGGCGGCGGGGAGGGCGCGGCGTGTGAAGCTGCCGCGGCCGGTGATCAGCATCGGGGGCCTGAGCATGGGCGGCGCGGGCAAGACCTCGTTCACCGTATGGCTGGCGCAGCGGCTGGCAGAACGGGGGTACAGGCCCGCGGTCCTGCTGCGAGGGTACCGTCGCCGGGCTGGCGCTGAGCCGGTGGCGCTGGCGCCGAAGGCGCAGGCGCCCGTCGAGATCACCGGCGACGAGGCGCAGATTCACCTGCGAGCCGGCGTGGCCGCGGTGGGCATTGGGCGCGACCGGGCGAAGGCGGGTGCGATCGCGCTGGAACGTTTTCAACCCGATTTGTTCTTGCTGGATGACGGCTTCCAGCACGCGCGCCTCGACCGCGACCTGGACATTGTCCTGGTGGACGCACTGGATCCGGGCGACGAAGTCTTCCCGCTGGGCCGCCTGCGCGAGCCTCTCTCGGCGCTGAGCCGCGCGGGCGTCATCGTGATCAGCCACAGCGAAGCGCTGCCGCACACGGGGGCCGTCGAGCGCCTGATCCGGCGCTACAACCGGGACGCGCCCGTGCACCGCGCCCGCCGGCGTCCGAAAGCGTGGGTGGAGGCGGCGAGCGGCGCGCGCCGCCCGGCGATCGAGCCGCCTTTCGCGCGGCCGGCTGCATTCTGCGCGTTGGGCCAGCCTGCGTCATTCTGGCGGAGTCTGGACGCGCTGGGACTGCGAACCGTGTGGCGCGCCGAGTATCCGGATCACCACCGCTACCGCGTCGAGGAACTGCGCGCGGTCATCGAGCGGGCTCGAGACAGCGGTGCCGACGCGCTCGTCACCACGGAAAAGGACCTGGTGAATCTGCCGGAAGGCTGGCAACGCCAGCTCGAAGGTTTGCCCCTGTACTGGCTGGAAACGGAGCTGGAGGTGGAGGAGGCCGAGACCCTGCTCGAACTGGTGACGGCCAGGCTCCGCAGGTAAGGCGGCTCACTCCGCCGGCGGCAGGGTTACTTCTTTGGCTTTCCGCCAGAGGCGTTCCAGATCGTAGTAGGCGCGCGCGGCTTCCGAAAAGATGTGGACCAGGAACTCGCCGTAGTCCACCAGGACCCACTCGGCGTGCTCGTAGCCCTCGATGCCCAAAGGCTTACGCCCCTGCTCGGCGAGCCGCCGCTCGATTTCATCGGCGATGGCCTGGATCTGGCGGGGGTTAGATCCCGAGCAGATCACGAAGTAGTCCGTGAACGAAGCGAGGCCCTGCAAATCCAGGATGCGCAAATCGAGGGCTTTCTTGTCCTCGGCCGCCCGCGCGGCGATGATCCAAGGCGGCGTCGGTGGGGGCTGCGTGGTTTTCTCAGTCTTGCGTTTGCGACGATTCGGCGCCGGCAAACAACTCCTCAGCCCTATCGTACTACAATCGGGTTTGGTGACTCGCGCGATCCTTGCGGTTGTGGCAGCGGGGGTGTGCCTGGGGCAGGAGCCGGATCCGCTACGGGTGGTCCGCCCGATTCCCCCGGATCAAAGCCTCGAGCAGTTGGTAGCGGCCGGGGCGTTGCCGAAGTCGCTCTTGCAAAAGCAGGAAGAGCTGGCGGCGGATCGCGCCGACGAGGCGATTTTGCGGCGCACGCTTTACGGTGCCCTGGGCGTCGAGGACCTCACCGAGGAGCACGGGCGCGAGATGGTGGCGGCTGCCGAACGCCGTCTCGAGCGTCGGCAAGCGCGCCTGAACGAGGCCAAAAGGCTGGTCGAGGAGGGAGCGCTGGCGCGCACGGCGTTAACTCCGCTCTTGGAGGACTTGGACCGGGCACGGCGCGAACTTGCGCTGGCCGAAAGCCGCGCGCGATTGCTCGATGAGCTGGCCGAGATTGCCCGCATCGAGGCAGCGGAGGCTACCAGGGAGGATTTGCCCGCGCCGGAGCCGCGACCCTTGGTGGAGCGCTACGCGGGCCGCGGCGGTTTCGACGCCGGGCTGATGCGGGTGCTGGCGATGGAATTCGAAATGGAGTTCGGGCGTCCCTTGCCTGTCAGCGCCTACGGGGCGACAGCTTTGCACCGGGCCTGGGGTCTGGATCACCGCGGGCGGGTGGACGTGGCGCTGCACCCGGACAGTCCGGAGGGCGTGTGGCTGCGGAACTACCTGCAGAAGCTGGGCGTGCCTTATTACGCGTTCCGTGGCGCCTTGCGGGGTCGCTCCACGGGGGCGCACATTCACATTGGCCCGCCCAGTGAACCGCTGCGGGCTGGGGGCGGCTGATGCCGTCGGAGACCAGGTCGGCGGCCCGCCTGCGTCTGCTCATTCCCGAGCACGAGATCCTCGCGCGCGTCCGCGAACTCGGGGCGCAGATTACGCGCGATTATCCGGAAGGCCCGATTTACCTGATCGGCATCCTCAAAGGAGCGTGTTTCTTCCTGGCTGACCTGGCGCGCGCCATCGAACGCCCCGTGCGGATAGACTTCATCGGGATCTCCAGTTACGGCAAGGGCAAGAGCACTTCGGGGGAGGTCAAGCTGACGAAGGATCTGGACTGCTCGATCGAGGGCGCCGATGTGCTGGTGGTGGAAGACATCATAGACAGCGGCCTCACGTTGAATTACCTGGTCCACGTGCTTTCGCAACGCAAGCCCCGGTCCTTGCGGGTGGTGGCGCTGCTGGACAAGCCGAGCCGACGGATCCAACCCGTGGACCTGGCCTACGTAGGATTCCAGATCCCGGATCACTTCGTCGTGGGATACGGACTGGATTACGCCGAGGAGTACCGCAATCTGCGCGACGTGTGCGTGCTGGAAGAGGCCGGCTGAGGCTTAGCTGACGGGCGGCAGATCGCGGGCAGTCGCGGCGTGCTGGAAGCCGACGCGGCGATGCGCGCCGTCGCAGAACGGCTTGTTTTCCGAATGGCCGCAGCGGCACAAGGAGATGGCGGTGCGGCCGCCCAGTCCGAACGCTTTGCCCTCCTGATCCACCAGTTCGAAATCACCCTCCACTCGGATGGGTCCGTTGGTGAACACAGTAATTTTGGTAGCTGCCATGGCAGGAATCATAGCACGGCGAACCCGCTGCCTATAATGGGTGCAATGCTCGCAGGCTTGCTGGCGGCGATCGTTTGGAGCCTCTTCCAAGGCGTGCCGGCGCAGGCGGGCGAGCAGGACGGGCTGTTGGAGAGGATCCGCGCCCGCATGCGCGAGACGCTGGAACGCATGCCGGACTACACCTGCGTGGAGACTATCGAGCGCTGGCGGCAGGGCTATCCCTGTCCGCAGTGCCGGTGGTGGGAGCGACTGCGGCTGGAGGTCGCGGTAATCGGCGGCAAGGAACGGTTCGCGTGGCCGGGCGCGGCCGAGTTCGAAAACCGGGACATTGCGCAGATCGTTCCGCCCGGCCCCATCGGGACGGGAGATTTCTGGGGTTTCGCCACGGCTATCTTCGCGAGAAACGCCGCCACGTTCCAGGGTCCCTTTGAGGATCGGCTCGACGGACGGGCTGCGTGGCGGTACGATTACCGGGTGCCGCGCGAGCTGAGCGGCTACGAGGTCAGGGACGGGCGCAACAGCGCGCGGGTGGCCTACCGCGGCAGCTTCTGGGTGGATCGGAATTCCTTGGAGCTGCTGCGGCTGGATGTGGAGGCCGAAGGTTTACCGGCGCCGCCGCTCGAAGTCACGGCGGTACATACCGCGATTCGCTACGGGCGCACGAGCATCGGCGGGCGCCTGGTCCTGCTGCCGGCGGCCTCGGAGTTGACTCTGGGGACGGGGGAAGGCCGCACCAGCCAGAACCGGATTTCTTTCAGCGGGTGCCGGCAATATGCGGCGCAAAGCCAGGTGCGCTTCGAGCAAGAGCAGCCCCTGTCTTCGCCCCCGCAGGAACGCAAGGTGCGGCGACGCTTGCCGCCCGGACTGAACCTCGAGTTGAGCCTGACAAAACCGCTGGAGCCGGCCAGCGCGGCTGCGGGGGATCTGCTGGAGGCTCTTCTGGTCCGCGACGTGCGAGACCGCGGCGAGCTTTTGGCGCCCAAAGGAGCGCGCGTGACAGGAAGGCTGCTGGCTGTGCAGCAGCATCTGGCGCCTCGCGCCTATGGGATGGTGTCGCTCGAGTTCGATCGGCTGGAGGGGCCCTCACTCGAAGCCGAATTCCGCGCCAGGCTGGAACTGCTGGGCGGCATCGTGGCGGGCGCGCGGCGACAAACCGACGTAGTGGCGACGAGCACGGAACAGGAGAGCGCCATTTTGTTCAATGGCAGGCTGCTGCGATTGCCCCGAGGATTTCGCATGTTGTGGCGAACGTTGCCCTGAGGTGGAAACGATGATTCTGGATCTGACGCCGCAAGACCGCCAACTGTTCGAAGAAACGCTGGAATTCGCCGCCCGTCAAGTGCGGCGCGTGATCGAACGCTATCCGGATTTCTATCCCATGTACACGCACCAGGGGCGCTGGAAGCACGATCTGCCGGCCTGGACGCACTGGTGCGACGGGTTTCTGCCCGGCATGATGTGGATTTTCTGCCGGCGCGCGCCGCGAGGCAGCGCGGAGGCCGCGTACTGGCGCGAGCAGGCCATCCGTTACACGCGCCCGCTCGAGCCGCGCCAGCACGATCGCGAGGTGCACGATCTGGGTTTCATCTTCATGTCCACCTATTACCGCTGGAACCAGCTCGAGCCGGATCCGGCGCGTGAAGCGGTTCTCATTCAGGCGGGCCGTACCATGGCGTTGCGCTACCGGGAAAAAGGCCGTTACCTGCGCTCCTTCGTGGCCGAGAACTCGCTCTTCATTGACATCATGATGAACGTGGGCATCGTGTTCTACGCCGCCGAACGCACCGGGGACGCCAGGCTGTACGACATCGCACTCCAGCACTGCCTGACCACGCGGCGCTATCTGGTGCGGGGCGACGGTTCGACGGCCCACGAAGGGCTTTTCGATACGGAAACGGGCGAGTTCCTGCGCCAGAGCACGCATCAGGGCTGGCGCGGGGA
>JAPWUP010000048.1 GCA_028275505.1 Bryobacteraceae bacterium
CTACTGAGGCAACCTCGGGGCGTCCGGGGTCAGGTTGGCTTGGGGCTAACGTTTATTGAACCACCGGGGATTCAGGTTGCGCGGTGGGTGGGTCATGGGGACCCACTTGTGTCCACCGGGATACGCGAGCCACGGCGGCGATCCTGGCGCGCACGCGATCCGGGGGAAGACCCAGTTCTTCCGCAATTTCATGAAAATTCAGGCCTTGCTGGTACATGCGCCAGATCTGAAGCGCCAGCGGTTCGGGGAATTTTCGCATAGCAAGACTCACCGGGGCGACTCGTGTTGCAATTCCCCGGCCAAACGGACCGGGCGCCGGATCACCCCGGTCACGCCAGGTAGAACAGGCTGAGCCGGGGGAGCCCTAGGGATTCCAAAAGCCGGCGCTCGAGGAACTGTTTCTCCAGCATCGCCAGTTGCTCGGCGGTCATTTTCGCGCGGTACGGTCGCAACTGCCGGTCCAGTTCGCGCCGCGCGGCCACGAGATCTTCCTCGGACTGGCGTGCGCGGACGGCGGCGATCATGCGTTCCTCCAGCGCCGTGAGGCGGCGCTCCAGATCTTCCAAGTCCGCGGCGTACTGTTCGATGTCGGCGGCCAGCCGATCCAGCGCCTGCGCGATTTCTTCGAGGACCGGATCGTTGTGGCGGCGAAGCGCGGCGGCGTTGGACTCCAGGTAAGCGCGGAGTTCTTCCGTAGAAAAGGGCGGCGTGGAGGAACGGGCGGGGCGGGGCGTCGCTCTGCCGGACATCGCCTCGGCTTCCCGCATTACGGCCTGGGCACAGTAAGCCAGGGAGTTGATCATCTGCGAGCGGACCCGGCGTTTGCGCCAGCTCTCGAAGGCCGCATCAATGCCGCGCAGCACGGCTTCCAGAGGGATCCCGGAGTTTTTCCAGGTTTCGATGAGCGCCCAGTCCAGGGGCGAAAGCAGGAAAAGCCCGGTGCCGCGAGCGCGCTGGAAGTGCTCTTCGATCTCGGTGAAGTAGTTGAAGTAGTTGAAGGTCCATTCCTGGTTGTCGTCCTCGGGCGGCGGCTGGGGCGCTTGCGTCATGGCTTTTGATTGCGTTCCCAGATGAGGCGGAGTCCCTCCAGGGTAAGATTTTCGTCCAGATCTTTGAGGTAGCGGGAGCCGCGAACGATCAGGCGCGCCTGGCCTCCGGTGGCGACCGCCCTGGTCTGGGGCCCGAGTTCGGCGAGCAGGCGTTCGAGGATGCCGTCAATCATTCCCAGGGCGCCGAAATACAGACCTGCCTGCATGCTCGCTACGGTGTTTGTGCCGATGAGCCGTGCAGGCTCGCGGAATTCCACCAGCGGCAGGCGGGCCGTCTTGGCGAAGAGGCTTTCCGCCGCCATACCGATGCCCGGGCAGATGAGGCCGCCGAGATATTCGGCGCGGGCGGACACCGCGTCGAAGGTAATGGCGGTGCCGAGGTCCACTACCACGCAGGGGCCGCCGTACTTGTGAAAGGCGGCGACACTGTTGACGATGCGGTCTGCGCCGACTTCGCGGGGATTGTCGTAGCAGATTTTCAGCCCGGTGTCCGTTTCGGGCGTGACGAACATCGCCGGCAGACCGAAGTAATCCTCGGCCATCTGGGCCAGGGCGGGATCCAGCGGAGGGACGACGCTGGAGACGATGATGCCCTCGATTGCAGCCGGCCTCAGCTCGGAAAGGACGAAGAGATTGCGGATCAGGATGCCCCACTCGTCGGCGGTTTGTTCCCGTGCGGTGCTCAGGCGCCAGCGGGCGATGAGGCGCTGACCTTCAAAGGCGCCGATGGTGACGTTGGTGTTTCCTACGTCGAGTGCGATGAGCATGATGGTTTCACTCCACGGGACGGACTCCTCCGGAACGGATGAGGATGCGCGTGCCGTCGTCGGTTCGGACCCAGAGGAATCCGGTTGGATCCAAGTCGTCGGTGACGCCTTCCAGCGCAGCGCCGTGAGCTTCCACGCGCACACGGCGCCCGCGGGCGAAGCTGGAAGCGCGGCGGAACATTTCGAGCACGGGCCGCGACCCGCCTTCCACCAGCATGCGAGTAAAGCTTTCGGCCGTTCGGACCAGCTCGATGAGCAGCCGTTCGCGCGAGTGGCAGCGTCCGGAGACGAGGCGCAGCGAGGTCGCATGGTGCGCGAGTTCCTCGGGGAAGCGCGCGTGGTTGACGTTGATGCCGATGCCGGCCAGGAAAGCGCTGCCGGCGAGTTCGACCAGGATGCCCGCGCACTTTTTGCCTTCGAGCAGCACGTCGTTGGGCCAGCGGAGGTCGCAGCGCAGGTCGGCCACGCGTGCGATGGCCTCGGCGGTAGCCAGGGCCAGGGCGAGGGTGAGGGCCGGGACGTCGCCGGAGCGCAGAGGCGGCCGCAGGATGAGGGTCGTGTAGAGACCCGCCTCTGGTTCGGAGTGCCAGGCGCGGCCGAAGCGACCGCGTCCGGCGGTTTGCTCGTCGGCCACCACGACGTCGGCCTCGCCGGTGGCTGCCAGCCGCGCCGCTTCGTCCATCGTGGAGCCGACGCGTGCAAACCAGCGGATGCGGCGGCCGGGAAGAGCGGCCTGCACGGCTTCCAAATCCAGGGGCACCTCAGAGCGGCTCCAGGCGGAAGTTGATGTCCACGGCGCGGGCCGAGTGCGTTACCGCGCCGGTGGAAACGAAGTCCGCGCCCGTTTCCGCGTAGGCGCGAACGTTTTCCAGGGTAATGCCGCCAGAGATCTCCACTTGAGCCCGACCGGCGATCAGGCGGACCGCGGCGGCGGCTTCTTCCGGCGTGAAGTTGTCGAGCAGCAGGCGGGCCACGCCGCACTCCAGCGCCTCTTCGATTTGCTCGCGGTTGCGCACTTCGATTTCAATGGGACGCCCGAGGCGGCGGGCGCGGAAGATCGCTTCGCGGATGCCTCCGGTGATCGCGATGTGGTTGTTTTTGATGAGCACGGCGTCGTAGAGGCCCATGCGGTGGTTCATGATGCCGCCTGCGGCTGTGGCCATTTTTTCCAGGCGGCGGAGGCCCGGCGTGGTCTTGCGCGTATCGAGCACGCGGCAGCGGGTGCCTTCGACCGCACGGGCAAAGCGCCGCGCCAGCGTGGCGATGCCGCTCAGCCGCTGGAGAAAATTGAGCGCTACACGCTCGCATTCCAGCAGCGTGCGGGCCAGCCCGCGCACCCAGGCCAGGCACTGGCCGGGCTGAACCTCATCGCCGCTGGCCACCTGCAGACGGACCTCCTCCACGCCGCCGCGCTGTTGATAGATCACGGGAAGCAGCTCGACGCCCGCCACCACCAGCGGCTCGCGGGCGAAGAAGCGCCCCTGGGCGCGCACGTGAATCGGGACACACGCTTGCGAGGTGATATCGCCGGACCCGATGTCTTCGGCCAGGGCGCGGCGCACGGCTTCGAGGATCTCGGGATGATCCACGTCGAAGCGCATCATTGACTGAGGGCGGCGAGAGCCTCGCGATTCTTGGCCAGTTGAGCTTTGTAATCGGCCAGTTTCTCGCGCAGCGAAGCGACGACTTCGGCCGGCGCGCGGCGCAGAAACTCCTCGTTGTCGAGTTGCGCCTGCGAGGAAGCGACCAGTTTTTCCAGTCGCTGGATCTCCTTTTCGAGGCGGCGGCGCTGCGCATCGCTCTGCGCAGCCGGGATGCGGAGGAGCAGGTCGAACTCGGGCGTGGAGCGGACCGCGGGACCGGGCGTGGGTCGGCCCTCGCGCTGAATCTCGAGCCGAATGCCGGCCAGCCGCTCGATGATCTCGCGATGGCTTTCCGCCAGGTCAGCGGCCAGATCCGGGGAGTAAAGGACAGCGTCCAGCGTTTGCCTGGGATCCAGTTGCAGCGTGGTGCGCAGGTTGCGCGCGGCGACGACAATTTCCTGGACGAGTTCCATCTGGCGTTCGGCTTCCGGGTCATCGCCGGCGGCGTCGTATTGGGGATAGGGCGCGAGGGCGATCGAAACAGGCCGTTCGCTTTGATTGGCCGCCAGCCGTTGCCAGAGCTCTTCCGTGATGAAAGGCATGGCCGGATGGAGCAGGCGCAAGCCGGCTTCAAAAATCGTCAGGAGGTTGCGCCAGTCCGCATTCAGGCCCGAGTTTTCGCGGAAGCGAAGTTTCTTGATCTCGACGTACCAGTCACAGAACTCGTGCCAGAAGAACTGCCAGAGCAACTGGGCGAGTTCATGGTAGCGGTAGCGTGCGATGGCGCGGTTGGCGGCATCGGTGACGCGGTTCAAGCGGCTGAACATCCAGCGATCTTCCAGCCAGGCGCTGCCGTCGGGGGCCGCGGGCTCGGGCCGCCGGGGTGCGTTGACAGGCGGCAGCCAGGGCTGGACGCCGCAGCGCTCCATGTGCAGGAAGAGGAAGCGGGCAGCGTTCCAGATCTTGTTGGCGAAGGCGCGAGCGCTCAGCATGCGCTCTTCGGTGAGCACGATATCGGTGCCGGGGGCGGCGCCGAGCAGCAACGACATGCGGACGGCATCGGTGCCGTACTTTTCGGTTACTTCCAGCGGGTCAATCACGTTGCCGCGAGTTTTGGACATCTTCTGGCGTTCGGCGTCGCGCACCAGGCCATGGATGTAGACTTCGCGGAAAGGCACGTCGCCGACGCACTCCAGGCCCATCATGATCATGCGGGCGACCCAGAAGAACAGGATGTCGAAGCCGGTGATGAGCAGGGAAGTGGGGTAGAACTTGCGCAGATCGGGCGTGTCGTCGGGCCAGCCGAGAGTAGAGAAAGGCCAGAGGGCGGAGCTGAACCAGGTATCGAGGACGTCGGGATCCTGCTCGAGGCGCGGGGAGCCGCAGGAAGCGCAGGCCTGGGGATCCTGGCGGGCCACGGTGGTGTGGCCGCAGTCGGCGCAATAGAAGGCAGGGATGCGATGGCCCCACCAAAGCTGGCGCGAAATACACCAGTCGCGGATGTTGTACATCCACTCGAAGTAAGTTTTGGTCCAGTTTTCGGGGATGAAGCGGATGCGGCCTTCCTCGACGACGCGGATGGCGGGTTCGGCCAGGGGCTTGGTGCGCACGAACCACTGGATGGAGACCAGGGGTTCGACCGGCGTCTTGCAGCGCTGGCACTTGCCCAGGCTCACGGTGTAGGGTTCGATTTTTTCGAGCAGGCCGAGCTGTTCCAGATCGGCCACCACGCGGCGGCGCGCTTCGAAGCGGTCCAGCCCGGCGTAGGGACCGGCCTCGGCGGTCATTGCGCCGGTCTCGCCGATGACTTGGATTTTGGGCAGATTGTGGCGGCGGCCGGCCTCGAAGTCGTTGGGGTCATGGAAAGGAGTGACCTTGACCACGCCGGTGGCGAAGTCGGGACGCGCCAGCTCGTCCACGATGACGGGGATCTCGCGGTTCATCAAGGGCAGCAGGACGCGCTTGCCGTGCAGGTCGCGGTAGCGCTCATCCGCCGGGTTGACGGCGACGGCAGTATCGCCCAGCATCGTTTCAGGACGCGTGGTGGCGACCACCAGGAAGCGATCCATCCCGATCACCGGGTAGCGGATGTACCACAGGTTGCCGGGCGTTTCGTCGTGTACGACCTCGAGATCCGACAGCGCGGTCTGGCAGCGCGGGCACCAGTTGACCATGTACTCGCCGCGGTAGATCAGACCCTTTTCGTAGAGGCGGACGAAGGTTTCGCGGACGGCGCGCGACAGGCCGGGATCCAACGTGAAGCGTTCGCGGCTCCAGTCGCAACTGGCGCCCAGCCGAATCATCTGGCGCTTGATGGTGTCGCCGTAGCGTTCTTTCCACGCCCAGACGCGTTCCAGGAAGGCTTCGCGGCCCAGTTTGCGGCGATCGAGTCCCTCTTCGGCCAGGGCGCGCTCGACCAGCATCTGGGTGGCGATGCCGGCGTGGTCGGTTCCGGGCAGCCACAGCGTGTTGTAGCCGCGCATGCGATGCCAGCGGACGGTGACGTCAATTTCGGTGTGCTCGAGCATGTGGCCGATGTGCAGGGACCCGGTGACGTTGGGCGGTGGGATGACGAGGGAGAAGACGGGGCCGGGGGCTTCCACCGAGGCGCGGAAGAGGCCCTGTTCCACCCACCACTGGGCCCAGCGAGGCTCAAACCGTTGGGGCTCGTAGACTTTGTCCAACATCATGGGGGGAAATTTTCACTATAGCATGAGGACTTTTGCGTCTTTTCCGAAGTCCCGCCGGATGAACGGGATTTACAATAGCGCGGCGGAGGTCAGGATGCCGAAGACGTTGCGCAAAGGGGATGAGGGGCCGGAAGTCAGGAGCTTGCAGGAGCTGCTGAGGGAGCGCGGTTACGGCGTGGAGGTCAGCGGCGTCTTCGATGGGCAGACGTTGCGGGCCGTGCGCGCCTTCCAGTCGCAGAATCTGGATCAGCATGGCCAGCCGCTGGTGGTGGACGGCGTGGTGGGGCCGCTGACGTGGTGGAGTCTCACGCATCCCAAGCCTTTGATTCACCCGCCGGTGCCCGTGGACTACGCCACGATGCCCGGACCCGAGTTCGGCGGCACCGAGCGCGGGCGCAGCGCGTTGCAGGCGGCCATCGCCGAGCTGAAGGCGGGGGCGGGGGAAATCGGAGGAAACAACAGCGGACCGTTCGTGCGCAAGTACCTGAGGGGTCTTGCGCCGGAAGGCAGTTCCTGGTGCGCCGCCTTCGTGAGCTGGTGTTACGCGCAGCATCCCCGCGGGATTCCCTTCACCTACACGGTAAGCGCCCGCGCCTTGTTGAACGAGTTCAGGAAGCGGGGTTGGGCCTGGCCGCCGGGCACAGGGTTCGAGCCGCAGCCCGGCGACATCGTGATCTGGTGGCGCGAGAAGCTGGAGGGATGGAAGGGGCACGCCGGCCTGGTGCATCACCTGCGCGACGGCATGCTGTACACGATTGAGGGCAACCGCAGCCCCAAAGTTCAGGGGTTCTCTTACGTGTTCAGTCGTATGGAAAATCTGCTGGGCTTTGGGCGAGTGCCCGATGAGGAAGCTTGAGGCGGAAGGCGAACGATCGCCCGGTTACTCGTCCAGGCTGGCGCCCTTCAGAGGAGTAACCGGATCAATGAATCGCCAGGCCAGGGCAGCCACCAGGTAAATGCCGCCCATGATGTAAAAGTTCAGGATCCAGCTTCCGGTTTTTTGCAGGACATAGCCGAGAACTACCGGCCCCAGCGCGCCGCCGAAGTTACCCATCATGTTCATGGAGCCTGAGAGAGTGCCGGCGTACTTGCCCCCTACGTCCATGCAGGCGCCCCAGCTTCCGGGCATGAGAATGTCGTTGCCGAAGCTGGCCATGCCCATGGCGAACATGGCCCAGAACGGGTCGCGGATCACGGTGTGCAGGAGCAGGAACAGGCAGGCGCCGATCGCTCCGGTGTAGGCGATTGCCCTGCGGGCCCGGGCGACGCTTCCCAGCCAGCGGGTTACGTAAGGCGCGATAAAGCCGCCGAACATACAGCCGAGGCCGCCAAAAAACAGCGGGAAAACGGCCAGGCGGGCGGCGTGCTCGGGAGTAAGTCCGCGGTACTCCTGGAGGTAACTGGGCAACCAGGTAATGTAAAAGTACCAGGGGTAAGAAACGCAGAAATACTGGAGCCAGAGCATCCAGACGGTGCGGGAGCGAATCAGCGTTCCCCAGGGCACGTTGCCGTGGCCGGAGGCGGCGCGTTCGGCGCCGGCCAGCAGGGCCAGCTCGGCTTCGTTGACGCGCGGATGATCGCGCGGGTTATCCCGGAACCAACGGTAAAAGAAGAAAGCCCAGATGACGCCGAGGGCACCGAAAATTTCGAAGGAACGGCGCCAGTGGACGTGGTGGAGGACCCAGACCACGAGCATGGGAGTGAAGGCGCCGCCCCACCGGGCGCTCATCCACATGATTCCCTGGGCGCGAACGCGCTCGTGTTGCGGCAGCCAGGTCGTGAAGGCTTTGGTCAGGTTGGGGAAGCAACCCGCTTCGCCGGCGCCGAACAGGAAGCGCGTGACCACCAGCGAGGCCAGGTTCCAGACCCAGCCCGTGGCTGCGGTGAAAAACGACCACCAGATCACGATGCGCATCAGCACGCGGCGCGGCCCGAGCCAGTCGCCCAGCCATCCGCCCGGGATCTCGAACAGGGCGTAGGCGATGCCGAAGGCTGAGAAAGCCATGCCCATTTCGATGGGCGACAGGCCCAAGTCGCGGCGCATCAGGGGCGCGGCCTGCGAGATGCACACCCGGTCAATGTAGGTGATGATGGCCAGGGTGACGGCGAAGACTACCACCCAATGCCGCGTGCGCGTGGGTTTCAGGGTAGCGGGGGCGGTGCTCATCCGGCCTCCTCGGCCAGTTCGCTGTCCAGCCACGCAAGGTATTCCGCCGAGCCGTGCACGACGGGCACAGCCAGCAGCTCCGGCACTTCGTAGGAGTGGAGCGTGGTCAGTTCGTTCCGCAGCCGTTCAAACAGGTCGCTGCGGGACTTGATCATCAGGAGCCACTCGCCCGCCTCCTCCAAGGCGCCTTTCCAGCGATAGAAGCTGCGCGCGCCGGGGATCACAGTGACGCAGGCCGCCAGGCGTGCTTCGACGAGCCGGCGAGCGATGTTGGCCGCTTCGTCGGCAGAACCGCAGGTGGAGAAAATGACAATTTTTTCGCTCATCCCGCTTCCCCGCAGAGCCAAACAGGATTATAAACGAATGTAGGGATGCAACGACGCAACGGGCTTTGGGTTCTTGCCTTCATGGCGGTCCTGTTGGCCGGGGCACTGCTGTTCTTTCTGCTGGACGTGCCTGCCGCCTATGCGCGCTGCTGGGAGCAGTGGCGCCAGATCCAGCAGATGAAGCAAAGCAACGCGGAGATGGCCCGGCAGATCCAAGAACAGTGGGAGCGTTTGCGCAGGCTTCAGGAGGACCCCAGCGAGCAGGAACTGTACTTGCGGCAACGGCAAAAGCGCGTCCGGCCCGGCGAAAAGATTTTCGTCCTGCCCTCCGAGCCGACGCACTGAAGCGTGGCCCGGCCTCGCTTTGTACGGCGCGTTATCAGGCCGTCGCGATCAAGGCTTTCCTTTGAGCACCAGGCGCCCGAAGGCCTCCGGGGTGTGGAAGGAGCGATTGTGCGTGGGCTGCCAGCAGATGAACTTGCGGTTGGGCGGTGGCCCCTGGGCGCGGTAGAGGTTGATGCGCAGCTCGTTACCTTCGCGGGGCGGGCGGCTGTCAATGCTGGCGAAGGGGATTTGCATCTCCGCGTACCAGATTTTTGCTTTCTCGTCAATGCGCGCTTTCACTTTGAAGCCCGAGTTCCATAGCCAGCCGCCCTCGGGCTTGGGGTGATCGCGGTCAATATCCAAGTCCACCCACTCGCCCTGAGGCGAGACCTCGAATTCTTTGTACCGCCGGATGTTCTGGAAGTCGGAGCCGATGAAGGCTTCGGCCACGTCGTATTCCCAGAGTTTGTTGGTCTCGGTGGCGGTGGAGGGGTTGGGCTTCAGGTAGAGTTGCTCGTAGGGGCAGATATAGAGCAGGTAGAGATTCTGCCTGGTCCAGCGGGAGCGGATCTCGGTGCGGTGGTTGGGCACGAGGTTTCCGAACTGATCGCGCTCGGCGAAGACGCCCGGGATGCCCTTCCACTGCGGCGCATCGGGGTCCGCGGTTAGTTCGAAGTCTTTCGGGGAAAAGAAGCTGGGGAAGACGGCGGTGGGCGCCGCCTGGCCGGGCGGGCCGACTTGGGGCTGGCCGGGCTGAAGCTTCACCTGCGCGGCCAGGATCAGGGTGGCAACGAGGAGCACGGTGAGTTTGTCCATGGCTTAACAATGATAAGTTCCCGCGGGGCGCAATCTCAACGCGGCGGGACGGTTCCGCCTGGCGAGGGGCGCGAACTATAATCGCAGGGTGCAACTGGCGGCGCTGGACTGGCTGATTATCGCGCTTTATTTTCTGCTCAGCCTCGGGATCGGGCTGTATTACCGGACGCGGGCGGGACGCAACACCCAGGAATATTTCCTCTCGGGGCGGAACGTTCCGTGGTGGCTGGCGGGCACCTCGATGGTGGCGACCACGTTCGCCGCGGACACGCCGCTTGCCGTCACCGGTCTGGTGGCCAAGGGCGGGATCGCGGGCAACTGGCTGTGGTGGAACTTCGTGGCCGGCGGAATGCTGACCGTGTTCTTCTACGCCCGGCTGTGGCGACGTGCGGGCGTCATGACCGACGTGGAATTCGCCGAGATCCGCTACTCCGGTGCGCCGGCGGCTTTCCTGCGCGGTTTCCGGGCGCTGTATCTGGGCCTGCTGATCAACTCGATCGTGCTGGGGTGGGTCAATCTGGCGATGGTGAAGATCCTCCAGCACGTGCTGGGCGTCAACAAGATCCAGGCCATCGCCATCACCCTGGGCATGATTGCGGTGACCTCGCTGATCTCGACGATCTCGGGCCTCTGGGGAGTTCTGGTGACCGACTTCGTGCAGTTCGCCATCGCCATGGGCATGGTGATCGTGCTGGCGGTGTTCGCGGTGGGCGCCGTCGGTGGCATAGACGGTTTGCTGGCCCGGTTGCACGAGCTGGATCGGGCGCGCGCGGCCGCGGGGCAGGCCGGCTCCGTGTTGAGCTTCGTTCCCGACCCGAACTCGGCTTGGATGCCCATGCTGACGTTCCTGGTCTACATAGCGCTGAACTGGTGGGCGACCTGGTATCCGGGATCGGAGCCGGGCGGCGGTGGGTTCGTGGCCCAGCGCATGTTTTCTGCGAAGGACGAAAAACATTCTTTGCTGGCTACGTTGTGGTTCCAGGTAGCGCACTACGCGCTGCGGCCCTGGCCGTGGATCCTGACCGCGCTGGTGGCGCTGGTGCTGTATCCAGGCCTGGCCGACCCGGAGGCCGGCTATTTGCGGGTCATGCTCGATCATCTGCCCGCCTCGCTCCGCGGTCTGATGGTGGCGGCTTTTGCGGCCGCTTACATGTCCACGATCGCCACGCAACTGAACTGGGGCGCCAGCTACCTGGTCAACGACTTTTACCGCCGTTTCCTGCGACGGGAGGCCAGCGAGCGTCACTATGTGCTGGTATCGCGGCTGGCCACGGTGTTCCTGACCCTGGTTTCCGCGGTGGTCACGTTTTACATGAGTTCGATTGCGGCCGCCTGGAAGCTGCTGATCGTGACTGGGGCAGGCACGGGTGGAGTGCTGCTGCTGCGCTGGTATTGGTGGCGGGTGAACGCCTGGAGCGAGGTTTCCTCGATGGTGGCGGCCTTCGTGGTTTCGCTGAGCCTTCAGCTTTTCTGGGGGCTGGACAGCGACGATCCGCTGGGCTTCGCCTGGATCATGATCGTCACCATCAGCGTGACGACGGCGGTGTGGCTGGCGACCACCTTTCTGACGCGTCCCGAGCCTATCGAGAAGCTGCTGGAGTTTTATCGGCGCGTTCGGCCTTCGGGGCGCGGGTGGGCGCCCATTGCGCGGCTGGCGCCGGAGGTGAGGGCCGACGGGGAAGGATGGCGAAATCTGGCCGACGCGGCGGCCGGCTGCGTGCTGATCTACGGAGTGCTGTTCGGGGTGGGCAAGCTGCTGCTGAAACAAACCACGGCTGGTTTGATTTTTCTGGCGGCGGCTCTGGCCGCCGGGCTTCTGATCTACCGGGATCTATCACGAAGGGGCTGGCATGTGGTGGCGGATTAGCCTGCTGGCCGCGGCCTGGGTGGCTTGGGCCGGGCCGGTCGAGTTCGGCCTGGAAGAGTATCGGCGCGCGTTGCAGGAAAGGGGCCTGAAGCCGGAGCTCTACCGGGTGCGCACGGAACTCAACGCAGAACCGCCCGAGACGTACCGGATCGCCCCGGGCCTGATCACGGGCGGGGACTTGCGCGGGCTGATGTACGGCCTGCTGGACGCGGCCGAGCAGATCCGGCGGCGAGGGCGGGTCTGGGCCGCCCACGGTCGCCCGGCCACTCCGATCCGCGGCATCCGCTGGTTCCTGCACAACCGGGAGCTGGAGGAGGAGTGGTTCTACTCGAAACAACACTGGCTGGATTTGTTTTCGTTCCTGGCGCGCTGCCGCTTCAACCGCTTCAACCTGGTCTATGCCCATCAGACCAACTACCAGGCGCCGCCTTACCCTTTCTGGCTGGCGCTGGATGACTACCCGGAGATCCGCGCGCCCGGCCTTGCCGCGCTGGAACAGCAACGCCATCTGGAGATGCTGCGGTTCATTTCCCAGGCGGCGGCGGATCACGGGATTGATTTCACACTGGGCATCTGGCAGCACAACGTGCAGGCCAACCAGATGCCGACGGTGGTGGGGCTGACGCCCAAAAACATTGGCCCTTACAGCTATGCGGCGCTGCGGCGCATCCTGGCGGAATGCCCGGCGATCCGAAGCGTCCAGATGCGAACCAATGTGGAATCGGGCATCCCGCGCGAGGATCAGGTGGGCTTCTACCGGGACTGGGTATTCCGGGCGCTGCGGGAGGCAGGAAGGCGCGTCACGCTGGATCTGCGGGCCTGGGCGCTGGCGCAGGGTATGATCGAGGCCGCGCACTCGGTCGGCGTGCCCTTGCGCGTTTCCACCAAGTACTGGGCGGAGCATCTGGGCCGGCCCTACCAGCCCGCGGAAACGTTTCCCGGCTACAGTTATCTCGACCTGCTCAGGAAGCCGCGCCATTACGAGTTCTTCTGGGAGGTCTGGGCGTTGGGGTCGCACCGGCTCCTGGTTTGGGGCGATCCGGAGTACGTGCGGCGGGCTGTGCCTACGTTCACGCTTTCGGGAACCGCCGGTTTCGAGATTGACCCGCCGCTGGCGCAGAAAGGCTTCGGCAATCGGCCCGGCAAGTGGGGCGTGTTCACGCCGGCCCACCGGGACAAGATCTGGTGGAAGTGGGAGTTCGAGCGCTACTGGCTTTTTTACTTGCTGTGGGGCCGGCTCAGCTACGATCCCAAGACCGCGGAGACGGTCTGGTTGGATGAGTTCCAGCGGCGCTTCGGAGCGGCGGCGCGCGACGCCCTGGAAGTCTATCGCGCGGCCAGCGGCGTGCTGAACGAGATTGTCGCCGTCCACATGGCGGATCCCAACATGTACATCTGGCCCGAGGTCAATCCCGGGGGGCTGATAGACGCCTACATCGAAGTGCGCCCCAGCGACTGGCGTTTCGTGGCGGCGATCCCGGAGGCGGTGGAGAACCGCTTGAAGGGCGTGGCTTCGGCCAAACAGACGCCGCTGGAGACGGCGGCCCGGCTGCGGCAGATGGCGACACGCATCGAGCAAGGGATCGCGAACGTGCGGGCGCGCGGGGTGCCCTCGCGGGAATGGGTGGCTACGGAGCCGGATTTTCGCGTCCTGGCGCATCTGGCGCGCTACCACGCGCACAAACAGGTGGCGGCGTACGAGCTGGCGTGGCATTACCGCGTGGGTGACGGCGCTGCCCTGAAGCGGGCGCGAAGCGAGCTGGAGGCCGCACAGTCGGTCTGGGAAGACCTTGTCCGCTTGACCGACGGGCTCTATCCGGAGGAAATGGCCTTCGGGCCGCAGGACATCGGGCACTGGAAGGATCGGCTGGCGTATGTCCGGCACGATGTTCAGACGGTGGCCGAGCGTGAGCGCCTTTGGCAGGAGCTGGGGCGCTTTGATTTCGGGTTCGATTTCGGAGCGGAGCCCCAGGCGCCTGCGACCGGTGCACTGTACCGGCGGGATCCGTACTTGTGGCGGCACACCGTGGAGCCGAGGTTCCAGGCGGTGGGGCCGGACACGGCGTTTTCGGCGGAACGAGGGTACGGCTGGGTGGGTGGCGGCGAGCGGAAGGCTCATGCGCTGCCGTTGACGCCGTACGTGGAGATCCGTTCCGCGGTAAAGGATCCTCGTCACCTGCCTGCCAATGTTTTGAACGGGGATTGGCTGGAAGGGCGCGGCGCACAGACCTTTCGCGTCCGCACGGGAGACGGGCGATTCCGGGTTCGCGTATTGACGCCGGAGGGCCGCGGGTGGGAGCGGCTGCTGGAGGCGCGCGAGGGACACCTAGACGTGGTCTTCCCCGAGGGCCCATGGCGGGCGAGCGGGCTTGTCGTCTGGCGGGACCCTCCCGCGCCTGCGCCCACGCTGCCAGTGGCTCCCAAACCGGGGCCGCGACCGATGGTCTTTCACGTCCCGCCACGGATGGCGACGCCCGGGCAGGCGCTGAGACTAACGCTGCAGATCTCGCCGGCTACTGCGTCGCTTGTAACCCGGCTGTATTATCGTCCGCTGAATCAACTTGCGAAGTTCAAGGTCTTGGAGGCCAGAGGGGCGCAGCCGGTATTCGTGATTCCGGGAGAAGAGGTCGTGGCGGATTGGGATCTGATGTATTACTTCGAGATACTTGCCCGCGAGGGCGGGTGGTTTTACCCCGATCCGCAAACCGCGACCCCGTATATCGTGGTTCCCGTTCAGACAGGGGAAGCGGCGCAGGCGGCGGGTACCGCGAATTCTGCATCGGGAAGCGCGAAAAAATTTGTGCCATAAAACGCGTCCCGCGGCATACTAAGGGGCGGGAGGTGTCCGATGCCCATTTCTCGCCTCGTGCAGATGATTCGGCGCGCCAAGCCTCTGACTCTCGAGGAAGGGCTGAATATTCTCAAGCGGGATCATTACCGCTGCCAGTATTGCGGGCTGGACGGTTCCACCAGTTTCGAGAACTACCTTGTCATGACCGTGGATTTTGTGATTCCGCGGGCGCGGGGCGGCAAGAAAGAGCCTCGCAACCTCGTAACGGCGTGCCGGCCATGCAATTTGATCAAGGGCCGGCGTGTGTTCAAGAGTTTCGAGGAAGCCAAGGCCTACGTCTTGCAACGGCGGGAAGAGCTGCGCAAGGAATGGGAAGCGCGCATGGCCCGGCTGAAGGGGCACAAAGCAGCAGCGCCGAGCGCGGGCTGATCGGCCTGAGCGCGTACCGCACCCTTGTTTCGGCGCAATCGCCGGCTGTAGCATAGCTTCGATGTTGACACGAAGAGGACTGCTGGCAGGGGTCCCTGCGATTCTGGCAGGGCGCGAGCGCCGTCCCAACCTGCTGTTCCTGATTTCCGACGACCACGCGGCTTATGTGCTGGGGGCGGACGGCGATCGGTTGGCGCGTACGCCGAATTTGGACCGGCTGGCCCGTGAGGGGGTCTACTTTGCCCGCCACTACTGCAACTCGCCCGTCTCGACGCCTTCCCGGCAGTCGTTCCTGACCGGGCAAATGCCCCATTCTGCCGGCGTGACGGTGTTGCGAACGGCGTTGGAGGAGGGCAAGCCTACGCTGGCGCGGCAGTTGCGCGCCGCCGGCTACCGGACGGCGGTTTTCGGCAAGATGCATTTCAATCGTCCCGCCGCGCCGGGTTTGCACGGCTTCGAGGTGGTCATGACCGAAGACGCGGTGCGGAAGGCCTGGCAGGCGGAGGTCCGGCCGAAGTCCGTACCGCCCGAGATCCGGACCAAACCGCCCTGGCGGCCTTTCAAGGATCCCGCGCGCATCTGGCTGAACGCCGACAAGCTGCCTTACCCGCGCTATTACGAGGACATGCTCGGGACTTACATCGCGCGCCGGGCGGCGAAGTTTCTCGAAGAAAGCAAGGACACCCCGTTTGCGTTGTGGGTAAGTTTCCACGAGCCGCATTCCCCCTTTGACTTTCCTGTGGAGGATCGGGACCTCTTTGATCCCGCCCGGTTCACCCCGCCGCGCGTCGGACCCGAGGACGCGTGGCAAATTCCGCTGATTTTCCGCGAGCTGACGGATCAGGACAAGAGGGGGATCATTGCCGCTTATTACACCTCGGTGGCTTTTCTGGACCGCAACATCGGCGTGGTGCTGGACAAGCTCCGCGAGTTGGGCCTGGACCGGAACACGTTGGTGATTTACATGGGAGATAACGGCTACTGTCTGGGACATCACGGGCGGTTCGAGAAGCATTGCAGTTATGAGCCGGCTATCAGGATTCCGCTGATCATGAGCTGGCCGGGGCGGATCCGGCGCGGCGTGGTGCGGGACCTGACCGAAGCGGTGGACGTAGCGCCCACGGTTCTGGATCTGTTCGGTCTGGAGCCGTTGCCCGTACAGCATGGCCGGAGCCTGCGCCCGTATTTGGAGGGGAGCCGCCCGGCGCGCCGGCGCGACTACATTTTCAGCGAGTATCTGGAAAACGAAGAAGCCTGCGTGCGGACCGAGCGCTTCAAGCTAGTGTTCTGCTCGGGCCGCCGTGAGCGCCAGGACGGCTACAAGACCGATAACCCGACCCCGGGGCGGTGGATGCGGCTTTATGACCTCAAGGAGGACCCCGGCGAGTTTCACGACGTGTCGCGCAAGCATCCGGAGGTGGTCGAGCGGCTGATGGGATGGATGCTGGAACGTTTCCGGAAGACCCACCCCGAAGCGCGACGCGAACCGGCCGGGCTTTCCGTGCCTGAGGCGCTGGAGTTTTACTTGCGCCCACGAGATGCCTGAAGCGGGCGCCTGTTTGCGTTAGTGAGGAAAACATGGCCGAGATCCTGTATCGCAACCGTCGTGCTTTCTGCCTGGAAAATGACCTGCTGCGGGTTACCGTGCTGGTGGAGGGTGGCCACGTGGCCGAAATCTTCGACCGCGCCTCGGGCGTGAACCCGTTGTGGACGCCGCCTTGGCCCTCCATCGAGCCGTCACGCTACGATCCGGCGCTGCATCCCGAGTACGGGCGGAACGCGGAGAGCAAACTGCTGGCCGGCATCATGGGGCATAACCTGTGCCTGGATATCTTCGGTCCGCCTACGGAGGAGGAGGCTGCGGCCGGGTTGCCGGTGCACGGGGAAGCCTCGGTGGCGCCGTACCGGATCGAAGTGGAGGGTGACCGGCTTCGGGCCGAGGCGGAGTTGCCGGAAGCTCGGCTGCGGGTGTCGAGGACGATCCGGCTGGCGCCGGGTAGCCGCGTGGTTGAGTTTACAGAAACGGTCGAAAATGTTTCGGCCACGGACCGCCCCGTGGGCTGGACCCAGCACGTCACGCTCGGACCGCCTTTCCTGGTCAAAGGCCAGACGCTGTTCCGCGCCACGGCCACCCGTTCCAAGGTCTTCGAATCCGACTTCAGCCAGGGCAAGGGGCGCCTGAAGATCGGAGCGGAGTTCGACTGGCCCTGGGCGCCGCACAAGGACGGCGGTGTGGAGGACCTGCGGGTGTTCACCGATGCGCCGGTCTCGGGCGAGTTCACGACGCACCTGATGGACCCGGGGCGGGAGCACGCCTGGTTTGTCGCTTGGTCGCCGGCTTCGCAGATGGCCTTCGGCTACGTCTGGCGGCAGGCGGACTTTCCGTGGATGGGGATCTGGGAAGAGAACTACTGCCGGGTGAACCCGCCCTGGAACGGACAGACGCTGACTCGCGGCATGGAGTTCGGAGTTTCGCCCATGCCCGAGAATCGTCGGCAGATGATCGCGCGTCGCGAGATGTTCGGCGTTCCGGCTTTCCGCTGGATTCCGGCGCGCAGCCGGGTGGAGGTTCGCTACGCGGCCTTTCTGTTTCCGGCGGCCAGCGTGCCTGAAGAGGTCACTTGGGACGGGCGCGGCGTGGTAGAGTTAAGGTGAGTTCACAAGGCCGGGTTGACCGCGGCGACAGCCCGTGCCTACAATGAAGTGAACCAAGGAGGACGCATGCTCCGCTCCATCGGGCTGCCCGAGCTATTGGTCATTCTGGGTGTCGCCGTCCTGCTGTTCGGCGGCAAGAAAATCCCCGAGGTCGCCAAGGGCTTGGGCGAAGGCATCCGCAATTTCAAGATTGCTTTGAAGGGCGAGGACAAGCCAGAGGAGAAGAAGCAGGCCTGAGAATTGGCCTCGTTCCCCTCGCTAGCAGAGTCCTGAGGATCCTTTCATAGGAAAAACCCCCCGCCCGCAGGGGCGCGGGGAGAAAACCGAGCGCGACGTGCGCGATGGCGAGAAAAACCCCGCGCCCGCAGGGGCGCGGGGTTTGCATTTCTGGTTGGCTGTCCCTGCCGCTACTTCTTCTTGGGGGGCACGATCGCGTCCCGGACGGCTTTGGCCACGCGGAACTTGACCACCTTCTTGGCCGGGATCTTGATGGTCTCGCCGGTCGCGGGGTTGCGCCCGATGCGGGCCTTGCGCTCGGCGCGGACCAGCTTGCCGATACCCGGCAGCACGAAGACGCCGGTCTTTTTCGTTTCGCGGACGGCGATCGCGGCCAGCGTTTCCAGAAATTGCTTGGCTGTCTTGTTAGGGACCTCGCACGTGGTGGCGATTTCCCGGACCAGTTGCGTTTGCGTCATCCTCTTGGCTTCAGCCATATACCTCCTTTGCGATTCTCCCAATTGAACCGGCCCGGCCGCGCATGGCTGGCGCGGCGGACCATGACATCGAATCGCTTCAATGATAAGGAAAGTTTGCGCGGAAGTAAAGAGAAAAATGCACGGAATGCCCATTTTTTCGGGCTTTTCGTGCTAACCTGAGCGCTGCGGGAACTATCTGGCGAGCTTCCGGCGCCTCAGCGGGCGCGGGTCGCGGCGGCGGGAGCGGCTCTCGCAGCGGCCTCGGTAGCGCTCTCGGCTTCCGGCGTGGGACGGGTCAGGCCGAGGACACGGCGCAGCTCCGCCTCCAGGCGGTCCGCGATTTCAGGGTTGTCGCGCAGGAACTGGCGGGCATTCTCCCGCCCCTGGCCGATGCGCTCGCCCTGGAAACTGTACCAGGAACCGCTCTTCTCCACGAGGTTGTGCGCCACGCCGAGATCGAGCAGGTCTCCCTCGCGCGAGATTCCCTGGCCGTAGAGGATGTCGAATTCGGCTTCCCGGAAGGGAGCGGCGAGCTTGTTCTTGACCACCTTGACCTTGGTCCGGCTGCCCACCACAGTCTCGCCCTCTTTGATGGCGGCGACGCGACGGATGTCCACGCGGATGCTGGCGTAGAACTTCAGGGCGCGGCCGCCGGTGGTGGTTTCCGGATTGCCGAACATCACGCCGATCTTTTCGCGAATCTGGTTGATGAAGATCAGGCAGGTGTTGGATTTGGATACGATGCCGGTGAGCTTGCGCAGCGCCTGCGACATGAGCCGAGCCTGGACGCCTACGTAGGCTTCGCCCATTTCGCCGTCCAACTCCGCCTTGGGAACCAGCGCGGCGACCGAGTCAATGACCAGCACGTCAATGGAGCCGGAGTTGATCAGGGCGCTGGTGATCTCCAGCGCCTGCTCGGCGTAGTCGGGTTGGGAGACCAAAAGATTGTCCACGTCCACGCCGAGCTGCCGCGCGTAGATGGGGTCCAGCGCGTGCTCGACGTCAATGAAGGCAGCCATACCGCCCGCCTTCTGGGCGTTCGCCACCACGTGCAGCGCGATGGTGGTCTTGCCGGAAGCTTCGGGGCCGAAGATTTCGCTGATGCGGCCGCGGGGAAAGCCGCCGATACCCAGGGCGGCGTCGAGAGAAATCGAGCCGGAGGGGATCACCGAGACGGGCACGACGGCCTCCCGGGATCCCAGGCGTACGATGGACCCTTTGCCGAACTGTTTCTCGATTTGGCTGAGGGTCAGGTTGAGCGCGCGGGCGCGATCCTTCTCGTCCATGAGAAATCCTTTCCGCTCGTCAGCGAGCCGGGTGACAACAAAATTATACCGGCAGCGGGAATGCGCGGCGGGCTAGAGCCGCGGGGCGTAATAGCCCTTGCGGGCGCGTACGATCAGATCGCGCCGGCCTTTGACCCGCACGTCCACGGTCTGATAACGCCCGTCGGTGCGGAGCGGCTCGGGCCGGTAGAAGATGTTGTACTGGTGGCGCAGCTCGTTGGCGATGTTCTCGAAAGACTGCGCCAGATCCTCGATCTTGAAGGGGAACAGGGCCAAGCCGCCCGTCTCCGATGCCAGATAGCGCAGCACCTTGTCCCCGTCCGTATCCAGCCGGCTGATGTTGGTGGAGATCGTGTAGATCACTACGTCGGCCTTCTGGGCCATCTCCAAGGCCTGCTCGCGGGTAACGCGACTCTGGTTGTCTTCCCCGTCGCTGAGCACGACCAGCGCCCGGCGGAACTTGTGGCGGGGCTGCTCCTGGGCCAGCTTGTCGCGGCAGGCAAAATAGATGGCGTCGTACATGGAGGTGCCGCCGCCGGGGCGGAGCTCGCGAATCGCGGAAGCCAGCCGGTCCCGGTCATCGGTGAGGTCCGCCACCAGCTCGACGTTGGTGTCAAAGCTGATGACCAGCGCCTTGTCGTAACGCGGGCGCATCACGCTGTTCAAGAATTCAATCGCAGCCTCCTGGATGAAGCGGAAGCGTGGTCGGACGCTGTTGCTGGTATCGAGGAGCAGCGCAATGCGCAAGGGCAGGTCGGACTCGGCGGTGAACTCCAGGATCTTCTGAGGCCGCTTGTCCTCGTAAACCTCGAAATCATCTTTGGTGAGGTTGGTGATGAACCGGCCCTTGCGATCCGTGACGGTGAACAGGATGTTGACGCGGGTAACGTCGAGGATGATGCGGGTCTTTTCGTCGTCCACCTGGACGGGTTGCGAGCCGGCTTGAGCCGGGCCGGAACGGGGTCGCGGCTGCTGGGCGGCCAGCAACGCCGCACCGAGCAAGGCCAACCAAACCAGGCGCCGCCTCATAACATTCCCACCTTGATTATAGGGACAGGGCCACGGCGGGCACAATCGCGGCCCCGGCGCCCGAGGGACCGTGGCGGTGTACACTGTCCCATGATTGTGGCTTGGGAGGATTCTATGAGGCTTACCCGCAGAGGAATGATTCAGACGGCCGCCGCCGCGGCGGTAGCGCCGGCGGTAGCCGCGCCCGTTCGCAGGCCGTGGCCTATCGTGGAAGGGCCGGACACGCCAAAGTTGTGCCTGGGCATGTGGGACGGCGGGGGTGACCCCAAACAGCCCGAGATCGGCATGCGCCGGATCAAGCAGCTCGGCGTGAACTACGTTCTGGGAGGCGGCCCGAAGATTCCCTGGCAGGAAGACGAGCTGCGCGCCCTCATCGAGAGGTACAAGGCGCAGGGCTTGACCGTGTACAACCTGATGATCTCGGGATTCCCGAACGTGATCTACGGGCGCCCGGGCCGGGATGAAGAAATCGAGAAGGTCATCCAGTCCATCCGCGCCGCGGGCAAGGTCGGATTGCCGGTCATCGAGTACAACTTCTACGCTCACCGGGCGATGGAGGGCTACTATGAGGAGACCGGGCGTGCAGGCGCCGGGTATACGGCTTTCGATTATGACCGGATGAGAAACCTGCCGCCCTTGCCCGAGGTGGGCGCTTACAGCGCCGAGGAGCTGTGGAAGAACCTGACGTATTTCCTCAAGGCGATCGTGCCCGAGGCGGAGAAAGCCGGCGTCCGGCTGGCTCTTCATCCCAACGATCCGCCAGTGCCGGTCAGCCGCGGTTCGGCGCAGATCATGGCGACGCTGGAGGGCTGGAAGCGCCTGATCGAGATCGTACCTAGCCCGGCCAACGGCATTACCTACGATTGCGGCGTGACCCGTGAGCTGGGTGAGGATCCGGTGGAGGTCTGCCGGTACTTCCTTTCCCGCAAGCGGATCAATCACGTTCACTTCCGGAATGTTCGGGTGGTCAAACCCTACGAGAAGTACGCCGAGGTCTTCCCGGACGAAGGTCAGGTAGACATGTTCGCGGTGATGAAAGAGCTGGTGCGCGGCGGCTACACGGGCACGATTTACCCGGAGCATCCTCGCGCGCTGGACTACGACCGCGAACGTGGACCGATTCGCGGCTATCCCGGCGGCGGAGGCTACACGGGCATCGCCTACAACGTGGCTTACGCCCGAGCGATGCTCCAGGCAGCACTGGCTTCCTGAGGCAAGGCTTCAGGATTCCTCGGCACCTTCCAGAGGATCGAGCAGTTCGGGATCGCGGGCAAGCCGGCGCAGAACGGCGAGGACGCTGGAGGCCGTGAACCCGGCCGAGCGCAGGCGGCGGTAGACCGAGGCAACACCTTTGGGTTCGGCCAGCAACTGCTCGAGCGGCGTCTTGCGGAACTTGCGGCGGAGGTAATCCTCGACCAGCCGGATCTCGTCCGTGCCCTCGTAGGCTTTGGCCACGGCATGTTCGGCCACCGTGGGAGCGACGCGGCGGCGGCGCAGCTCGTGCACGACGCGGATCCGGCCCAGGCCTTCGTTTTCCAGGCGGGCCGCGGCGTAGTGTTCGGCGAAACGACGGTCGTCCAGATAGCCCAGTTCGCGGAGACGGCGCAGCACGCGTTCGGCTTCCTCCTCGGACGCGGCGCGGCGCAACAGTTTCTGGCGAAGCTCACCGATGGAGTGAGCGCGTGCGGCGAGGGCCTTGAGTGCGTATTCCAGCAGCGCCTCGCCTTCGAGCAGCTTCGCTTTCCGCTCGCGGGCCACGGCTTCGTTTATGACTCTAGCACGCCGCCGTCCGGGCCGCGGTCTTTTGGTAGCCTGAAAGCGTGCGGATCGGCATTACCTGCTATCCGACTTACGGGGGAAGCGGCATCGTAGCCACGGAGCTGGGCCTGGAGCTGGCCAACCGGGGCCACGAAGTGCACTTCATTTGCTACGCAAATCCGATACGCCTCGATCCGGAAACGCCGCGGATTCATTATCATGAGGTGGAGGTTTCCACGTACCCGCTCTTCCAATACCCGCCCTACAGCCTCGCTCTGGCGGCGCGCATGGCGGAGGTGGCCGAGCACGAAGGGCTGGACCTGCTCCACGTGCACTACGCCATCCCGCATTCGATTTCCGCCCTGCTGGCGCAGCAAATGCTGGAGCCTCGGAAGTTGCCTTTCATCACTACTCTGCACGGGACGGATATTACGCTGGTGGGCGCGGATCGCTCCTATTACCGGATCACCAAGTTCGCTATCGAACACTCCGACGGGGTAACTTCGATCAGCGAATATCTGAAACAGCGCACGCTCGAGGTCTTCCAGGTGCGCAACCCGATCCGCGTGATCAACAACTTCGTCAATTGTGAGGTCTACCAGCCCGATCCGGAACGCCGGGCGCAAAGCTCGCTGGCGCCGCCCGGGGAAAAGGTGCTGATGCACGTTTCCAACTTCCGTCCCATCAAAAGGGTGACGGATTGCATCCGGATTCTGCACCTGGTGCGCCGGCACGTGGCCGCGCACCTGGTCATGGTAGGAGACGGGCCCGAGTACTCGGCAGCCCAGAGCCTGGTGAGCGAGCTCGCCCTCGAACGGCACGTCACTTTTCTGGGCAAGCAGGCGCGGGTGCACCGGCTGCTGCCGCTCGCCCACGTCCTCTTGCTGCCCAGCCAACTGGAGTCGTTTGGTCTGGTGGCTCTGGAGGCGATGGCCTGCGGCGTGCCGCCCGTAGCCACCAACGTGGGCGGGCTGCCCGAGCTGGTCACCCACGGAGTGGACGGGTTCCTCGAAGCCGTGGGCGACGTGGAAGCGCAGGCGGCGCGAGTGGTCGAGCTGCTGAGCGATGAGGCGCTCTACACGCGGGTCTCCACGGCAGCGCGGCTGACGGCGGAAACGCGCTTTTCGACCACGCGCATCATCCCACAGTACGAGCAGTTCTATCAGGAGGTGTGCGAGCGCGGCGCGGCAGCCAGGGCCTGAGCGCCTTGCGACATCAGGGCTTGAGCGCGGCCGCGTTGGTGGCGAACTCCAGCACGGCGGAGGGGAAGATCCCCAAAAACAGGGTGCCGAACGCGGAGGCCCAGAGAGCTGCCTTGACCGGACCCGTGGGCGCCCTGAGCTCGGCCGTGGCCTCGGCCGGTTCGCGCATGTACATGACCACGAGAATGCGCAGGTAGTAATAGGCCGCTACGGCGCTGTTGAGCAAGCCGAGTACTGTGAGCCATACCAGACCCGCTTCCAGCGCAGCCTTGAAGACGTAGAACTTGCCGAAAAAGCCGCCCGTCAGCGGCACCCCGATCAGAGAGAGAAGGAAAACGGAGAGCAGGGCAGCTACGGTCGGCTGTCGCCACGCCAGTCCCGTGAGGTCTTCCACCTGGACGTACCGTTCCCCCTGACGAGCAAAGTAACTCACTACGGCAAACGCGCCCACATTCATGAAGACGTAGGCGGCCAGATAGAACATGGCGGCCGCCGTGCCCACCGAAGAGTGCGCGGCCACCGCCACCATGACGTAGCCGGCGTGCGCGATGGATGAGTAAGCCAGCAGGCGTTTGATGTTGGATTGCAACAGCGCCGCGAAGTTCCCGATGACCATCGTGGCCAGGGCGGAAACCCAGACGATGCCTTCCCAGTTCGCGGTCACGGGTTCCAGGCCGCTCATGAAGACCCGCAACAGCCCGGCGAAAGCGGCAGCCTTGGGGCCGGCCGACAGGAAAGCGGCCACCGGGGCCGGCGCACCCTGGTAAACGTCCGGCGCCCAGATCTGGAAGGGGGCGGCCGAGACTTTGAAAGCAAAGCCGACAAAGATGAGTGCAGCGGCCGTGCCGACCAGGGAGTCCGAAGCGGCTGCCGGCGTGCGCAGCACCGCGCGAATTTCCGCCAGCCAGGTGCTGCCCGCGGCGCCGTAAAGCAACGCGATCCCGTAGAGCAGGAAGGCGCTGGCAAAGGACCCGAGAAGGAAATACTTCACCGCGGCCTCGTTGGCTCGGCGGTCGGCGCGCAGGTAGCCGGCCAGAACGTAGCTCGCGATCGAAGAGATTTCGAGGGCAATGAAGAGCACGATCAGCTCGGCCGCGGAAGCCATCAGGCACTGGCCGGCCGCCGAATACAGCAGCAGCGCGTAATACTCACCCCGTTCGGCTCCCTCGCGGCGCAGGTAAGGTCCGGAGAACAGCGTAACCAGGATCGCGGCTGCGATGACCACCACGCGGAAGAAGGCGGCAAAGCCGTCGGAAACGATCAGGCCGCTGAAGGCGGGGCCAGGCTGGCGATAGGCGGCGATGGCAGCCGCCAGGGCAGCCAGCAGCGTGGCCAGAGTGAGGTAACCCAGCTCGCGTCCACGACGCGCCCCGGTGACGCCTTCCAGGACGAGCACGACCGTGCCGGCCAACACCAGAAGGATCTCCGGGAGCAGCCGAAGCAACTCGACGCCCGATGGAATGAACGACGTCATGGCCGGACCTCCTGGAGAGGCACCCGCAGTTCGACTCGGATCTCGGTGGTGGCGCGACTTCGCTCCAGAATCCAGGCGTTGGTCTGCCGGATCGCCGGCAAGAAGGTCTCGCTGCCGACGCCCAGCCAGACCATGAGAGCCACCAGCGGCAGCATGGCGGTCCATTCCCGGCGGGTCAGGTCATAAACGTGCGCGCGGACGGCGTCCGGGGCCGGGCCGAAAAACACGCGCTGGTAAAGCCACAGCATGTAAGCCGCAGCCAGAATCACGCCGGTAGCGGCCAGCACAGCCCAGCGGAAGTTCACCTGGGCAGCGCCTTGCAAGACGAGATACTCGCCCACGAAGTTATTCAGCGTGGGCAGCCCTGCGCTCGCCAGGGCCGTAATCATGAAGACGGTGGCGAGGTTCGGCGCCGGCGTGGCTACCCCTCCGTAATCCGCGATTTCCAGCGAGTGTTTGCGCTCATAGAGGTAGCCCACCAGGATGAACAGCGCCCCGGTCGAAATACCATGGTTGATCATCTGGTAGACCGCGCCGTCAGCACCCAGCGGGCTGAACGTGAAGATGCCGAGTACGACAAAGCCCAGGTGGCTTACCGAGGTATAAGCCACCAGTTTCTTCATGTTGGGCTGCACGAGGGCGACCAATGCGCCGTAGATGATTCCCGCGATGGCCAGGGCCACGATCCAGGGCGCGCAGTCCCGCGACGCCTGCGGGAACAGCGGCAGGCAAAACCGCA
>JAPWUP010000049.1 GCA_028275505.1 Bryobacteraceae bacterium
GATCGAGGGATGCGTGCGATGGAACTCCCAGCGCTCCAGGTATGTGAGGTCGGGGAAGATGTAATCGGCGTACATGCTGGTTTCGCCGATCGTGATATCGATCGCGACGAACAGCGGTATTTTGCTGGTGTCCTGGAGGATGGGAATCAAGGCGTGGCCGGCAGGCAGAGCGTACACCGGACTGCCCATGTAAAGGAAGAGGGCTTTAATCGGGTAGGGATACTGGTCGCCTGCCGACGGAATTATTTCCTGATAGATGTCGCTCGCGAGCGGATACCAGGGTCGTTTGGCGGGGTAACCTTCGAACAACGTGCTGCTCTCATATTTCGTTTCCGAGCGGATGATGGTGATGCCGAACGGCGAAACCGGGCTGGGATGGGCGCCGAGCTGGAATGGACGACCGCTTCCGCCCGTCTCCCCGTACGAGCCGCCCCCGTAAATCAGCCCGCCTTTCCAGTCCAGATTTCCGATCAAAATGTTCAGCGCATACGCAGCGAGCACGTTGTAAAAGCCATTGGTATGTTGGGAAACGCCGCGATGGAGTTCCACCACGGCGCGCTTGCCATGGGAGGTGAATTCGTCAGCCAGAGCCTCGATCTCGCTGGCCGGCAGGCCACAGATTTCCGCCCACTGGGCCAGCGTGTTCGATCGCGCCTCCTCCCAAAGGATCTGGAGGCCGCTCTTGACCCGGATGCCGCGAATGACCGTGTCGACAAAAAGGTCGCCCTCAGCGGGATTCTGTGCGTCGTCGGACTTGAAAGCGATTGGCCGGTCGCCCTGGATGCACACGAAGGTATCGGCATCGCCGCCCAGACCAACCTCGGAGGCTCGCAGAAACGCGCCCGGGCGTCCGTCCGGTTCGATCTTGACGAGCCAGGTTGCGTTCGTCCACGTAGGCTCGCCGTCGGCGGCAGCCGCCGCCCGGTTGGCGTTCGACAGATACCGGTAGTCGTAACGGCTGTGCTCGAGAATCCACCGGATCATGGCCATAGCCAGAGCGGCGTCGGTCCCGGGTTTGATGGGCAGCCACTTCCAAGCCTTGGCCGCGATGCTGCTGAAGCGGGGATCCACCACGGCTAGCTTGAGCCGGCCCGCGGCGAGGCTCTGCATGATCTGGCGGGCCTTGAAGGTGGGGCCGTAGTTGCCCTCAAGGATGTTGGCGCCCCAGTAAATAATGAATTCTGCATTACTGGTGTCCGCCATCCAGTAAGCTTTGGCGCCGCCCGTCCAACCGCCGCCCGAAGGCGCGTCGGACATGGCCTTGCCTGCGAAATAAATGGACCCTTGACAAACGGTGGTGTGCCCGTGCGCGTTCACCGAGCCGAAGCTGGAACGAACGAAGCGGGTGATGAGATCCGACCGCCCCGCCTTCAGCCTTCCCCACGCGAATACGAACTGGTTGTTGATCGGTCCCAAGTCGGGATGGTCCGGATCGATCAGGTGCCGGAGGTTGGCGGCGTGCTTGGCCTTGAACTCGGCCACCGTCATCTTCTTGCTCTGGATCAGGGCCACGTCCGCCGCCATTTCAGCGAAGACCTTGGGATCGCGCAAAGACCAGATTTCGCGCAGCCCAGGTACGCGCCGGTTCTCCCACGGGAACAGATTGCCGCCTTCCACGATTTCCCGAACGGCCTGATGGAAAGGAATGGTCACCCAACGGTTGGAACCGCGGGGACCCGCTCTTTTGAGCACCTGGACCACCCGATAGGGGTCGTATGTGGTTTGCATGCCTGCCTGCCCTTTGGGGCAGATGCTCCCGTGGACGCGCGCCGCCACTTGCACCGGCGTGTTCCAGGGGATGTGGGGAACCATGGCGCGCGGACCGTAAGGATTGCCGTCAATCTTGACCGCGATGCCGTTCTGGATCCGGACCTTGATCTCACAGCCGGTGTTGCACTGCAAGCAGGTCGTGTAAATGTAATCGGAGGCTCGCGGGGATTGCAGGTTGACTGATTCTTCGGAACCTGCGGGCGTCGCCGCCATCACCCCGCCCAGCAACGCCGTGGTTTTCAGGAACTGACGCCGCCCCGTGCCGCTCACTGTGCTCATCGCGCTCGTGTTCTCGTTCCGCATGCTCATTCCTCCCTCAGTAGTGGCAAGTGTTGCAGGCCGCCTGCGGTGTGGTCGGGAACGGCTCCGCGACATAGTACACGCGGGGCGCGGTCCCCAAGTCCTCTTTGTGGCGCAGCGTGCGGTTCTTGTTCAGAAGCTCGCGGACCAGGCTGTTCGGGAGCGAGGCATCGCCGAAATGCATGGCGCCGCCGATGCACGTGCTCACGCACGCCGGCAGGGAACCCGCCTCCAACAAGTGCAGGCAGAAGTGGCACTTGCGGGCTACACCCACCAGTTCACTGCGCCGCCAGCTCTTGCCGTACTCCACGAATTCCCGCTTCTCGTACTCCTGGACTGCGGGCGTCCCGTCGGTGAAGTTGCGCCCGTCTTCAACATGAATGGCGCCGTACGGGCAGGCCGCTGCCGCGGCATGGGCGTACTGCCCTTTCAGCCGCGTGTAATCCAGTTCCACGATTCCGTCCGGGCGCTTGCGGATCATGCCGGCAGGAACGGCCCGGGCACAGGGAGGGTTATCGCAGTGCATGCAGTTGGCCGGCTTGAATGTCCCCGCGACCCAAGGCCCCGCGCCGGATTCGATTCGAAGGACGCGACGGTAGGAGCCGGCGGGTCCGACCTGATTTTCCGCTCGACATGCGACCGTGCAGGCGTTGCACCCGATGCACTTGCGCGTGTCCACGACCATGACCCACCGGCGTTTCTCCGCGGGCTTGGCCAGCGCGGCGTCGAGATCGGCCAACATTCGCACCAGCTCGTTGGTCGGCGCTTCAGGCAGAGGCGGGGCCGCCCTCGCTGTGGGCGAGGTCAGTACGGCGTGTGCTGCGAAGCCGCCAGCGGCGGCCGCCAAGGCTCCCCGGCGCAGAAAGCTGCGCCGGTTCGGCTGCTCCGTGAGTTGTTGGGTTGGTTCAGGCACTGGCACCCCTCCGTTGGTGTTTGCAATAGTGGAATTCCGCTATCCGGATCCTCATGGATCACATTAGCCAAACCCCGGCCCCGCGTCAAGCATTTTTCAGCCAGCCCGGTAACCCTTGCGCCCAGGCAGGCCACCGTCTAAAATCGGAATGTCAGGGGCAAAGCTTCGGGAGGTCGTCATGTCGCGTTTGGCGAGCTGGATCATTGTACTCGTTCTGTCTTCGGCCGCCGCCTGGGCCCAGTTCGGCGGCACCGGCACCATCCAAGGGCTGGTCACGGATCCTTCGGGCGCCGTCGTACCCGGCGCGACGGTCACGGCTACCAACCTTGCCACCGGAGTCAAAACTTCCCGGCAAACCACCGCTGCCGGCCTCTATGTCATCGCGCCCCTGCCGCCCGGGATTTACTCGGTCGAAGCCAGCGCGCCGGGCTTCAAGCCCATGCTGCGCGAACGGGTCGTCCTGGACGCTCTCGCGACGGTGGAGGTCAACTTCCGGCTCGAAATCGGCCCCACGGCGGAGCAGGTCACGGTGACCGATGTTGCGCCGCCCTTGAACACCGCCGACGCCCGCATGGGTCAGACCTTGCGCAACGACGTGTATACCTCCCTCCCTCTGGTCATGGGCAATGCGCCGCGCGATCCCACCGCGTTCGTCCGGTTGATGCCCGGAATCTCGGGTACGGGAGGGACCTACAGCGCGGGCAATGTGCTGGCCGCCCAGCCTAACTCGCAGGAAGTCTTCATCGAAGGGCTGCCCGCCACCGACCCTGCTGTGCAAGGCGAGGTGCGCTATCTTTCCCTCGCTGTTTCGGTGGAGGCGGTTGACCAGTTCCAGTTGGAAACGGCGAATGCGCCTGTGCAATATGGCGGCGCCGGGAGCACCAACTTCGTCGTCAAATCCGGCGGCAACGATTTTCACGGAACGGTTTACGAATATTTCCGCAACGACAAGCTCGATGCCCGCGGCTTTTTCGCTTCTCGCCGCCCGACTGATCGCCAGAACGAATTCGGAGTCAATTTGTCCGGTCCCGTCGTCCGCAACCGGATCTTCTTTTTTGGCAACTATGACGGCTACCGCTACCGGACCCTGACCCAGCCAAGTTTTTACTCGATTCCCACCGAGCCTGCCCGCCAGGGCGACTTCAGCGCGTTCCCCACAGGCATTTTCGATCCTCTGACCACGGACTGTTCGCGGGGACCTTGCACCCGCAGCCCGTTCCCTGGCAATCGCATTCCGCGAAGCCGGATCTCGCCCATTTCGGATTACTTCCAGTCCTTCCTGCCGCCGACCACGAACAGTAACTTGCAGAATAACTACCTCAGCTCGGTGAACGTGGGCTACAACAACGACAGCACCACCGACAAGGTGGACATCTATCTGAACGATCGCCAGCAGCTTTACTGGCTTTACACGCGAGGCCGCCGCAAGCAGACCACTCCTTACCGTTACGGCACCCTGCCGTTGCCCTATGCAGACGCCCGCAAGGTTTGGGAAGTGCCCACCAGCTCGCAGATCCGCCATACCTTCGTGCCCACAGGAAACCTGGTCAACCAGCTCAGCTTCGGCCTCGCGCGCTTCGGCGGTTGGATCGAAAACGTGACGATGGAGGGCAAGTATCCGCAGAAAGCGGGTCTGAAAGGCCTGCCTCCGGGCGAGGCGGACTCATCCTTCCCCGAGATTACGTTCGGCGGACCCAACGCGCCCACCGGCTGGCGGGGCACCAACTCCCGCGCTAACGAAGAAGTCCACAACACGTTCACCTTGCAGGACAACCTGCAATGGACGCGCGGCCGGCACGCTCTCACTCTCGGTTTCATGATGCAGCGGATGCAGGTCAACATGAAGGAGCGCAGATACGGGAGCCTGGCTACCTGGAACTTCAGCAATACCCAGACGGCAGGCTTTGACAGCAGAGGTACCCTGCTCGCCAACACTGGGAACAGCTATGCCAGCTATCTGCTGGGCTACGTGAACTCCGCCACCATCATCGAGGACTGGGTCGTCGGCACGGGAGGCCGATACCGTGCCTACGGCTGGTGGATCCAAGACAACTGGAAGCTGCTGCCCCGATTGACGCTCAACCTGGGCCTGCGCTACGACATCATGACGCCGTACGTCGAGGTGCGCGATCGCATGTCCTTCTTCAATCCGTCCGTGCCCAACCCGGCCGTGGGCGGCTACCCCGGCGTGCTGATGTTCGCCGGCTACGGTCCGAACAGTTGCATGTGCAGGACGCCGGTGAAGACTTATTACAACAATTTCCAGCCGCGCGTCGGCCTGGCGCTTTCCCTCGACGCCCGGACGGTTTTTCGCGCAGGTTACTCCGTTTCAAGCACGCACCGCGGGGCCGTCGGAGGCCGCGGCGGTGGCCGAAACGGCACGGGATTGCTTGGTTACTCGGCCCAAGCCACCTTCACCAGCCTGGACGCTGGCATCAGTCCCGCCTTCGACTGGGATGACGGCGTACCCCCGTACCAGAAGGCGCCTTTCTTCGATCCCACGCTGAACACGGGTTACTATGTGGGCAAGCCGCAAGGCGGTTCGGTGACTTATGGCGATCCGCTGATCGGCGGCCATCCGCCCCGTTACCAGTTCTGGAGCTTCGGCTTCCAGCGGGCGTTGCCGGCCGAGATGACCTTGGGTGTCCACTATGTGGGTAACAACGGCCACTACCTGGATGGCGGGCCGCGCGGCATGTGGTCGGGCCACATCCATCCCAGGTATCTGGCCTTGGGGAACCTGCTGCGCTCCAGCGCCACGCCCGCCAACGTTGCGGCGGCGCAGGCGGTTTTCCCCGAGATCCGTCTGCCTTATCCCAATTTCACGGGGGCCATTTCCCAGATGCTGCGCCCGTTCCCGCAGTATGCCGGCGTAACCGACCTGTGGCCCATGGTGGGCAACAGCAACTATAACTCGCTCCAGATTACGGTTGACAAGCGGCTTTCACAGGGCCTGATCGTGAACCTCAACTACACTTATGGCAAAGGGTTCGACGACACCGGCTATCGAAACGGCTACATCAAGGACAAGGCCCAGATGACCGCCAGCCCACACATACTGAACGTAATGTTCGTGTATCAACTGCCGTTCGCCAGTTTGAACGGCGTGCGCGAGCGGTCCTGGGCGCGGGCGGTGTTGCAGGGGTGGCGCGTTTCCGGGATCTTCACATACCGGGATGGGACCGGCATCGGCTCGGTCGGTGCCAGCTGCAACCTGCCGAACGCGGGGAGCTGCTATGCCGATTACAACCCGAACTTCAGCGGCTCGGTTCGGATCAACGGTCCTTACGGCAGCGGCGATCTGCTCGGTCCCAACCCGCCGGCGTTCCTGGATCGGAACGCATTCCAGAACCCCGCCGCGTTCACGTTCGGGACTACGCCGCGGACCATGGCCTATGGCCTCCGCAATCCCGGGCAAAAGAATCTCGACCTGAGCTTGCGGCGCGAATTCCGCTTGCGCGAATCCTGGAAGCTCAGCATTCAGGCCGACGCTTTCAACATGCCGAACTGGGTGATGTTCTCGGCGCCCAACATCAACATCACCTCGGCGGCTTTCGGGCGGATCAGCGGGCAGGCCAATTCGCCGCGCGCAGTGCAGTTCAGCTCGCGGATCGAGTTCTGAACGGGATCGGATCCGCTTGCAGGAGTATTTCAGATGGGCATTGGGTTGAACCGAACGCTTGTAGTTTGCTTTCTGGCCGCCGTGGGTGCGCTTGTCCTCTCAGCTCAGACCGAGAAAGGATCCATCCCCCCGAACTTTGGCTTTTACAAGCTCAACCCGGAGTACAAGGGGGAGCCGGCCTCTTACGGCTGGGCCACCGAGCGTGTGAAAGAGAAACTGGGCCGCGGCTTGGTGGCCCTTCGAGTAAGTGACTCGGCGGTTTACTTGGGCTGGAGGCTGCTCGAGAGCGATCCGCCGACGGTAGCTTTCAATGTGTACCGCTCCACAGGAGGTGGCCCGCCCGTTCGCCTCAATGCGAAGCCGATCCAGCGCACCACGGACTATCTGGACGCGCAGGCGCCGGCCGGTCAGGAACACTCTTGGTGGATCTGTCCCGTGGTAGATGGCCGCGAACTGCAAGCTTCGCCCCGGGTCACCCTGGCTGCGGGATCGCCCGTGCGTCCTTACCTCGCGATCCGGCTTCGGGACGACCTGCCCGGCTCGGTGGACCGCATCGGCATCGGAGATCTGGACGGCGACGGCGAGTACGACTTCATTGTCAAACGTCCGCGCGGCATGGTGGACCCCGGCCCGTGGCGCCGCAGCCCGGACACCTTCAAAATCGAGGCCTACCGACGCGACGGCGCCTTCCTCTGGCGCAAGGATCTGGGCTGGGCCATCGAGCTGGGCATCTGGTATTCGCCCATGATCGTGTGGGACCTGGACGGTGACGGCAAAGCGGAAGTGGCGCTCAAGACTGGCGAGGGCGACCCCCGCGACCCCGACGGCCACGTACTCAGCGGCCCCGAATATCTCTCCGTGTGGAACGGACTCACCGGCGCTGAAATCGCCCGGACCAACTGGATCCCCCGCGGCAAGCCGTCCGACTGGGGTGACTACACCGGCAATCGCATGAACCGCAACATGATCGGCGTCGCCTACCTCGATGGCAAGACTCCCAGCATTGTCACCGTCCGCGGAATCTACGGCCTGATGAAAATGGAGACCTGGTTCCTCCACGCGGGAAAGCTGGAGAAAGTCTGGTCGTGGTCGAACTTTACCTCCGGCTGGAAGTACCAGGGGCAGGGCCAGCATTCCATCCATGTGGCCGACATTGACGGAGACGGGCGCGACGAGATCCTGAATGGCTCCATTGCAGTGGATCATGACGGCCGCATCATGTGGAGCACGGGGCTGGGCCACGGGGACCGCTTCTATGTGAGCGATATAGATCCGGAACGGCCCGGCCTCGAAGTTTTCTATATCTACGAGGACCCGCACCCGCAGAATGGCGTCAGTTTGTGGGACGCGCGAACCGGCGACCTGATTTGGGGCCTTCGCGAAGAAACACAAGACAACCAGATCGCCCTCGGATTTTGCGCGGACATAGATCCCTCGCTTCCGGGTATGGAATGCTGGGCCGACAAATATTACTTCTCGGCCAAGGGAAAACGCCTGGATCCTCCCGTGCCGCCGCAGGGAGAGCTGGTCTGGTGGGACGCTGATCCTCTGCGCGAGTTCCTGTACCGCGGCGTCATCTCCAAGTGGAAGGGACCGGAGTTACCGCCGCGTATCGAAGGCACGGTCCTGGCCATTGCCGATATCCTCGGCGACTGGCGCGAAGAAATCATCACTTACTATCAAGGCGAACTCAGGATTTATTCGACTACCATTCCGGCGCGGGATCGCCGCGTTTGCCTGATGCAGGATCCCCTCTACCGATCCGATGTGGCGCTGCGTTCGATGGGCTATCCCCACGTGCCCATGACCAGCTATTTCCTGGGCGTGCCGGCGGCATCGAGGAAAGTTCGCTCGAAGTAATAGAGGAAACCGTCTTCGGCTCCGACGAGCAGATCGAGCCGCCCGTCCCCATTCCAGTCATAGGCGCAGGGCGTGGGGTTGTGACCGGCGATCTGCACCGGCAGCAACGGTCCTCGCAATGCCATCACGGGCTTCTGCTGGGAGCCTACGTTCTCGTACCAGATGGGCCCCTGCTCGCCATCGGTCAGCAGGTCGAGATCTCCGTCATTGTCCCAGTCCACGAGCTCGATTTTGCGCCTGCCGCTGGCGCCTGCCCTGCCGCGAGCCAGATACAGGAACCGGCCATTAGGTTCCACGAAGATGCGTTCGGGAGGCAGCAGGACCAGCTTGTCGCCGCGCCGCTCGCGGCGGTACAGAGCCAGATAGCCCCGGTAATCAAGCATCACGAGATCGGGCAGCCCGTCGCGGTCCCAATCCACCACGCGAGGCGTGGTGCGCCACTGGGTAATGAGTTGCTTGCCTTTGGGTTCCCACCAGACCCAGTCGGGCTTCGGCGGCTTGCCGGGCCATTCCACTTCGATGGGTTCGGCGGGAGCAAGTCGGGGACGCGTCCGTGAGCCGATGTTCTGGTACCACACTACCTCGCCGCGAATGTCGTTCACGAGGATATCGAGGTCACCGTCCAGGTCCCAGTCTGCCACCCAGGGATTGGTGTATCCCCACTTGGCTTCGGCCGGGCCTTGCACGGAACCATTCGGACCCGCCATGTGCCGGATCACCCGTCCCCCAGCTTCCAGATAACCCCGATTCACGAAGGCCGGCGCTCGCCGATCCCCCACGTTTTCGAAGTACTGGAGATACCCCGCCGAGTTCCCCACGATAAGATCTGGCAGGCCATCGCCATTCCAGTCCGCTACCACGGGACGCGCCAGCGCGCCGCTTTTCAGATAGGGGTCCACCTGTTCGAAGTAGCGGGGCGGCGCCAGCCGGGGAGGCTGTCCGCGAGGCGCCAGATTCTCGATGAACGCCACGGTCCCGTCCTCCTCGCCCACGATCAGCGAAGGGCGACCGTCATCGTGCCAGTACACGACCCGGGGCTGAATCATGCACAGATTCATGCGCAGCGTTTCGCCGTTGATCCGCAGCAGCTCGCCGGCCTCCAACTTCGGCGCTGTCCGCGTCCCCGCGTTCCGGAACAAGGTGATCGTGTCGAGAAAACTCCCGGCGATGAGATCCAGGACCCCGCGCCCGAACCAATCCACCGGATTGGGCGAAGGACTGCCATACAGATCCACCACTTTGCCCCCGGCTTGCAAAGGTACGCCAGCCGCATACCGAGGGGCGGCATTGGTTCCTGTATTCCGGTGAAAGTAAATGTACCCGTGCAACGGTCCTCGGGTCCATCGGCCCTGTTCGTCGTAGGCGTCGTCCCACCCGTAATCCCGCCAGTCACTTACTCCGACAAGCAGGTCGGTGATCCCGTCCCCGTCCCAATCTACGGGGTACCAGAGGTCGTCCCGTCCCACCCAGTAATCCCGCGATAACTTTACGGGCACGAAACGCGACAGACGGTTACGAACAAAGTCGTCGTAGTAACCCCCACTGGTGACCAGGTCTGTTTTGCCGTCCCCGTTGAAATCGGCGGCGACTAAGTCCTTGATGCCGCGGCCCAGCCATTCCGCGCGATCGAAAAGCGGTTTTTGCCTCCCGCCAATGTTCTCGAATAAGTAAGTTCCGTTGTAGGGACGGTCGGTACAGGACACGATCAGGTCGAGATCGCCGTCCCCGTCCACATCCACGGCGGCGGGATAGGCCCACAAGCCCACGGCCAGGCGATCGCGCACGCCCTCACGACCATAGCTGACTCGATCGCCCGATCCCACCATGGCCGGCTCGGGAAGCCGCTGCGTTTCGCCGCGTCCTTTCAGGTCGAAGTAAACGTAGTAAGTGCCGGGCTGGACCGAGATCCAGTGAAATCGGGCTTCCGGGCGCCGCCATTCCGTCTTGCAGGGTATCGGTCCGGCCTCAGCCGGCCCGTAGACCCGAACTGAATCCGGATTGAATTGGTCGGGCATTTGCCGGGCGACGAGGACGGGCCGTCCGCCTGGCTCACCCAGGGTTACTGCGAAGCGAAAGTGATTGCTAGTTGGCCAACGCCGGCTTCCGCGCTCTTCGATGGATGCGGGTTGCGCGAGCGCCAGGCAGGCGAGGCCCAGCACTCCAAAGGCCGCCCGGCTCATCGCAGATCCTTTGGCCGCAGACCTCGCGCAAACCCGTTAAAGCCGAAGGGCCGCGGGCGGTATTCGCCCACGAGCGCGACATCGGAGCGAGCCGGAATCTTGTCTTCCAACCCCACCGCCCAGTAGCAGGCGTTCACGAGGAGTCTGCGGAATCCTTCGCTCAAAAGATCCTGCGAGGATCCCATCGTGGTGGTGAACACACGAGCGCTTCTACCCTGCGCGCCGCGGTAGGTCTTCACCCAGGCGATGGGCATCATAGGATCGTTCACGGGTCCGGGTGCGGGCGGGGAATCCGGCGTCATCCCGTCGAGCACCTGGCCGAGCACGAGCGGCTGCGAGTCGCCCGGCAATGGCAATCGCACGGCATAGACGTCCGTCGGTCCCCAGATATCCCCGTCCTGGATTCCGCGCAGTATGGGGTGGTTGCGCTGCTCCGGAACCAGGATGCCGCGCGTGCTCTGTTTGCCGTGCTGGCCGTGATGCCGGATCCAGGTTTCGCCCAGCACCTGTCTGCCGAATCCGCCTTCCCACTCTTTACTCCGCCACGAATACCGCGAGTAAGTCGGGCTGGATTTCAGGTCGAAAGCGTGCGTG
Source organism: Bryobacteraceae bacterium (assembly GCA_028275505.1). Taxonomy (GTDB): domain Bacteria; phylum Acidobacteriota; class Terriglobia; order Bryobacterales; family Bryobacteraceae; genus DTHT01. The sequence continues at coordinate 11,240 of JAPWUP010000049.1, forward strand.
GCGGTGCGCATGCCGATAATTGGTCTTCCCGACTCGACATACTCGACGATGTACTTCATCTGATCGTCCGGCAAGTCGCGGAAGCGCACGAACAGCACCATCAGATCGGCGCTGCGCAGCGCCTCCAGGCCGGGGATGTTGTCACGACGGTTCGGATTGATAGTGCCGTCGGTCGGGTCTATGGCGAACAGGACCGTGGCCCGGAAGCCGTGCCGCAGCGCCAGGATTTTCCCCAACTGCGGCAGCGCCTCTTCGGAGCGGTATTCTTCGTCGCCGCTGATCAGCACCACGTGTTTGCCGACGCCGGGTCCTTCTTTGCCTTCGAAAACCAGCCACGGATCTTCGGCGCCCGCCAGCGCAGCGCTCGCCCCCAGCAAGGCCAGCCACGTACTTGTGCGCATGCTGCCTCCCGTTCGATCCCTACGACTTGCGCTCGAGCAGCCAGGCGCAAGGCTCCAGCCGGCTGCCCGTGCCGTCGTTGACGGCGAAGCGTCGCGGAACGAGCTTGCCCTGCCGGTAAGTTCCGTTCCACAGCGAGGCGCTGCCGTACTCGCCGTCCTTGCGCAGAGCGTAAAAGACCAGGTCGAAGCGCTCCAGGCGACTGCGGTCGTTGTCGAAGTTGCAGGCCACGCGGCGCAGGGCGTCCAGACAGGCTTCCTTGGGCGACATTCCGCGTCGCATGTTTTCGACGATCGTGTGTGCTCCCGCCACGCGGATGTTTTCCTCGCCGCGGCCCGTGGACCCGGCAGCGCCCACGTCCTGATCCACCCAAAGGCCGGCCCCCGGCAGAGGGGAATCGCCCACGCGTCCCGGAATCTTCCAGGCGAGGCCACTGGTGGTGGTCACCCCGGACATCTCGCCCCGCGCGTTCAGCGCCAGGCAGTTGATGGTGCCCGTCGGCGGATTGGTCGCGACCTCCCAGGCCCAGGCCAGGGTTTCCTCGTCCACCCCAGGGAACCGCTCGCGGAGCCACGCCTTGGGCTTGACGGGCGCGTCCAGACCGTCGCTCCAGTTGCTGTGGCCTTGCGCGTCGCGCAGCGATTCCTTCCAGACCAGCCAGGCCAGCCGCGCCTTCTCCGTCAGCAGATCTTCCTCTTTGAATCCGTGGGCTTTGGCGAAACGCAACGCGCCTTCGCCCACCAGCATGACGTGGTCGGTTCGCTCCATCACCAGCCGCGCCACTTTGGACGGGGTCTTGATGTTGCGCAACGCAGCCACCGCGCCGCAACGTCGCGTAGGGCCGTGCATCACGCTAGCGTCCAGTTCCACTACGCCGTCCTCGTTCGGCAGGCCGCCGTAGCCGACCGAGGTGTCTTCGGGATCCTCTTCGTTGATGTTGACTCCCGCGATGACAGCGTCCAGCGTGTCGCCGCCCGCTTGCAGGATCTCCATGGCCCGCGTGCAAGCCCGCAGGCCGTTGGCACTGGCAATGACTACGTTGCGACCGCCCTGCGCGGCGCGCGCGACGATAGTCAGACCGGCCGTAGCGAGCATCCATTCCCTGCGGTTGACCAACTTCGACCTCCTGCGAAATGATTTAGTTGTATGGGTACCATGCGGACCTCCGGGGGGTGTCCGCGGGTGCGCCCGGCAGCCTTTGCGCTGCTGGCACTCGCCACATTGTGCTTCGCCCTGCCGCAGAAGCGCAAGTCCCCGCCCCCGCCCGCCATCGCGATCGTCGAGATCGTCGCCCACCGTTCCGAGCGCCTGGTGACGATTGACGGGCGTTTACGGAATCTGGCTGACCGACCCCTGCAGGGGCTCGAGCTCGTGCTGGAGTTCGAAACCACCGACGGCAAGGTCATCACGCGCCAGCGGGGAGCGGTGGAACCCGATCCGCTGGAGCCCGGTGAGGAAGCGGAATTCCGCTGGCAAATGCGCGACCACGCACGCGCCGTCAGCTTTCGCATCCAGGCCGTGGAGCGTACCGGACGGGAGATCATCGTCAAGAACGCAGGTCCGCACTTCATAGACTGAAGCCCGCCGGCTAGAATGGAACTTTCCCGATGACCCGAACCATTCGTCCCGCCCGACGAGTGAGCGGATCGCTGCGCCTGCCCGGCGACAAGTCCATTTCGCACCGTTACGCGATGCTGGCGGCGATCGCAGAGGGCACGACCCGAATCCGCAACTATTCGAGCGGCGCTGACTGCGCGTCCACGCTCGGCGCTCTCGAAGCCCTCGGCGTGGCTGTAGAACGCCGGCCCGGCGAAGTCGTCATCGAAGGCAGGGGACTCCACGGTCTGCGTGAGCCTGCACGGATTCTGGACGCGGGCAACTCAGGATCCACGATTCGCATGCTGGCCGGCATCCTCGCCGGGCAGCCTTTCCGCAGCGTGATCGCGGGCGACGAATCCCTTTCGCGCCGCCCGATGGACCGCGTCATCCGTCCGCTGGAGCAAATGGGCGCCACGGTGCGGGCCCGCGATGGCCGCTATCCTCCGCTGGAGATCGTCGGCGGTAATCTGAGGCCCATTGAATATGAGCTGCCCGTCGCCAGCGCGCAGGTGAAAACGTGCGTGTTGTTCGCCGGCCTGTACGCCGAAGGCGTCACCACTGTCATCGAGCCGGTGCGCACGCGCGATCACACCGAGATTGCGCTGCGGGAATTCGGGGCGGAGGTGCGTGTGGAAGGACGCCGCATTTCCGTACGCGGCCGCGCCCGCCTGGCGGGACGCGACCTCCGGGCTCCCGGCGATCTGTCTTCGGCCGCATTCTTCCTGGCCGCGGCTTTGCTGGTGCCGGGCTCCGAACTGGTGATCGAAGACGTGGGCTTGAACCCCACACGCGCCGCCTTGCTCGACTTCCTGGTTTCCCAGGGGGCCGCCATTCGCATCCTGCGCCTCGAGCAAGCAGCCGGCGAACCCGTGGGTGACGTGCTGGTGCGGCACTCGCAGCTTTCCGGAGGCGTCATCGAAGGAGCGCTCACGGCTGCGTTGATTGACGAGATTCCCGTACTGGCTGTGCTGGGCGCTGCAAGTCGCGAGGGCCTGGTGGTGCGCGACGCGGCGGAACTGCGCGTGAAAGAGAGCGACCGCATCGCCACGATGGCGGAGAACCTGCGCCGCATGGGGATCGAAATTGCGGAGGCGCCCGATGGGTTCCGCGTGCCCGGCAACCAGCGCTTTCGCGCAGCCGAGCTGGACTCCTTCGGCGATCACCGCATCGCCATGGCCTCCGCCGTTGCGGCCCTGGCCGCCGACGGCGAGACGCGCATTCATGGGGCGGAGGCGGCGGGTGTCTCCCTGCCGGAGTTTTTCGATTTGCTCGACCAGGTGACGAGTGAGGTGGGCGCGGGCGACTGATGCGGCGGCACGATTCCAGCCAAGCGACCTGCCCGCCCTCAGTGAAGGAATAGCTATCACGATGCAAGGTAACAGCAGCAGCGTACTCGCAGTGAGGTGAACGTGACGGCAGCTCTATTCTTGATTCCGGCACTCGCGCTCTGGCTGGCGGCTGCGCCGGGAGCACCAAGCATCCCGCTGGCCATGCTCATGGTCTTCGGCACCGCAAAGCTGCTGGCCGAGCTCTTCGAGCGGCTCAACCAGCCGGGCATCGTGGGCGAGATCCTGGCCGGCGTTCTTATCGGACCCAGCGTGCTTGGCTGGATGGCGCCTAACGATTTCTTGCGCGCACTGGCGGACCTCGGCGTGATGTTCCTGCTTTTCCGCGTGGGTCTGGAGGTCAAAGCTTCCGAACTGCTGCGGATCGGTGGAACGGCGATGCTGGTCGCTGTTCTGGGCGTCATCGTGCCGTTCTTTCTGGGTTGGGGCATCCTGCTGGCCTGGGGCGAGCCGCAGGCCGAGGCAATCTTCATGGGTGCGGCCATGGTGGCCACCAGTGTCGGAATCACCGCCCAGGTCCTGACCAGCAAAGGCCTGCTGAATCACATCGCCAGTCGCATGATCCTGGCCGCGGCCGTGATTGACGACGTGCTTGGCCTGCTGGTGCTGGCGATGGTCTCCAGCGTGGCCCGCGGCAAGCTGAACGTGGCCGAGCTGGCGTTCACCGCGGCCGTGGCCTTGGGCTTCGTATTCGTGGTGGCCAAGTGGGGCGGTCGCACCGTGGGGCACGTCGTCTCGCGCGCCCATGCGCGACTGCGCGTCAGCGAAGCCTACTTTGCGTTGGCCATGGTGGTGCTGTTCGCTCTGTCTTTTTTGGCCGAGCACGTGGGCGTGGCCGCCATCGTCGGCGCGTTTCTGGCCGGCATGGCGCTCTCGGAAACTGTGGACCCGCGCGTGGAGCACCTGGCGCAGGGCGTCACCGAGCTGCTGGTGCCGTTCTTCCTGGCGGGCATCGGCATGCACCTCGACGTGAGAAGCTTCACCGAATCGTCGGTGCTAGCGCTGGCCTTGGTGATCCTGGCTGCGGCGATCGTCGCCAAGCTCATCGGGTGCGGACTGGGTGCTTGGAGCCTGGGCTGGCGCAATATGTTGCGGGTCGGCCTGGGCATGATGCCCCGCGGTGAGGTCGGGATGGTGGTTGCGCAGATCGGACTATCCATGGGCGTGATCGCGCCGCACGTCTACGCCGTGGCCGTTTTCATGGCGGTTTGCACGACCCTGCTGGCGCCGCCCTTCCTGCGCATGGCTTACCGCGGCGTCGTGGCTGAGCCCGAACAGGAAGTGCTCCGTCTGGGCTGAGGCTCAGCGTTCGCGCAGACTTTTCTCCCGCACGGCGAAAAACTCCTCGCCCGGCTTCCAGTGAGGGAGCTTGTCCAGGTTCGCGATCTCGAAGCCCAGCAGGAAACCGAAGCGCGCGATTTGCTCGAGTCCTGCGAAGTCCCAGTCCTCGTGGAACTCGTCGGAGGGCTGGTGATAGTGCTTGCTATTGAATTCGCGAAACAGTTGCTCGGCGAAACCCGCGGGCTTGCCGACGAAATCGCCGCCCTGGTGGATGGAGAAGGCCGGGATGCCGGCTTTGGCGAGCGGGAAATGGTCCGAGCGATAGTAGCTGCCCTGCTCAGGCCGGGGATCGGGCTTGATCTCGAGGCCGAGCCGCGCGGCAATCTCCTGAACCACCGGGTACAGTGTGGTGCGCTCGGCCCCCGCCACGACCACGCTGCGGATCAGGCCCAGAGGGTGGAAGGCATCGAAGTTCAGTGCCGCTGCCGTTCTGCCTGGCGGAACGATCGGGTGCGTCGCATAATACTCGGATCCCCGCAGTCCCCCCTCCTCAGCCGTCACCGCAACGAACAACGCCGAGCGGCGTGGTTTTTGCTCCAGGGACGCCCACGCCCGCGCCATCTCCAAGAGGATGCCGCAGCCAGTGGCGTTGTCTACCGCCCCGTTGTAGATTGCGTCCCCGTTTACGGGTTCGCCGATTCCCAGGTGGTCCCAGTGCGCCGTGAAGAGCACCGCTTCGGACCGGAGTTCAGGGTCGCTGCCTTCCACCATCGCCACCACGTTGCGCGTCTGGATACGGCGGATCTTGGCCGGCAGCCGCCCCCGCACGCGCAGCCCGAGCGGAATCGGCCGGAACTCTCGCGACTGCGCCGCCTTCAGCAAGTCGGCCACGTTCCTTCCGGCCATACCGAGAATCTTCTCGCCGGCGGCCTGGCTGACCCAGCCGGCCAACGCCAGCGCGCTCTCTCCGGGCCGAAGCTCCACGAAGGGTTGTTCGCGGCCCCACGAACCTCGCACGACGCTCCACGGATAGCCGGCCGTGGCGTCCGTGTGGATGATGATGGCGCCGAGAGCTCCCATCCGAAGCGCCTGCTCGAACTTGTACGTCCACCGCCCGTAGTACGTCAGCGCGCGGCCGCCGAAGAATTTCGGGTCATCGGAAGGCGGCTCATTGGTGAACAGCACCAGGATCTTGCCGCGGACGTCGGCGCCTTTGAAGTCATCCCATCCATATTCGGGAGCCACGATGCCGTGGCCAACAAAGACCGCCTCGGCCTCGAACTGCTCGAGCGGTTGCTGGCGCAGGCTGCTGCCCACGAATTCCTCGAGCCACTTCAGATGCAGCGTCCGACCGCGGCCTTGTACGGAGAGCTGCGCCTGAGGCAAAGTCTGCACGCCGATCAAGGGGACCGCCTGGAACCACGAACCCTGATCGCCCGCGGGCCTGGCGCCGGCCAGGGCGAACTGCGTGGCGAGGTACTCGGTGGCGACGATCTCGCCTCGCGTCCCGATGCCGCGGCCTTCCATCAGGTCATGGGAAAGGAACCGGACATGCGCCCGAATCCGTTCGCCGGAAATGTCGAAGGTTTGCGCGGCCGCCGTGGCGGCCGCAAGCAACAAGATTGCACGCGGTGCGGCCATACATGTTCCAGTCTAGCCGCACCGCTGACCGCCGCTTCTAGCCTCCCGCTTTCTTTCCCCGCGCCTGCAACAGCGAAGTGAGTTGTCTGCGGAGGTCCTCCTTCAGGCGGGCGGCCGCGCCGGCCGAGGCGAGGTTCGTCAGCTCGCGCGGGTCTTTCTGGTAGTCGTAAAGCTCTTCGCCGCGCCGTCCCTCGTCCCAGAACGTGTATCGGTAACGTTCGTTGCGGATGGTGTAACCCATGACGGCCTTCTGGCCGGAACCACGTTGCACTTGCGTGATCGCCGGCTTGGTCCAGCTCGCGGTCGGGTTGCGTAACAGGGGGACCAGACTGCGACCGTGCAGTCGCGCCGGAGTCTCACGCAGGCTGCACAGCTCGGCCAGCGTCGGGTAGAGGTCGAGCAGCTCCACGGTGCGCGGGCAGACGCGGCCGCGCGCTGTCACGCCCGGTCCGCAGATCATCAGCGGCACGCGAGCCGAGGCTTCAAACAGCGTCTGCTTCATCCATTGCCCGTGCTCACCAAGCTGGTAGCCGTGATCGCTCCAGAAAACGATGATCGTGTTGTCGAGCTGCTTCAGACGTTCCAGCGCTTCGAGCAGCTTGCCGACCTCCGCGTCCATGAAGGCGATCGAGGCGTAGTAGGCGCGCATGGCCTCGCGCCGCTGCTGCTCGTTCATCCCCCAGTGCGCCGGGCGCGTGAAGTAGGCCAGTTCCGGCGCGATCCGCATCTCGTCCTCGCTGAAGGGGATCAATTGAATGCGCTCCAGGGGGAACTGGTCGAAGTACTTGACGGGTGCGATCCAGGGCACGTGGGGCCGGTAAAAGCCCGCGGCCAGAAACCACGGATCGTTGCGGTGCTCTTCCATCAGGCGGATCGTTTCCAGCGCCACCATGCCGTCGGTGTGCTCCTCGTCGCGCGCCGGCGACGCATAGAAGCAGATGGCGGACCCCAGACCGCGCTGCGGCGTGTAATTGGTGAGCAATGCCTCTTCCTTGGTATGATCCACGCCGCAGGGGTTCACCACCCGGTTCCAGGTCGGCTTGTCGTCCAGTCCGTCAGTGCCGATCTGCCTGGGCACGCCGTAGTGGAAAATCTTGCCCACGCGGGCGCTGAAGTAGCCGTTCTTCTGGAAAAGCTGGCCCAAGGTGACGACGTCGGGGATGGCCTCGCGGAAATGGCGGCTGTTGTCGTAGACGGTGGTGGTGTCTGGCGCCAGCCCGGTCATCAGCGAGGCCCGCGATGGGTTGCAAAGCGGATACTGGCAATAGGCCCTGGCGAAGCGGACGCCGCGCGAGGCGATGCGGTCCAGGTTCGGCGTGCGCACGAGCGGATGACCATAGCAACTCAGGCACGTGTTCAGATCATCGGAAGCGATGAAGAGCACGTTGGGTGGTCGCGAAGCGGCGCGCAGCACCGGATAGAGGACCGAGGCCGCGGCAGAGGCAATCCACTCTCGGCGGGACCAAAGGCAAGGCTGGCTCATCGGCGTATCCTCCGGCGGGTTAGTTTACACGAAGCGCGGGGTTGGCCGCAGCCTGCCCCTACTCACCGACTTCATCTTCGCGCGGCATGATGATCCACGCGCCCAGATAAACCAGACCGGCGATCCCTCCGGAGACGAACAGCAGCGCCAGCCACAGGATGCGCATGAGCGTGACGTCCATGTCGAGGTAACGAGCGAAGCCCGCGCAGACGCCGGCGATTTTCTTGCCCCGAATTACCCGCACGAGCTTGCGAGGCCGGGCGGGGCGCGCCAGATCCGGTCGCGTCGGCTGGCCGCAGCGCGCGCAATAGAGGTCACTTTCTTCGAGCTGGAAGCCGCACTGGGTGCAGTACATCGCGCAGGGACTCCTCGCAAGCTCATACGGAGACAAGCGGGATGAAGTTCCGCGGGCGCAGCGAAAAAGGGGTGCGCGCCCGGCAAGCGGGGGCCGGGCGCGCCTGGCAGGGGTAGGGAGGGGAGGTTTACAGGCCTTTCTGCACCAGGAACTTGATCAGATCCACGATACGCAACGAGTAACCCCACTCGTTGTCGTACCAGGCCATCACCTTCACCAGGTTACCATCCAGCACCTTTGTGAGAGCAGCGTCCACGATGGAGCTGGCCGGGTGATGCATCAGGTCGGTGGAGACCACCGGGTCTTCCGTGTAATCAAGGATACCCTTGAGCGGACCCTGCGCGGCGGCCTTCAGCGCGGCGTTGACCTCTTCCGCAGTGGTGTTCTTTTCGACCAGGGCCACCAGGTCCACGATGGAGACGTTGGGCGTGGGCACGCGGATCGCCAGCCCGTCCAGCTTGCCCTTCAGTTCGGGAATCACCAGGCCGATGGCCTTGGCGGCGCCCGTCGTCGTCGGGATCATGTTGATGGCCGCGGCGCGGGCCCGGCGCAGATCCTTGTGCGGGAAGTCCAGCACGTTCTGATCGTTCGTGTAGCTGTGGATCGTGGTCATCGAGCCCTTCAGGATGCGGAAGTTCTCGTGGACCACCTTGACGACCGGCGCCAGGCAGTTCGTCGTGCAGGAGGCGTTGGAAATGATGCGATGCCTGGCGGGATCGTACATGTGCTCGTTGACGCCGAGCACGATGGTAACGTCCTCGTTCTTGGCCGGCGCCGAAATGATGACCTTCTTGACCGTCCCGCGCAGGTGTTTGCTGGCCTGCGTCGCGTCCGTGAACTTGCCCGTGGATTCGATAACGATCTCCACGCCCAGCGAGTCCCAAGGCAGCTCGCCAGGATCCTTGATGGCGAAGACGCGGATCCGCTTGCCGTCTACGACAATGTAATCGCCTTCGGCTTTCACCTCGGCCTTCAGCGGGCCGAGCACCGAATCGTATTTCAGCAGGTGGGCCAGAGTTTTGGTGTCTGTGAGGTCGTTTGCAGCGACCCACTCGATATCGGGGTCATTCAGACCGGCGCGCAACACGTTGCGCCCGATCCGGCCAAAACCGTTGATTCCGACTTTAACTGGCATGCGTATTTTCTCCTCGATGTCTGCGCTGGTGGTTCATGATCATTGCGGGCGACGGCGCGCCCTGCTTAGCCTTAAACATCATAACAAGCCGGCCCCCGCTCCCGGAGGCCCGCTGCTCACGGCGCGCCTCCCGATGGCCTTCCCCGCAGGGCCTTCTCGTAAAGCTGCCGCAGCTCAGCGCGGACCTCCTCGCTCAACGGCCCGGGCATCTCACCCGGTTCGAACGAGCGACACAGCTCCACCGTCCTGCGCAAGCTCTCCAGAAACTCCACGCAAGGAGGGCAGTCGCTCAAATGGGCTTCAATTTCATCGCAGGTTTCCAGCGGCAGCTCGGCGTCCAGATACTCGGACAGCAAGGCGAAAATCCGCCGGCATTCTTCGCTCGGACGATGCGGGCCTGCTGGCATCTTAGTTCGCCTTTCCCCGGGAAGAATTCCCGCGCGAGGAACGCAGGTAAGAATCCAGTTTCTGCCGGACCGCGAGCCGCGCCCGGTGCAGCCGCGTCTTGACCACCTCTTCGCTGACGCCCAGCACCTCGGCCGTCTCGGCGGTCGAGAGGCCTTCGATATCGCGCAGCAACAAGACTGTCTTGTAGATCTCAGGCAAGGCCTGGATGGCCTCCCGCACCACGCGCTGCAATTCGGCTCTCAACGCCTGATCCTCGGGCAACGAGGACCAGTCGGCGATCTCGAGTTTCCACTGGCCGCCGTCCTCGCCCGCCTGCGGCATCAATTCTTCCAGGGACAGCTCCCGCTCCGGCGCGAAGACGCTCTTGCGGCGCTTCATCAGGCAGGCGTTGCGGGCAATGCGGAACACCCAGGGACGGATGCGCTCGGGCTCGCGCAGTTGATCCAGCTTCTCGAACACCTTGAAGAGCGCGTCCTGCGCGACCTCCTCGGCGTCCTCGTGATGACCACAAACCAAGAGGCTGTACTGGAAGAGCTTGTTGCGGAACAGCTCGACAAAGCGCTCGAAGGCCCCGGGCTCGCCCGCCACGAGCCGCCGGGCCAGCTCGATTTCCTGCTGTTGCGCGTCGGTTGCCGGCAAGCTTGCTTCTCGCTGCCATTGTAACGGACCGGGCGCCCGCGCCGTCACCCGGGCCCGGCGCCTGCATCTTTAGGGATGTGAACCCATCGGCGGAGAGAGCATGCGAGTTGCCGCAACGCTAATCCTCGGGTCGTTCTTCGTCTGGGCGCAGCAGCCGCTGAGTCTGAAACAGGCCGTGGAAATCGCCCTGCAAAAGCATCCGCAAATTCAGGCCGCACAAAGCGCCGTCTCGGCCGCGGCCACCCGGATTCAGGCGGCCCGCAGCGGTTATCTGCCCCGGTTGAATTACTCGGAATCCTACCAGCGCACTAACAACCCGGTGTACGTTTTCAGCTCGCTGCTTACCCAGGCGCGCTTCACGGAGCGTAACTTCGCCATCCCCACGCTGAACCGGCCTGATTTTCTCAATAATTTCCAGTCCCAGCTTGCCGTCGAGCAGGTCCTTTACGACGCCGGCCAGACGCGACTGGCGGTGCGGTCCGCCGAGCTGGGTCGCAGCATCGCGGGCGAAGAGGAACGGCGCACGCGGCAAGGCCTCATTGCTCAGGTGGTGCGAAGGTACTTTGGGGCCGTGCTGGCGGCCGAATCGCTGAAGACCGCGGAACAGGCCGTCCGGTCGGCGGAGGCCGATCTAGAACGCGCCCGCGCTCTTCGCTCGGCCGGGCTCATCACCGACGCCGACGTGCTCTCGCTCCAGGTTCACCTGGCCGCCATGCGCGAGCAGCGCATCCGGCGACAAGCCGATCTGGAGGTAGCGCACGCCGCTCTGAACGACGCTCTCGGCCTGCCCCTGGATGCCGCCCACGACCTGGTGACGGCGCTGGCGCCCGTTCGCCTGTCCGAGGCCGATCTGGCCAACTACGAAAAAATGGCCGTCGAGCAGCGGCCGGAAACGCGACAGGCGGAGCTGGCCGTGCGTCTCGCTTCCCAGCAAACCGCTCTGGCCCGCGCGTCCCTGCTGCCGCAGCTGGCATTCCGTGCCGCCTTCGAGACCGATCGCCAGCGTTTCGTCACCCGCGGCGCGGCTAACTGGCTGGCTGCGGTCTCCCTGCGCTGGAATCTGTTCAACGGCTTCGCGGACCGGGAGAGGATTCGGGAGGCCGGTTTTCTGGCCGAGCGCGCCCAGGCCCAGCGCCGCGAGGCCGAATCCCAGGTGCGTTTGCACGTCCGCAAGGCCTGGGCGGATTGGACTGCGGCCCAGCAGCGCATCGAGGTCGCCCGCGCAGCCATCGAACAGGCGGAGGAAAGCCTGCGCATCACCAAAAACCGGTATGAGAACGGGCTGGCCACAGTGACCGATCTGCTGCGCACCGAAATTGCGGTGCTGGAAGCGCGCAACCGCTATCTGGCTGCCCTCTACGACCAGCGCGTGGCCGCCGCCGAGCTGGCGCTGGCTGCGGGCGTGCTGGCCGCCGATTCCCCCGTGCTGGATTGAGCAGGAGTCGTCCATGAGAGTTTCCGTTTTGCCCGCTGTTGTCGCACTGGCTGTGATGGCCGGTTGCGGCGCAAGCCGCGAGAAGCATGCACACGCGGATTCGCAGACCGCCCCGGTTGCGGTCCATGTGTACCAGGTGAATGCGACGGAGTGGCCCGCCACCTTCGAGGTCACCGGCACCGTGCGCGCACGAACCACGGCGGTGATCTCTTCCAAGGTCATGGGCTACGTCCGCGAAGTCATGGTCCGTCCTGGCGATCGCGTGCGGCAGGGGCAGCTCCTGGCCGAACTCGACGCCCGCGATCTGGAGGCCAACTGGCGACAGGCGCAGGCCGCGCTGGAGGAAGCGCGCAGCGCCGTTCCTGAAGCCGATAATGCCGTGGCTGCGGCCAAGGCGAGTCTGGAGCTGGCGCAGGTGACCTTCCGGCGCATGCAGGATCTGTTCCAGAAGCGCTCGATCTCCAACCAGGAGTATGACGAGGCGGTCGCCAAATTGCGCATGGCGGAGGCGCAGTACGAGATGGCGCAGGCGCGTCGGCGGCAACTCTCAGCCAAAATCCAGCAGGCCGAGCAGGCCGTGCAGGCGGCTGCGGTCATGCGCAGCTATGCCCGCATTACCGCCCCGTTTGACGGTCTGGTCACGGAGAAAAAGGTCGAGCCAGGCAATCTGGCAGCGCCTGGAACGCCGCTGTTTGTGCTCGAACAGGAGGGCGGTTACCGACTCGAGGCGGCCGTCGAGGAATCGCGCATCGGCGCCGTGCGCGCCGGACAGAACGTGCGCGTCCGCGTGGACGCTCTGGGGCGAGAGCTGACCGGGCGGGTGGTCGAAATCATTCCCGCCGTGGATGCATCGGCGAGGTCCTTCACGGTGAAAATTGACCTGCCCGCTGCGCCCGGCCTGCGCTCAGGCTTGTTCGGGCGGGCTGTGTTCGATACTGGCGTGCGGAGGGTTCTGGCGGTGCCGCTGAATGCGGTGGTCGAGCGCGGCCAGCTCGCCTCGGTGTTCGTCGTCGAGCAGGGCGCGGCGCGGATGCGCCTGGTGACGCTCGGGGCGCGTCGCGACGGTCAGGTCGAGATCCTTTCCGGTCTGAACGGCGGGGAGAGCGTGGTGGCGCCCGTTCCCCCAGGCCTGCGCGACGGTGCGCGCGTGGAGGTGAGGCCGTGAGGATGCCGGATCAGCTCGGCCCGGCGGGGCGCTTTGCCCGCGCCTTCATTGACTCCAAGCTGACGCCCCTGGTCATCCTGGCGTCGCTCGCTCTGGGGACCTTCGCGGTGCTGATGCTTCCGCGCGAGGAGGAGCCGCAAATCAAGGTCCCCATGATTGACATCTTCGTGGGCATGCCGGGCGCTTCTGCGAGGGAGGTCGAGGAGCGCGTCACCAAGCCCATGGAGAAGCTGCTCTGGGAGATCCCGGGCGTCGAGTACATCTATTCGACGTCCAGTCCCGGCGGCGCCATGGCCGTGGTGCGCTTCTATGTGGGGGAGGACGAAGAGGACTCGATCGTCAAGCTCAACCAGAAGATGTTCGCTAACTTCGATCTGATCCCGCCCGGAGCCACCCCGCCCCTGATCAAGCCACGCTCCATTGACGACGTGCCGATTCTCGCCCTGACGCTTTGGAGCCGTCGCTACGGTCCGTTCGAGCTGCGGCGCATCGCTGCGCAGGTGCACGACGTCATCAAGCAGGTGCCCGATGTTTCCGCGGTGGAAATCATCGGCGGGCAGCGGCGTGAAATCCGCGTCACCCTGGATGAAGCCCGCCTGGCTGCTTACGCCCTGACGCCGCTGGAAATCCACCAGGCGCTGGCAGCCGCCAACCGCCGCCTGCCCGCGGGCAGCTTCGCCGCCGCCAACCGTGAATTCGTGCTCGAAACGGGCGATTTCCTGCGCAATGCCAGTGACGTGGCCAGCGTCGTGGTCGGCGTCTTCCAGAACAAGCCCGTCTATCTGCGCGACGTGGCCCGGGTGGAGGACGGAGGGGAAGAGCCTGCGCAGTACGTCCACTACGCCGGGCGCGACGGCGCCTTCCATCCCGCCGTGACTCTGGCCGTCTCCAAGCGCAAGGCCACCAACGCCATCACGGTGGCGCACAACGTACTCGCTCGCGTGGAGAAGTTGCGCGGCAGCGTGATTCCGCCCGAGGTCGAGTTGACCATCACCCGCCACTACGGGGAAACGGCGGCCGAGAAGTCCAACGAGCTGCTGCTGCACATGATGATCGCGGTGATCTCGGTGAGCCTGCTCATCGGCGTCACACT
>JAPWUP010000183.1 GCA_028275505.1 Bryobacteraceae bacterium
TTCACGAGGGCGGGATCGCTTCGCCCTGGATCGTGCACTGGCCGGCGGGGATCCGCGATGCCGGAGCGCTGCGGCACGACTGCTGCCACTTCATTGACGTCCCGGTGACGCTTCTGGAGCTGGCCGGCGGCGAACCTCACCGCCCGCCGGCAGAGGGCGCACCTCGTTTCAGTGGCATCAGCATCGCGCCAGCCTTTGGACGCGACGGCATCTTGCGGCGTGAGTTCCTGTATTTCAACCACAACAACAATCGCGCCCTCCGGGTGGGCGACTGGAAGCTGGTGGCGGCCGGGGCTGACGGCCCCTGGGAACTTTACGACCTAGCCCGCGATCGCGCGGAACAGGATAACCTCATCGCCAGGTTCCCCGAGCGTGCCGAGAAGCTCGCCGCTCGCTGGAAGCAACTGGACGAAGAGTTCGCGCGGCAACGCGAGACGTCTCCGCCCGCCTCCTCCGAGCTGCTCATGAAGGCCGGCGCTTGACGGGATTGCTGAGCGCTGCCGCCTGTGCTGACAGTTGCGCGGGCGCGGCATCGTTACTGCTGTGTTTTGATTGCGGGGGCCGGGAGCGGCTGGGCGGCTACGCGCCCCGATCCTGCACGCACCACGGTGACGTTTTCTCAAACGCTCGGTTTGGCGCGCTTGGCCAGCGTGCAGGTAACCGGGATTCCGGTCGCGATCCGGGTGCGTCCTTTCGCCCAGGCCGGCTCCTGGCCCAGTTGTCAGGTTGAAGCTCCCCAAGTCGCACCCCGATGATTGCCATTCGTAGTGCGTGAACAATTTCAGCCGGGGTGGGCCAGGAAGAGCCTGGGAGGATACGACCCGGCCACCAATCGCTCGACGGGTTTCAGCTATGACGCCACGGGTAACGTGACTGCGATGCCCAATCCGACCGGCTACACGCAGTTCGAATACGACGCCGAGAACCGGCTGGTGTGGGCGAGCCGCGGCGAGAACCCCGATTACTTCGAGCAGTACCGCTACGGGTTGGACAACCGGCGGCTCTGGCGTCTGGTGCAGCAGGGTGAGGGTAACCGCAGCGAGCAGGTGTTCTTCTACGGGGCCTACGGCGAGCTGCTGGACGGCGGGCGGATCTACTTCGGCGGACGGCTGATCGGGCGCAGCGGCATCCCGTCGGGCCAGGGCGTGGTGACCGACCGGCTGGGTTCGGTGGGCGGCCCGGCGCGGTATTATCCTTACGGACAGGAGCGGCAGACGACGCCCGAGGGAACGGAGAAGTTCGCGACGTACTACCGGGATGAAACCGGGCTGGACTACGCCTGGAACCGCTACTACAGCCCCACTTGGGGCCGGTTCATGCAAGCCGATCCCTACCTGGCCCCCGAAGCCCTGAAGAACCCGCAGGGCTGGAACAGGTACGCGTATGTGGCGGGGGACCCGGTGAACTACTACGATCCGGCGGGGCTGGACGCGTGCTCGGGCAACTACGGGGCGCCATGCTTTTCGATCACGGTGGTGAGGTTCCTCTATTTCCTGTGGTTGCGATCTTTCGGCGGCGGAGGCGGCGGTTCGTCGGACCTGTTGGTTGCCGAGGCCGCTGAGCCGATAGAGCTTCCAGGCAGCTTCGAGTTGGAGTTCCCCGCTTTAGAGTGGCGCCAGTACATCGCGGTGAGGGACACAATCCATGGCTTGGTGAAGAGCCTCTCGACCAACTTCACGCCCGCGATCCTTGATTGTATGGCGGGCATTGAAAGCTGGTGGAATCCTAAAGCGGTCAACCCTAAAGATAAGCGGTTAGGCCTATTTCAGTTCAATGAAGAAAACTGGAATGAGTGGCAAAAGTACGTCCCGGCGGAGGCACGCAAGCCTTGGTCGCAAGTGCTGGACCCGGAGGCGTCCACCTACGTCGCCATCGTCGCCTTGGAAGCCAGGGTTGGCATCTTTCTCAAGGCTCACCCGAACGCCAGTGTGGAAGAGGCGGTTTGGACGGCGGTACACCTATTTGGCGAAGGCGTGCTGGGGATGCCCTACGCGGAGCACGTGATGGATTGCGCGCGTGTGATCGAGAGCGACTTTGAGGCGGCGGTGGAAGTGATTCGCGAGTACCACAGACTGCCGCGGCCGTAAAATGGGGCGCAGGCGCAGCCAGCGCGGTGTGAGCGGGCAGGAGGCAGGTGGATGCGGTCTGTGTTAATGGGTTGGGGGTTGCTGCTGGGCGGCTTGGGGGCGGTGGCGCAGGTGGATTTGCAACTGCGGCCTCCCGAGCGGGCCGGACGGATTGTCGTCTCCCGGTTCTACCGGGCCGCTCCGGGACCGCCGGAGCAGCAGCCCCGGGTCGAGATCCGGCGGGATTTCGCTGACTTCGATCTGATTCAATTGGTCGCCTTTCGCGGCGGGGCGAAACTCCCCGATGTGGTGATTTACACGGGGAACATCAGCGTGCGTCAGGCGTTGATGGCGGGGCGGATATTCGTGTTTCAGATTGGCGGGGGCTCGAGGGACGGGATCTACGTCCTCCAAGCCGATCAACAGGCCGCCAGGTGGGTCTCAAAGAATGCCACCCCCGACACTGCCATCTTGACGAGCGATGGCGAGGCGGTTCAGGTGGACGTGGAACAATGGGGCGTGCTGCTGGCCCGCTATCGGTTTCCCCCCGAGGCTGGGGAACAAGAGGAGCTGGGGGGATGGGGGTGGCCGGATGGCGTGCGGCACCAAGGGTGGGAGGCCGCTCGCCGAGCTGAATTGCCGTGGGCGTCGCTGCCGGCACTCAAGCGGGCGGGACCAGCCGGCACTGTGGACGTCAGGCTGTGGCCTTGGGGTTTGAGGCCTACTGCGCGGATCGTCCCCGCTTCTTCTGGGCGGGATCCGTGTCCACTGCTGCTGTCAACGTTTTATAGAGCGACGCTGGGCCCGGCCGAAGGTGAGCCGCGGGTGGAGTTGAGGCGCTGCGGGTTGCAGTCGCCGATGCTGCAACTGGTGGGCTATCGGGGCGGGGCCAAGGCGCCCGATTTGGTGCTGGATACAGGCCACAGTCGGGTGCGGCAGATTCTGATGGCGGGCAGGGTGTACGTGTTTCAGATGAGCGGGGGCGGCGGGCAGGACACGCTGTACATCATCGAAGCGGATTCGCAGGCGTGCAAGCTGACGGCCATGCAGCCGGTGAAGGATCCGCCCCGGATCGTGTCCGACGCCTCCGAAGTGACGGTCGAGCTGCGCGAGGGCGGGCGCGTGGTGGCGAGCTATCGTTTGGAGGCGAAGGGGTTTCAGACTT
Source organism: Bryobacteraceae bacterium (assembly GCA_028275505.1). Taxonomy (GTDB): domain Bacteria; phylum Acidobacteriota; class Terriglobia; order Bryobacterales; family Bryobacteraceae; genus DTHT01. The sequence continues at coordinate 3,232 of JAPWUP010000183.1, forward strand.
TCTAGCCGGCTGCGTGCAGTCGCGAACTTGGAAAGCGATGTGTAGTGAGGAGGTCAGCCGATGAGACGGGGACCAAGAGTAAGCCTGAGCGTGGGGTTGATGGCCGGTCTGGCGATGGGGCAGGTGGCAGAGGAGCGATCCCGGCCGGTGCCGCAACCCTGCCCGGTGGTGACGGCCACCATATGGCAGGCTGGGCCGGGCAAGCCGGAGTCCCAACCGCGGGTGGAGATCCGGCGGTGCGGGGAAGATTCCTGGGCCATTTTTCTGGTGGGTTTCCTGGCTGGGTCCAAGGAGCCGGATTTGGTGATTGATACGTGGCGCAGCTTCGTGCACCAGATGCTGGTGGCGGGTTCCGTATTCGTTTTTCAATTGAGGGGAGCTTCGTTGGAGCGCATCCGAGAGGATGGTGTGTTCATTTTGCGGGCGGGTCGGCGGTTTTTTGAGGTGGTAGGACAGTATTACACCAAGGGCCCGGTGCTGGTGAGTTCGGACGGGCGCGAGGTGAGCGTGAAGGTCATGGAGGGTGAGCGCGTTTTAGGGGAGCACCGTCTGGAGGTGGAGGCGAAAGAGTAAGGTGGGCGTCCACTGCGGGCGCCCGTCGCTGTCGTGAGAAGGGCATAGCGAGCAAGGGCATGTTTGGGAGGCGGCCAAGCACCCGGAGCAGCGGCCAGGCCGAAGCACTGATGACAGGCGTGGACGCCTATGTCAGTTTCAGCCTGAGGTATTCTGCTTAAGCCACAGGAGCGGCAGGCGACGCCTGAGGGAACCGAGAAGTTCGCGACGTACTACCGGGACGCGACCGGGCTGGACTACGCCTGGAACCGCTACTACACGGCGGCTTGGGGTCGCTTCATGCAAGCCGATCCCTACCTGGCCCCCGAGGCCCTGAAGAACCCGCAGGCTTGGAACCGGTACGCGTATGTGGCCGGGGATCCGGTGAATTACTACGACCCGGCGGGGCTGGACGCGTGCTCGGGCAACTACGGAGTGCCATGCTTTTCGATCACGGTGGTGAGGTTCCTCTATTTCCTGTGGTTGCGATCTTTCGGCGGCGGGGGGCGGCGGTTCGTGGGACCTGCCCGTTCCCGAGGCCGCGGAGCCGATAGAGCTTCCGGAGCCCGGGCTTGACCTCGAATTTGAGCCGCCGGAGTCGGGGATCCGGCCAGAGTGTGACCCCCGGAGACCCTCGAACAAAAGGATACTGACTTTTATTGCCAGGTACCGGAAGGATGCAGCGGCCGTGGCGGAGGGCCTGAGAGTGACAACCGAGGCGATCCTAGGCCTGTCCGGCTACGAATCTGGGTGGGGACTCGAGCGCTTTGCCCAAGAGGGTAATAACTTTTTCGGACTGCACTGGCCCGTCAGCTTCGCCACGGGTTACTTGGTCGCGGGGGGTAACCCCCAAGTGAAGATGGCGACGTTTCGCAATTACCGAGAGTCGGCCGAGTCCTTTGCCAAGCATTACGGCGAGATCGTGCTGGGATTGACTGACCCCGAGGATTTCGCGAATGCTCTGAAGGCCTCGGGGAAGTTCGGTGTGGGTAACAAAACCTACGCTCAGGACCTGGCCGGCGCAATCCGGGCGGTAGTCAAGCGCATGGACTGCCCATGAGTGGGGAGGCCACTGCCATGGTGGCGCGGACAATCATGCGTGTGACCGCCATTCTGGCGGGAGTCATTTTGGGCGCGGGGCTCGGGGTGAGCGGCGAGCAGCGCAAGATCACGGCGCGGGAGGCGGCGCAGATCTTGCGGGACTACGTATGGTGGGAGTATCCCCATCTTGCGCCAGTGCTGGAGCTAGTCGACTTGTCCAAGTCCGATCCGGACTTCCACTATTTCTTCGTGCTGACCTTTCGCAGTCCGGCCGGGGTGATGGTTGGGCACTACGCGGTCAATCCCTGGACCGGACACGTGTGGAATACGATTCGTTGTGAAGTCATCGTCTGGCCGCGGGGCGAGAAGTGGCTGAAGCGGATCCGCAGGCGCTATCGCTATAGCGACCAGCAGTACGCCGAACTGGCTGCCCGCACTCCCCCTTGGCCGATTGTAATGAGTAGCGGTTCTCGGTGGGCTGCGCAGGCCCATGGGCATGCGGCGGCTGCCTGAGTGGTGACCGACCGGCTGGGTTCGGTGGGCGGCCCGGCGCGGTATTATCCTTACGGAGGGGAGCGGGAGACGACGCCCGAGGGCACGGAAAAGTTCGCGACGTATTACCGGGACGCGACCGGGCTCGACTACGCCTGGAACCGCTACTACACGGCGGCGTGGGGTCGCTTCATGCAAGCCGATCCCTACCTGGCCCCCGAAGCCCTGAAGAACCCGCAGGGATGGAACCGGTACGCGTATGTGGCGGGGGATCCGGTCAATTACTACGACCCGGCGGGGCTGTTCATCAGCGTACCCGAGAGGAGGCCACGGATCATTTGGGTGGTCTGGCTGGCATTCGAAAGCTGGGAGGAGGCCTTCACCCGGGAAGATTCCGGCCTGTTGCCGCCGCCGGCGGCAGGGGGCAGGGATGCGACCGGCGGGTCAGGCGCTGAAAACGGCGAAAGGCTGCGAGAAGCGAGGTTCGAAAGGGATTTGGCGGGCGCTCGAGCCAACTGGGTGAAGGTGAGCTCGGCGATCCGAAAGGCGGTGCCTTCAGGAAGCACCTGGACATGGCAGATGCTGGATTGCATTGCTGGCCTCGAAGCCGCTTGGGATCCTTACCGCGACGGGCCGGCAGGCCGCACTGGCTTGTTCCAGTACAACAAAGCGACTTGGGAGGGTGAGTACGGTAACGATCTGCCATGGTCCATCGAAGCGGCCCGAGATGTTCAGACCGCGGTGATGGTCAAACTTCGCGGGTTGGAGAAGCGTCTCGAGATTGTTCGGCAACGGCGACCCGACCTACGAACCCCACAGGAACAGTTGGCTCGTGCGATCACGCTGTCCGGCGACGAACCGCGTTTTGGGGATGCCTATGGGGCTGCCGTCTTGGAGTGCGCCAAGTCCATTGACTCGGATTTCACCGTTGCTTTTCGGGCAATTTGGAACCTCTTGAATCCATGAGAAACCATGAGGTTGACGCCATGAAACGCTGCCATTCGCTCCTCGTGTTGCTCGCTGTTCTGGCTTGCTTCCCTTTCTGCCCGCAACTACAGAGTGCACAACCAAACCTGTGTCCCAACCTGATCGCAATCCTTACCACGGTCCCCGGGAACTTGGACGCAGGGTATGCGGCTCAACGCCTGGAGATTCGCCAATGTCCTGTGGATATAGCGAAGCGTCTCGGTGTGTTCCAGCTCGTCGCATGGCCGGCTAACGCCACCACTCCGGCTTTGGTTTACGAGACGGAAGAGGCCGGCTTTTATCAATTCGCAATGATAGAAGGTGTCTACGTCTTTGAGTTCATGGGTGGAACAGCCCAGCCGGTTTTAGCGCTTGTGTTTGAAAATGGCATACCGAAGATAGGGCTTCGGGCCTCGACGATGTCGGGAGCAAAAATCATCTCAACTCCGACGACCATCACGATAGAGTACATTGATAGCAAGGACAGCAAGCTTTACCGTCGCCAGTTCCACAAGAGCGGCAAGACGCAACGTAAAGGGTGAGTTATCCTGCAAGCGTCAAGGCTGGCTGATTCCCAAGAGATTCATTCGGCCCAGGGGTTGGGCGGCTCAGCGGGTTGACCGAACCGCGAGACCGCACGGTGACCTGGGTGCGGGATGTCCAGTACAACGCCGCCGGGCAGCCGCTGTCGCCGGTCAGACTCTATCACCGTGGGGGGCATCTACTTGAGCGAGCGATGGAGTTATAATCCCCTCGGGCAGGTCGTCTGGCATGGGGTGCAGCGTTCCAGCGGGGAGTATTTGCTTAATGTCCAGTATCGCTACCCGGCCACCACCAACAACGGGCGGCTGAGCCAGATGGTCGTCGGGGGTGAGGAAGTGAACTTCACCTACGACAGTCTGAACCGGCTGGTGCGGGCCGAGACCAGCGGGCCGCAGTGGGGGCAGGCCTACAGCTACGATGGCTTCGGCAACCTGGTGGCGCAGACGGTGACCAAGGGGACGGCGCCAAGCTGGACGCGATGGGCCGACCCGGCCACCAATCGCTTGACGGGCTTCAGCTATGACGCCACGGGTAACGTGACTGCGATGCCCAATCCGACCGGCTACACGCAGTTCGAATACGACGCCGAGAACCGGCTGGTGCGAGCCAGCCGGGGCGGCAACCCCGATTACTTCGAGGAGTACCGCTACGGGTTGGACAACCGGCGGCTCTGGCGTCTGGTGCAGCAGGGTGAGGGTAACCGCAGCGAGCAGGTGTTCTTCTACGGGGCCTACGGCGAGCTGCTGGACGGCGGGCGGATCTACTT
>JAPWUP010000184.1 GCA_028275505.1 Bryobacteraceae bacterium
GCCCCGGCTGCGCGGCCCCGAGTTCCGAACTTTGTACTCGGCCGGAGTGGCTTGGGGCGAGTACTGGCAGCGGGCGACCGGGGAGAAGCTGGAGGCGGAAATCAGCGTGGAGGGCGGGCGGCTCGAGTTGGCGCGTTTGAGGTTGCCGTTCGCCGGCGCCAGAGCCGACGTCCGGACCCGCGGCCGCGCCCGGGCCACGGTGCGCGACGGCGAAGCCCTCATCGAGTGGGCCGACCCCGTGCGCCTGAGCGCGGGCGACAAGCTGCGCGTGACGCTGGGGTAGAGGGGGCGGCGATGCCAACAGAGTTCGAAAGCGTTTTCAGGAGGCTCGTTGGCCACGATCCGGCGCCGCATCAGACGGCTTGCGCCGAAGCTCTGGGCAGGGGCAAGCCGGTCATCTTGTGCGCTCCCACGGGTTCCGGCAAGTCGGAAGCCGTCTGGATACCCTTCCTCAGTCTACGTGGTCGCGAACTTCCTCACCGCATGATTCACGTACTGCCGTTGCGAGCTCTGGCGAATCAGTTGGCGCGGCGGCTGGCTGGATATGCATGTGCCTGGGATCCGTCGCTTCGCGTGGAGACCGTTCACGGGCAGCGTCCTCATAGTGTTCTGTTCTATGCGGATGCTATTGTGGCCACGCTCGATCAGGTGGTGTGCTCCTATGCCTGTGCCCCGCTGAGCCTGGGCGTGCGCTTCGGGAACATACCTGCCGGAGCGATACCCGGCAGTTTGCTTGTATTTGATGAGGTACACACCTTCGAGCCGCTCTTGGGCTTGCAGACTGCGCTGACGCTGGCCCGTCGCGCGGGCGAGTGCAGGATGCCCTTCGTGGTGATGTCCGGTACATTGCCGCAAACGTTTCTGACGGAGCTTTCCGAAGAGCTCGGCGCTTGCCTGATCGAAGCCGAAGATCGTCTCAGCCCCGCTCAGAGACCGCGACGTGTCACGCTCAGGATCGAGCCGACGCACCTGACGCCCGAAATCGTTCTGGAATACGCAGCGTTTTACACGAAAACGATCGTCGTGGCGAATACCGTATCCCGGGCACTCCAGCTTTATGAAGGCCTGCGATCCCGGGTGCCTGGCCAATGCCTGCTCGTTCATTCCAGATTTAACGAGATGGACCGTGCGCGCAAGGAACAACAAATTGAGCGCCTTTTCGCCAAGGATGCGCTCTCCGAGCGCGCGCTCCTGGTTGCCACGCAGGTGGTGGAGGTGGGATTGGACATATCGTGCGACCTTCTCGTCACGGAACTGGCTCCGAGCGACGCATTGGTTCAACGGCTGGGCCGGTGTGCGCGTTGGGGTGGAAACGGTCTGGGAATTATCTTTAATCAACTTGAAAATCCCTGGCCTTATGATACAGAATTGCTGGAGGCGACCGCGGCCGCTCTGACGAAGTACGGGGTGGACGGCAAGGCGCTGACCTGGCAGCTGGAGAGGAACCTGGTGGACGAGGTTTTCGGTCCTTATGCCGAGCGCTGGCTGGCCCGGGCGTCGGGGTCCAGGGCGTTGGCTTCGTTGGCAGAGGCGAATTTCAAGGGTAACCCCGCGAAGGCGGAGCGGGCGGTTCGGGACGCGAACTCTGTGGAAGTGGTCCTCCATCACGACCCGCAAGCGCTGGGGGAGGACGTGCGGCGCCTGCCCCGCTGCCCTCTACGTCTCGACGTTTTCCAAAAATTTGTCCAAAGGAGCACCGCGCGCGTTTGGGAAGTTGCGGTGGATCGAGGCGCGGTGGATGAATACCGAGTGCGGGTTGAGATCCAGCCGGTGCGGCCAAATGCGCTGGCGCCCGGTGGTTTGTACGTAATCCACCCGGAGCATGCCAGCTATGATGGTGAGTTCGGTTTGCGCCTGGGCGAGCCCGGGGTTTCGGCAGAACCGGTAGTCATTCCGCCCCGAAAGTCGCATGCGGCCCGCCTGGACGACACGAGCGGCATGGAGCTGTGGGTAGACCACGCTGTGCGCGTCGTCAAAGTCTGGGACGAAGTGATTCTCGCGCGCGAGAGTAGGGCCGTCGCCATGCTCGCCGACCTGGTCGGGTGGTTCGAGAGGCGGTTACGGAATTGGGTTCGACTGCTGCTGGTCCTTCACGACCTAGGAAAGCTGACTGCCGAGTGGCAGCGTGCTATTCGCTATGGGCTGCGGCCTCCCCTCGACGACGACGAGCTGTTGGCCAGGCGAGGCGGGGGCCATCTGCCCAGCCTCCCCCCGCATGCCACGGTCTCGGCGTGGATTGCGACGCCGGTGCTTTCGCGGCTGGTCGAACCTGAACTCCAGGAGATTTTGGTGGTCCCCTCATTGGGCGCTATCGCGCATCATCACAGCATCAGGTCTGAGCGGACGCCACCATTCACGATGCACCCCCGCTGGTACGAGGCCATGAAGCAAGCGCTTGCGCTGACCGGGTTCCAGCTTGACCGCGAAGATTTCAATACGGTGCCGCCCGCCGGTACCGGAACTCTGAATTTGGGCCTCTCGTTCCTGTCATCCCGCCAGTATACGAGCTACGTGTTGCTCTCCCGGTGGGTTCGTCTTTCGGACTGGGCGGCGAGCGGCGGAGGGGAAGATGCGATCCATCGTTTTGAAGAGTGGTTTCGAGATCTTTGACACTTGCCGCGCGTACGGGCTGGCGCAGTTGCTGCACTGCCTGACCCGCGGGGTTGTGGCGCCGGTCATCCGGGATGCCGGCCAGGCGTTCGTTATCGAGCTGCAACCCGCCGCTGCATTCTCGGATCTGGCCAAGTCCGAGGAATGGCACGCGGTATTGGGTCAGGAGGCCTGGCAGCAAGTATTCCTGACCTATAAGGCCAGGTGGACCGAGCAGAGGGAGAAGGTCCGCGCGGTCATCGAGAAGAAGTTGCAGACGATCCTGACGGATAGCAGGGGGGGTCTGTCTGCAGAACTTGACGGCCCATGTACTCTGCCCGGGCCGCTGGAACCTGGCGCTTTCAAGGGGCTGAAAGGGGTTACCACGACGGCCTATAACGAGGCCGCGACCGCGGTGGATGAGATCAACTGGGCGCTGGCCTGCCTTGGCGCCGTGGTTGCCCAGCGATACCGCGCGCAAAAGGTAAGCGGCAAGTGGGAGTACTATGTCACCCTTCCCATCCCCGCTCTCGTTCGGTTCAGCGATTTTCACGCGATCAGGGAGCTGGTTTACGGCCACAGTCTCGCTTACCACGGACTCAGCAACGCAGTAGCCCACTTTTCCGTAATGTTAGCGGAGGCGATCCGGCAGCGGGCAGCAGGGAATCCGTCGCTGCCCTTGCAGTTTTCCGGCGTCCTTTACTTCTCGCTTTTCCCGTCCGGAAATCAATTCAAGCCGGCAGCCGGGGGCGTTTTCCAGATGGGCGGCCTGATAGCGTTGGCCCTCTCCGGAAGACCGGGCGTAGCAGAAGCGTTTGCGACGTGGAGTTACCTGTTCCGGCGGGGCAGTGTCCAAGGAAATGAGGATCTGGCCGAAGCGATCACGGAGTTCGTCATGGCGCCGTCCTTGGAGAGTTATTATCGCCATGCGCGTGTGTTCCTGCGCTATGTCACGGACACTCGCAAAGGAGTGAAGCAGGACAATCTTTACACGGAGGATGCACTTAGGGAGGTAATGAACTATGCCGCCTGAACCACTGACGTTGCCAACCGCGTATGCCGATCCTGCGGTCAAAGCATTCGGTACGGCGCTGCGTGCCGCTCTGAGCTTCGGGAACGATTACGCCAGCCTCATGGACTTCGAAAATGCGGAAACGCCGGAGGCTTTTGCCGAGGCGGTCAAAAAGTTTCTTCGGCGGAACTATCAGAGCGGGTCCAAGCCTTCTGCTACGGACCTGGAGAGGCTTATGACCATGGCCGCTACGCCTCACGACGTCCGCGTTCTGCGTGCGGCTATCATCAGCTATGGCCTCGCCCGCTGGGACAAAAAAGCTACTGAAGGAAAGGAGGAGAAATCGTGAGCAGAACTGTTTTCGAAATTGGGATCCTGGCCCGAGCGGTTTGGGATTTGCATTCCCTCAACAACGAAGGCACGGTCGGCAATGTCACCGAACCGCGAACGGTGGTCCTCGCCGACGGAAGCAAGTCGGACGGGGTGTCGGGTGAGATGCTCAAGCACCACCACGCCTTCAACGTATGGCTCGTGGCGAACGACAAGAGCATTTTCTGCGAGGCGTGCCAGACTTTGCGCCCGCAGAGGGCCGATGCCCTGGGCACGCTCAGCAAAGAAAAAGAGAAGGAAGCGGCCATTCTCGACAAGGTCTTGAAAGGTTGCGCCCTCTGCGATCTCCACGGCTTTCTGAGGACAGCAGAGGCGATTCCCAGACATTCCACCGTGGAGTTCGGCTGGGCGGCGGCGCTTCCGGATTCGTTCCAGCGGGACGTCCACACGCACGCCCGGCACGAAGTCCAAGGCCGAACGCGAGGGCAGGGACAGCCCTCACAAGGGGAAGAGTCCGCGGAGGCTGCGGCGCAGATGGTTTATCACCGGCCCACACGGTCGGGTACGTATGCCATCGTGAGCGTCTTCGCCCCGTGGCGAATCGGCTTGAACGAAATCACGTACCGCTACGTTGAAGGCGTGGACCGGAAAGCCCGGTACCAATTGGCGCTCGACGCATACAAGGCCATGTTTGCACGGGCTGAGGGTGCGATGACCTCCACGCGGCTCCCGCATGTGGAGGATATTCGCGGCGCCGTCGCAGTTTCCACGTCCAACTTCCCGGTTCCCTTGCCAAGCCCGCTTTCTGATTCATACATTGAGCGCCTCGAGACGATGAAGGAACACTGCGATGGGCTGGAAGTGTACAGGTTCGAGGGTCTCGACGGACTCTACCGGGTCTTGGAGCAGTTGAGGGATCGGGATCTGTTCCGCCTCAGCCTCGGAAAATGACGTCCACTCCAGTGTGGGTTCGTGCCGAGATCGAGTACGCTGCTTTCGGCAGCTACCGGGTTCCGGATTCTTCGCCCAGCTATGCTCTCTGCTCTCCCCTGCCGAGCCCGGCGGCCCTGCGTCTTGCGCTTGTGGACGCGGTGATTCGGCATACAGGCAGCGTCGAGGAGGGCAGGAGGCTTTTCGAGCTGGTGAAAGCCGCGCCATTGTGGTTGGCGCCGCCCAGCCGGATCGCGGTGATGAGGTTCTTCCTGAAGCGCCTCAAGCCGCGTGGGCGAGAGACGCTGGAGTCCACAGGGAGCCGGGAATATTGCCACTTCGGCGGACCGGTCACGGTGTGGATGTCGGTCCAGGCCCCCGAAGCCGTTGCGCGAGCATTCAGCTGGCTTCGGCGACTGGGCACAACGGATTCCGTGATCACCTGCTTGCCTGGCACCGGGAATCCCGACCTCTCGCTGTGCATGCGGACGATGGCGGAGTTTTCCGATGACGCAGCAGTGAGAGGCCGTCCTGTTTACACTCTTCACGACCTCCGTCCTGAGGCGCGCTTCGAGCAGGTGGATCCCTGGTCGGCTTCCCCGCGCGAAGCGGCCGGAGCTGTCGAGAAACGGATCTACGTGCTTCCTTTGGTTCGGGAGCGCGCCGGTCAGAACTGGGTCATTTACCGGCGCGAACCATGGCCGATGCCGGGAGTTGGCGAGGAGGTCAGCGGTGGCTGCTGCGGCTGACGCGGGCTATGTCCCCGCCGAGGAGGAGCGCCCTAGAAAGCCGCCCCAGGCGGCCCAATATAACTGGATTACCGGCAAATTCGAGGTAAGACCCGAGCAATTGGAGCTGGGGTTGCCGCCGCCCGACCCGATGGTGCTGCCGGACGATGGGTCGGTCATACTTCTGTCCACGGAAAACGGCAGCCAGTTGTTCGTTTCGGGGTTCGGGTTGTCGGTCGGCAAGAAAAGCGAGCGAGTTGTAATCCGGAAGAGCAGAGAAACATTCGCCCAAGTTCCCTTTCTCAAGCTCCAGGAACTGGTCATCGCTTCGCGCGGCGTGAGCGTATCCTCGGACCTCATCGAGGAGCTTTGTGCGCGAGGCATCAGGATTGCCTTTGTCGGCGCGAGTGGGCGTCCTTTCGCCTTGCTCACCTCGCCCCTGTTGACCGCCACGGTGGAAACCCGACGCGCACAATTGGCGGCTTATCAGGACCAGCGAGGCGCGGAGATTGCGCGCTGGGTGGTGATTGGCAAGATCCGCAACCAAGAGAAGCTGCTCAGGTATTTTGCAAAAAGCCGTGAAGGGGCGGTCAGGGAACGCCTTGAAGCGACGGCAGGTGTTCTCCGACGCTTGCGGCTCCAAGCGTTGGGTGTCGAGGGGAGCAACGCCGACGCGATCCGCCCGGCCCTGCTGGGGTTGGAGGGTTCAGCCGGACGGTTGTACTGGGAACGGGTCGCTGAGTTGCTCCCGGAGGAACTTGGCTTCGAAAGTCGCGTGCATGAGGGACCTGCTGACGTGGTCAACGCGATGTTGAATTACGGCTACGGCATCCTGTACGCCCATGTCTGGGGAGCTGTGATGAACGCAGGGTTGGAACCGTTTGCTGGGTTCCTCCACACAGACCGTGGCGGCAAGCCTTCCCTGGTCCTCGACTTGACCGAAGAGTTCAGGCAGCCCGTGGTGGACCGTCCGGTATTGGGCTGGCTCACCAAAGGCGGGCGTGGCACTTTGATCAACGGATTGTTGGATGCGCAAACCAAAGAAGTAGTGGCTGGCAAGGTCATGCTTCGCCTGCAGACGCCGGAAGCATTTCGCGGAAGGAGCTACCAGGTGCGCTCGATTATCCAGATGCAGGCCAGACTGTTGGCGGCAGCCGTGCGCGGGTGGCGTGCCTACCGCCCATTCACCTTCAAGTGGTAGCCGGTATGCGACGGAATCGGTACGCCGGAATACTTAAGGCGCCGATGCCCGGGCGAGGGTCCCCGGAAGTGGCTTTGGTGCTGGTGTACGACATCGAGGACGACACCCTCAGGAACCGGGTCTCCGAAATGTGCCTGGATTACGGTCTCGAGAGGATTCAGTTCAGCGCATTTTTTGGAAGGCTGAACCGCAATCGAAGACAGGAACTCGCGCTGAGACTCGCGCGGGAGGTCAACGAAGGTTCGGCCCGAATTCGCATCTACCCGATTTGCGACCAGGATCTCAAGGAAATGTGGAGCCTGGACCAGTATCGGCAGGAGAAGGGGGAAACCGCGGATCGGCCCCGCAGGCCTGCCTTGAAGATCCTCTCTGGAGAGCAGTAACGTGACCACGGTCCTGGTCACTGACCTCAAACAACTCGAATATTGCCCCAGGATTGTCTACTATCGCTGGCTTTTCGGTCAGCCGGCTCAAGCCACGGCAAAGATGCAAGAGGGCAAGCTGGCCCAGGAAGAACTGGAGAAACGGGAAGTGCGGCGAACTCTCCGGCGCTATGGCTTCGAGGAGGCTCAAAGGCGGTTTGGTGTCTGGCTGCACGATCCAGAGCTGGGTTTGGCCGGCCGGCTTGACATGCTGCTCCAAGGTGCCGAGGTGGCAGGTGTGGTCGATTTCAAGCTTACGAGCGGCCCCCTGCGAAGCAATCATCGCCTGCAGCTGGCGGCATATAGCCTCCTCGTGGAGCGCCAACTGGGTTTGCGTGTTCCACGCGGCTTTGTGTATCGCATCCCCGA
>JAPWUP010000185.1 GCA_028275505.1 Bryobacteraceae bacterium
TGGTGTGCATGCTCCTGGTCGGCCTGGGCGCGATAGCCGCTTGGGCGGCCGATGTGACAGGCAAGTGGGTGGCCGAGGTCCCCGGCAGGGAAGGCCAGACCATGCAGATGATTTTCAACTTCAAGGTGGAAGGCGACAAGCTGACCGGGACGATCTCGACCCCCCGCGGCGAGTCACCGATCTCCGATGGCAAGATTCAGGGCGACGAGATCTCGTTCGTCCAGGTCATCGAGTTCGGCGGCAACCAGATGAAGTTCATCTACAAGGGCAAAGTCTCCGGCAACGAGATCCGCTTCACGCGGGAGCGCGAAGGCGGGCAGGGGCCCGGCCCGCGTGCACGTGAATTCGTTGCCAAGAGAATGCCCTCCTGAAGCGCGGGGCTGGCGCTGAGATTCCGGATAGCGGCGCGGTGCGGGTGTGCATCCGCATCCGCCGCTATTTCTTTTCCGTCAGCTCCAGATAGATCGCCTCGACCAGGCCGGGCCTCCGACCGGGCATCCCCGTGGTCCCGGTAACCCCGAAAGCTGCCTTGACCTCATCGAGGCTGCGGCCCTGCGCCACCAAGACCCGCACTCTTTCCTGCGTCGTTTCCAGCGACGCAATCAGTTTGCGGATTTCCGCCTTGCCCACGGGCTCGGCATGCCCGGAAACGTAAGTGTCCGCATCCAGCTCGAGCAGCTTCTTCAGCGTCGAAACCAAGCCGAAGGAGGTTCCGTTCTTGTGGCGATGGATGAGGGGATCGCGCCCGATGAACAGCAAGTCGCCCACATAAGCCACTCGCTCGGCGGGTAGCCAGACGACGAGATCCCCATCGGTGTGCGCCGGTCCGAAATGGCGCAACTCGACTTGAACTCCTTCCACGTCGAGACGCCTGTCGCCGGACACGAGCTCGCGAGGAATCCAAGAGGCCAGGAAGCCGAACTTGGGATCTTTGGCCGCCTGCTCGATGTCCCGGCGGGCATTGGGGTGGGCGATCACTGTGACTTCTTTCGGGAAGCCGGCGAGTCCGTTGATGTGGTCACCATCGCTGTGGGTGAGGATGACGCGTCGCACGGGGTTGGGCGTGACCTTCCGGATCGCTTCCAGCATGGCCCGGGCGGAGTCCTCCGTCATTTTGGCGTCAATGACGATCGCTTCGCGAGCCGCGACGATTAACCCCGCGTTGGCCCCGCTACCGCCGCGGATCAGATATGCGTTCCCCCGGATGGGCACGACCTCCACCGGGGCGGGTTGTTGCTGGGCGAAGGCGCAGATCGCCAGCGCAGCAATGACGATTCCACGCAGTGCTTGCATGCCGGAGCCTCCGTGAACCGATCTCATCCGCGCAGTATACCGCTTGGCGGGTCTCTCTTGTCGTGTTAAGAGTAGGTAAAACCTGCCGCCCGCGCGTAACAACCCTGGAGGTGGCTCGATCAATTCCATTATGGAAGGCGCCTTCCAGCGAAGGTCGGGAGGGAACATGCGGAGCTGGCTGGCTGTCATCGGACTCTTGCTGGCAAGGGCGGTGCTCGCCCAACCCGGCGAACTGCGCCACGAGGGGGTGGTTCGATCGGCAGGACTGCCCGTGCCCGGAGCGGTCGTGACCGCCGTGCAGGGCGACCGGCGAGTCACCACCGTCACGGACGAGGACGGACGCTATAGCCTCGCCGGGCTGGCGCCCGGGATGTGGAAGCTGGAGGTCGAACTGACGGGTTTCCGGCGCGCCGAGCGGACCATTCAGTTGCCGGGAGCCGGCCCGCTCGAGTGGAACCTGGAAATCGAGCCTCGTCCACGGCAACTCCAAGCCGCGCAACGGGGGCCGGGCTTCCAGCGCGTCGCTCTCAACCGTCGTGGCGCGGAAGCGCAGGAGATCCCTGCTGAGCAGGAGGCGAATGTCCATGAGCTTCCGGCCGGGTTCACGGCCGAGACGAGCGCTAACGAGGCCTTCTTGCTGGCCGGCAGCCTGAGTACAAGCCTGCAAGATGCCCTGCGTGAGGGCGTTTCCGAACAGATGCGGGCCGGCTTCGAGCGAATGCGGCAACTTGCAATGGGGCAAGAGGCGGCAGCCGTAGCCTTCGGCAGGGAGCCTGGGGCGGCAGAGGGAGGTCCGGAGCTGGGGCCTCGACCGGGTCCAGTCGGCCCCGGGATGCAAGGGCCTGGGGGCCCGGGTGGACGCGGTGGCGGCCCGGGGATGGGTGGCCCACCGCGCGGGTTCGGCGGCCCCGGAGGTCCTCCCATCGCGGCCCGGGGGTCCGGCGGGCGTGGTACGCTTGGCGGCCCGCGAGGGGGACCTGCTGGCGGGGGGCGCCCGCTGTGGCTGGGTGAAGGGCCTTTCGGCAACCGGATCGGGCGGGGGAGGGAGAGCGTCCGCGGCGGCCTGTTCTTCTCGCTGAACAATTCCGCTCTGGACGCGAGGCCGTACTCGCTGACGGGGCAGAAAATAGAGAAGCCTTCCTACGCCCAGAGCCGGTTCGGCTTCAATCTGGGTGGCCCCCTCGCGCTCCCCAAGCTGCCCCGCAGCGACCGCACGTTCTTTTTCGTGAACTACACCGGCATGCGGGCCCGGAGGCCATACAATGCGGTTTCCACGCTGCCCACGCCAGAGCAGCGGAGCGGAGATTTCTCGCAGCCCTTGGGAACGCTGTTTCCCGTGATTCACGATCCCAACGGACGACTGCCGTTCCCGGGTAACCGCATCCCGGCGTCGCGCCTGGATCCGATTGCGCGCGGGCTGCTCGAGTTCTTCCCCCTGCCCAATCAGCCCGGTTCCGTGCAGAACTACCAGTACGTTACTTCGAACGGCAACAACAGCGACCAGTTGAGCTTGCGCGTGATGCGCCCGGTAAGTCAGAGAGACCGGCTCGACGTCAACTTCAACTCTCAGTGGCGAAACGGGACGGCCAGTCAGCTTTTCGGCTTCCGCGATGCCAACAACGGCCATGGCTGGAATCTGTCGGGCGGCTGGACTCACAACTTTTCGCGCATGACGATTGTGACGCTGCGCGGCAACTTCTCGCGCAACCGCAATGAAACTCTGCCGCACTTTGCTTACTTGCGCGACGTGGCGGGCGAGTTGGGCATCCTCGGCGTCTCGCGCGATCCCGTCAACTACGGTCCACCCAACCTGAACTTCACGAATTTCGGCGACCTGACCGATGCCAGCGCCCTGTTGCGGCGCGACCAGACCGCTTCGGTCAATCCCTCCTTGCTGCTGGTGCGGGGACGGCACACGCTGACCGTGGGCGGTGAGTTCCGTCGGATGCAGTTGAACACGCGCACCGACCAGAACGCGCGCGGCACCTTTACTTTCACCGGCCTTGCCACGAGTGCTCTGGACGATCGCAAACAGCCGCTTCCCAACACGGGTTTGGATTTCGCCGACTTCCTGCTCGGGTTGCCGCAATCGAGTTCGATTCGCTTCGGCGCCTCGAACACCTACTTCCGTTCCTCCGTCGCAAGCGGCTTTGTCATGGAGGACTGGCGCCTGCGGTCAGGCTTGAGCTTGAACCTTGGCTTGCGCTACGAGTACTTCCAGCCGTTCTACGAGAAGTACGACAAGATCGCCAACCTGGACGTAGCGCCGGGTTTCACGGCGGTCGCGGTGGTCACGCCGGGCCAGGTGGGGCCTTACTCGGGTAGGTTTCCGCGGGGTCTGGTGGACCCGGATCGCAACAATTTCGCGCCCCGGGTTGGGCTGGCCTGGAGGCCGTCGGGCAAGCGCGGCCTCGTCGTGCGCGCCAGTTACGGCATCTTTTACAACGGCGCCATCTACACCGAGTTCCCCGGGCGGTTGGCTTCGCAGCCTCCTTTCGCCAACACGGCCACACTGAATACGAGCGAAACCCGGGTGCTGACCCTGCGCAATGGCTTCGCAACCGCTCCCTCGCAGACGATCACCAATACCTACGCCGTGGACCGCGGCTACCGCACCGGCTATGCGCAGACATGGAATTTCTCTTTGCAGCACTCGCTGACGCGGACCATGGTCCTGGAACTGGGTTATCTGGGCACCAAAGGAACGCGTCTGGACATTCAGCGCATGCCCAATCGCGCGCCGCCCGGCTCGCCTCTGACCGCCGAGGAACGCCGCCGCATCGGCAACGCCGTGGGATTCACTTGGGACAGTTCCGAGGGTAACTCGATCTACCACGGCGGCCAGGTGCGCCTGATGCGGCGCATGGCCCGGGGCGTTTCGGCCAATCTCCTTTACGTTTTCTCCAAGTCCATTGACAATGCCTCTACGCTGGGCGGCGGGGCGTCCGTAGTCGCTCAGAACGACAAGGATCTGCGGGCCGAGCGCGGGCGGTCCAGTTTCGACCAGCGTCACGCGCTCAGCCTCTTTTACGTCGTCAGCTCTCCGGTGCGCGATGGCGGAACCGTGCTCGCTTCGTCGCCATGGCTGGCCCGCCTGCTGAAGAACTGGAGCCTGAGCGGAGGGCTGACGGCCAGCTCGGGCACTCCGCAGACGGCCCGGGTGCTGGGCAACCTGGCTGATACCGGCGGCACGGGCGCCGTGGGCAGCGGGCGGGCGGACGCAACCGGATTGCCGATCCACAGCGACACCGGCTTCTTCAATCTGGCCGCTTTCACCGTGCCGCGTCCGGGCACCTTCGGCAACGCCGGCCGCAACACAATTGACGGGCCGACGCGGCTGGCGCTGAATCTTTCCCTGGCTCGAACCGTCCACTTCGGCGAACGGCGCATGCTGGAGTTTCGGGTGGACAGCCAGAACTTCACCAACCACGTCAGCTATACCAGGCTTGGCACGGTAGTGAACGCGGCTGACTACGGACTGCCGACGGCTACGGCCCCGATGCGACGCATCACCGCCCAGCTTCGGCTGAGGTTCTGACCATGAAGCGCGGCTGGATTCGTCTTCTGCCTCTCGGTCTGCTGGCCGCTGCACTGGCGCAGCAGACCGGCCCCGTGTTCCGGACGACCACCAACCTGGTCATCGTGAACGTGTTCGTCAGGGATCGCTCGGGCAAGGACATCATCGGGTTGACCAAGGATGACTTCACGATC
Source organism: Bryobacteraceae bacterium (assembly GCA_028275505.1). Classification (GTDB taxonomy): domain Bacteria; phylum Acidobacteriota; class Terriglobia; order Bryobacterales; family Bryobacteraceae; genus DTHT01. The sequence goes on from JAPWUP010000185.1 coordinate 5,005, forward strand.
CTGGAGGACGGCAAGCCGCAGACGATCGCCATCTTCGAATTCCAGCGCATCGAGTCGGGCGGGCCTGAGTCTCCGCCTGGGAAGGCCAGTTCGCCGCCGGAAAAGACACCGGCGCAAGGGAGCGCACCCGCAGCCTCTCCCGGCACGATCCGTGTGGCTGCGCCCGGCAAGATCCAGTATCAGGACCGCAGGCTGCTAGTCCTGTTCTTCGATCACTCCTCGATGTCCCCTGCGGATCAGGTGCGGGCTCACGAGGCGGCGCTCAAGTTCATCCGCGAGCAGATGCAGCCGGCCGACATGGTCGCCATCATGACCTTCGGCACGCAATTGAAGGTCGAGCAGGATTTCACGGATGACCGTGACGCCCTGGAACGCGTGATCCGGTCCTTCCGGACGGGCGAGTCCAGCGAGCTGGCCGAGGAGGCCCAAACGGCAGAGGAAGAGGAGGAGGCGGAGGACGAAACCCAGGTCGGCTTCGTGGCCGACGAGAGCGAGTTCAATATTTTCAACACGGATCGCAAGCTGAGCGCCTTGCAGACGGCTGCGCGCATGCTCGCCGCCCTGCCGGAGAAGAAAGCGCTGATTTACTTTTCGAGCGGCGTCAGCCGGACGGGCGTTGAGAATGATTCGCAACTGCGAGCAACGATCAACGCGGCCATCCGCGCCAACATTTCCTTCTATCCGGTGGATGCCCGCGGGCTGGTGGCGACCATCGCCGGCGGCGACGCCTCCCAGGCCTCGCCGCGTGGCACAGGTATCTTCTCGGGGCAGGCGCAGAGGCGCCAGATGGAGCGGTTCTTCGCCCGTCAGGACACGCTGGTGGCTCTCGCCGAGGACACGGGCGGCAAGGCCTTCCTGGACGCCAATGACCTGACTCTGGGCATCCGGCAGGCGCAGAACGATATCCGCAGCTATTACGTTCTGGGCTACTACTCCACCAACCAGGCGCAGGACGGCAAGTTCCGCCGTATCCAGGTACGGTTGAACCGGCCCCTGCAAGCGAAACTGGATTACCGCAGCGGTTATTTTGCTCCCAAGGACTTTTCCCGGTTCACCGAAGCGGACAAGGAGCAGCAGCTTCAGGAGGCGCTGGCGCTGGGCGATCCGATTACCGACTTGCCGCTGGCGCTCGAAGTCAACTACTTCCGGCTGGCCCAGAATCGTTACTTTGTGCCAGTTTCCCTGAAAATCCCCGGTTCGGAAATCACGCTGGCGCGGCGCGGCTCGACGGAATTCACGGAGCTGGATTTCATCGGGCAGGTGCGCCAGGCGCGTGGTCCGGTGGTGGCTGTGGTGCGCGACGGGATTCGCGTGCGATTGCGGGCGGAAGACGCCGCCCAGCTCGAACGCCGTAACTTTCAGTACGACACTGGGTTTACGCTGCCACCCGGTTCCTATCGCCTCAAGTTCGTCGTGCGCGAAAACCTGCTCGGGCGGATCGGCACCTTCGAGACTTCCTTCCAGGTCCCGGATCTCAGCACAGTGAAGGACCGCCTGCGGACCAGTTCGCTGGTCCTGGCCAGTCAGCGGGAGCCGATCACCGCGGTTGCCGGGGCGGCTACGAAGAAGCGCAAACTGCTGGCCGCCAGTCCCCTGGTTCAGGACAACCTGAAACTGGCCCCCAGCGTCACGCGGGTCTTTCGCCGTGACCAGAACTTATACGTCTATCTCGAGGTTTATGATCCGGCAGCCGATCCCGAGGATCACCAGTTGAGCCTGGTCGGCGAGCTGGCGTTCCTGCGCGGAAAGCGAAAAGCCTTCCAGTCGCCGCCGGTGCGGTTGAGCGAAACCGCGCCGGGGCGCCCGGGCGTGCTGCCCGTGCGTTTCGAGACGCCGCTGAAGGATCTGACCCCGGGACGTTATATTTGCCAGGTGACTCTGGTGGACCAGGTGGGCAAGCGATTCGCGTTCGCCCGCGCCCCTGTCGTGGTCCTGCCCTGATCGTTAAGGAGGGATGCGAATGACAAAAACATTTCGATTGGTGTTCGTTTTGTTCTTGGTGGCCGCCGCGCTGCTGACTGCGCAGCGTCGCGGGCCTTGGCGGAGGTCCGCCGATCTGGAATCCCGTCCCTTGGCCAAAGACGAAGCCGAGAAGCGCGTGCTGGCGGTGATCGAAGAAGCCGAGCGCAGCGGGCGGTTGTTCGCCAGCGTTCCCGTGAGCGACGGGCGCATGCTGCGGCTGCTCACCGAAGCCGTGGGGGCGCGTCACGTGGTCGAGGTGGGCACTTCGACTGGGTACTCGGGCCTTTGGTTCTGCCTGGCTTTGCAGAAAACCGGTGGCAAGCTCACTACCTTCGAGGTTGACGCCGGGCGCGCGGCCACCGCTCGCGAGCACTTCAAGAAGGCGGGTGTGGACAAGATCGTGACGCTGATCGAAGGCGACGCGCACCAGACCGTCAGCCGCGTCAAGGAGCCGGTGGACGTGGTCTTCATTGACGCCGACAAGGAAGGCTACGTGGATTACCTGGACAAGCTGCTGCCATTGGTGCGGCCCGGCGGCCTGATCCTGGCCCACAACGTGGACATGGCT
>JAPWUP010000050.1 GCA_028275505.1 Bryobacteraceae bacterium
AAGAACTCGTTCGCGAAAGCAACCCCGGTGAAAGCCTCCGGCAACGGGTTGGCCCCGAACTCCACCGGCACGTAACGCCAGCAGGAGAACGCCTCCGCCATCTCACCGCGTCCCGCGCCCAGCTCCACGAGGGAAAAATCCGCCGGCTCGCCCAGCTCGCGGAACCACCGGCGCATCGCCGCGGCCATCAGCGCTCCGTAGACCGGCTGAAGTTGCTCGGCGGTGAAGAAATCACCTTCGCGTCCGAAGGGATCGTGACCGCAACGGTAATAGCCGTGCTCCGGGTGATAGAGCGCGAGTTCCATGAAGCGGCGGAAGCGGATGGGACCTTCGTTGCGGATGAGGTCGCGCAGGATTTCCTCCAGCGGGTTCATCTGGGCTACGATCATAGCCGTGGGGCTACCCTCCATCGTACGTGTCAAGTTGAGTTCGGAGGAGGCCGGCTACCTTTCCATGACCCCGGTGGTGGTCCAGGAGATGACGCCGGGCCAGCTCATCGAGCTCGTGGTGGCCGTGGCGGGCAAGGATCCAGAGCGCGTCGCTGATCTGCTGCTGCGCGGATCGCTGGTGAGCGGCGCCACACGCTTTCGCTGGGAAGGCTTTCAGGCGGACCCCGCGGAGCTGGCGGAGCTATTGGCGGGATTGCCCGACGCTGAACCTTCCCGTCCCTTTGTCGCCGCCCGCTGCGTGCGCGTGGTGTTGAGCGGTCCATACTGCCGCATCGAAATCTCCCGCCAGGCCGGCATGCGCCGTCGCTGGTTGCAACGCCGGAGCTTCTGGGACGCCCTCATGGAAGAAGCCGCCGATCCGGCGCTCCGCTACCGTGAATACTCATACAAAGAGGGGGCGGATTGTTACCTGCTCGCCCTCAGCCCCGCCGCGGCGCGCCGGTTGCGCGAGCAGGCCGGTCTGCTGCGCTACAGCGTGCTGCAAGATCGCGTGCGCGCGGGCGGCTTCGAACAGATCGAATATTACGTCACGCGCTGAGTCGCGTTCGGACAGCCTCCCTGGCAAAGCCGGGCGCTAGCGGGAACGCGCTCGCGATCGCTTCCATCGCGTCTTGAGCACGATAGGCGTTCCCTGAAAACCGAATCGTTCCCGGATCTCGTTGATCAGGTAGCGCTCGCGCGAGAAGTGCAGCGGCTCGGGCCGGTCCGTGAACAGCAGGAAGGTCGGCGGTCGCACGCCGGTCTGGGTCATATAAAGGATGCGAGGCTCCACCTGGACCTTCAGGTCAGCCAGCATGCGGTTGAGCTCGCCCGTGGGGATCCTCCGCGAGGCCGACTCATAGACCTGGCGCACCAGGCCGAACAAGGCGGGCACTCCGGCGCCGGTCAGCGCGGAGACAAACGCCACCGGGGCGTAGTCCAGGAACTTCAACTCCGAGCGGACGTGCTGCTCGAAGCTCTCCCGCTCCCGAGCCTTTCTCAAGTCCCACTTGTTGACGCAGCAAATGATCGCGCGTCCTTCCTCATGGGCGTAGCCGCCGATGGTGGCGTCCAGGCCCACGACGCCCTCTCCGGCGTCCAGCACGAGCAGGGCGACGTCGCACAGGCGAATGTGGCGTCGCGCCATCACCACGCTCAGTTTTTCCGCCTTCAGACGGGTCTTGCCCTTGCGGCGGATACCCGCCGTGTCCACGAACACGTAACGTACACCCTCGTGAACCACGGTTTCATCCACCGCATCGCGCGTGGTGCCCGGGATGGGCGAGACGATGGCGCGCTCTTGGCCCACCAGCGCGTTGAGTAGCGTGGACTTGCCCACGTTCGGGCGCCCGATGATGGCCACGCGAATCGCCGCGGCGGCCTCCTCTTCCTCGCTGACGGGGAAGCCCTCGGTCACGTGCTCCAGCAGCTCGTCCAACCCCAAGTGGTGTTCGGCCGAGACCGGAAAAACGTCCGCGATGCCCAGCGAGTGGAAATCGTGAATGAGGGACTCGCGCGAGGGAACATCAATCTTGTTGACCGCCAGAGAGACGGGCTTGCCGAGTTGCCGGAGCAGGCGAGCCAGCTCGAGATCGGCCGCCGTGATCTCGGTGCGGCCGTCAATCACGAAGATGATGTGGGAGGCGCGTTCCAAAGCCACCCGGGCCTGTTTGAGGATCTGGCTGGGAATCTCGGCGGACTCCTGAGGGACGATGCCGCCCGTATCCACCACCTCGAAGCGGCGGCCCCGATAGACAGCCTCGCCGTGAATGCGATCGCGGGTGATGCCCGGTTCGTCCGTGACGATGGCCCGCCGGCGGCCGGTGATGGCGTTAAACAGTGTAGACTTGCCGACGTTGGGCCTGCCCACGATCACCACCGAGGGCAGACGGGGCTCCTCCATACTTCCATCGTACGAAAGGCCCCGCCCCTGAATTCGCGATTACCAGAAGTAGGCGTAGAAGGCCACGATCACGCCGAGGATGATCGCGGTGTGAATGACGTCCCAGTGGTTCCAGCTCGCCCGCGTTTCCGCTTTCTGCTCGGGCGTTGCAGAACCGAAGGTCAGCCCGCGGATCCGCTCCGGATCGGGGGGAGGCGTCAGGCGGCTCACCACCAGCATGACGGCGATGGTGAGGAAGAACAACAAGATGCAATAGTGCAGCCAGTTGATGGCTTCGATGCGGTACAGGATCGAGCCCGGCGCGAGGCGATCGCGGAAGACATCGAGCACCAGCCGGAACATGCCCAGGATGAAGCCGGTCACCAGGCCCACCGTTCCGGCCACCCCGCCCACGCGCCGTGAAAGCACACCGACCAGGAAGACAGCCGCGATGCCCGGGCCGATCAGCGATTGCACCATCTGCAAGTATTCGTAAAGCACCGCCGCCACCGACTTCATCAGCGGAATCCACACGATCCCCAAGCCGACTACGGTCGCGGTCGCAATGCGGCCCACCAGGACCAAGTGACGCTCGCTCGATTGCGGGCGGAAGCGCTTGTAAAAATCCACGGTGAACAAAGTGGCCGAGGAGTTGAATAACGAGGCCAGCGAGCTCATGAGTGCGGCCACCAGTCCTCCCACGACCACACCCTTCAAACCCGCCGGCAGCAGCGTAGCTACCAGCATGGGAAACGCTTGGTCCGCGCTGGTGATCCGGATCATGCCTTTCTGGTGCATGGTGTAGGCGATCATGCCAGGCACCAGAAAGATGAACACGGGCAGCAGCTTCATATAAGCGGCGAAGATCGCGCCGCGCCGGGCCTGTTTCTGGTCGCGCGCAGAAAGCGTGCGCTGTACGATGTACTGGTCCGTGCACCAGTACCAGAAACCGATGATGGCCGAACCCAGCAGCACGCCCGTCCACGGGAAGCGCGGGTCGCTCGCGGGGCGGATTAGCTTCAGATTGGGACCGCAGGCTCGCGCCACCTCGCTCCAGCCCCCAACCGCGATCAACCCCGCGACCAGGATGATCGCCGACCCGAGAATCAAGACCGGCGACTGCAGGATCGAGGTGTAAAGCACGGCGCGCATGCCGCCCAAAACCGTGAACAAGCCAGTGAGGATCACCAGCGAGATGGCGCCGATCCAGAAGAAATCAATCCCCATCCATTGATCAATGCCAAGCACGGTCTTGAAAACCACGCCGCCGGCATACACCGTCACCGCCACCTTGGTGAGCACGTAGCTGACCAGCGAGATCAGCGAGAGGAACGTGCGGGCCGAGGGACTGTAACGACGCTCGAGGAACTCCGGCATGGTGAACACGCGACTGCGCGCGTAGAAAGGCACGAACACCCAGCCCAGCACCAGGATGAGCCAGGCGTGCATTTCCCAGTGCGCCATGGCCATGCCGCTCTCGAACCCCGTGCCGGCCAGGCCCACCAGATGCTCCGAACCGATGTTGGAGGCAAAGATGGAAGCCCCGACCGCCACCCAACCTGCCTCGCGACCTGCCAGGAAATAGTCAGCTGTGTCTTCCTCCTTCTGCCGCAACACCCAGGCGATGATGCCAGCCAGCCCAGCGAAGAAAAGACCGAGAACGAACCAGTCCCATCCCGTGAATCGGGTCATATCCTTCTGCCTCCTGTCCCGATCAGCCGGGTTCGCGCCCGACGGGGCTCAAACCGTTGAGTATGCCGCAACCGGGGGGCGGTGGGGATGGAGGGTGTCAGCCCGCAGAGCCGGACTCGCCTTGCGAGGATGTGGGCTCGGAGAGCGGCCCGGTGATCAGCTTGTAGAGGGGGCGGTTCTCAGGCGCCTTCGATTCCACGAAGTCCACACCCTCTGCCGTGATAGCCAGCTCCCCGCTGTCGTCGCGCGTGATGTAGTTCTTCTGCTTCAGATACCACGTGGTGAACTCGAGGTGCTCGCGCGGGATGGCCATGAGCGACTCCAGTTCCAGCATGGAAAGCGAAGGACGTTCCGGATGCGTGCGCCGCCGGTTGTACAGCAAGCACAAGACGCCCAAGCGGCGGTTGGCTTCGGCCTCGATGCCCACGAGAAAATCCCTTGTCTCGAAGACCGGCAGCGGCTGGAGGTGCCGCGCCTGGTAGCGAGCGTTGTAGGCCGAGCGCAGCTCCGGGTTGGAGAGCACGCGGTAGGCTTCCTGCAAGAGCAGGAATCGCTCCTTGTCGCCGGTGGCAGGATTATCGGGGTGATAGCGAGCCGCGAGCATGCGGTAGACGCGCTGGATGGTCTGCAGTTCGGCGTTCGGGCTGATCTGAAGCAGCTCGTAGTAGTCAATGAAGTCGTCGTTCATGGCACGGATGCCTGAACCCATGTGAACTTGTGGCGGAGCACAACTAAATCCCATGATAGGGCGAAGACAGCGAGGGCACGGAGCCTCGGGACCGGGAAGGAGGCGGTGGAGGGTCCAGTTTCGGACTCAAGGGCCTGAAGATCTGTTGCGCCACCGACCGGAGCCGTGGTAATAAGGAGTTTCGGGCTCTTACCTCTTTTGGGCCCGCGTGACCACGATGCGCCGCCTGCTGCGAGCTGGGCTTCGATACCGCCTGCTCCCCCTTTGCCCAATCCCGATTTCAGAGGCCAGCTCGACGACAGCCCGCGGCTGGAAAGGATCTGACTCATGAATCAGGCCGCCCCTGCCGTCGTCACCCCGACTTACGACGTCACGCTGGAGAATCTGTTCGAGCATCCCGAAGGTCGCCGCGTTCTAACCTGCATCCAGTGCGGAATGTGTGCCGGCACCTGCCCCTACGGCGAGGTCATGGATTACCCGCCTCGCCGGATCATCAACATGCTGCGCGCGGGCGAACTCGAGAAAGTCTTCCGCTCCGACAGCCTGCTGTCCTGTGTGGCCTGCTACGCCTGCATGGCGAAATGCCCGCGCGGGATCCGGCTCACGGAAGTCCTGCTGCCGCTGGTCAAGGAACAAGTCTTCATCAACCTGCCCGAAACGCCGGCGGAACTGCAAAAGGCGCTCGAGAACACGCTGCGCTACGGCAACCCGTTCGGCGAGAGCTCGCGCAAGCGCGCTGCCTGGGTGAAGACGGCCGGCGTGCCCATCCGCATCCTCTCGGAAGATCCGCGCCCGGTGGACGTGCTGTGGTTCGTCGAGTGCCAGAACTCGTATCATCCGCGCGGCCAGGACGTCAGCCGCGCCACGGCGCGCCTGTTCCACGCCCTCGGCATTGACTTCGCCATCCTCGGCAACGAGGAGAAGTGCGCCGGCGAGTGTGCACGACTGCTCGGCGAAACTGGCCTGTTCGACACGCTGATGGACTACAACATGGCGGTCTTCGCCAAGTACAAGTTCAACCGCATCGTAACCTCCGGCGTACACGCCTACGACGCGTTCATTTATCAATACCCGGAGCGTGGCTTCCGCTATCCCGTCGAGCAGACGACGCCCTTCCTGGCGCGGTACCTGGACAAGCTGCGTCCCATGCTCACCAGAAAGCTGCCCTACGTCGTGACCTATCACGACTCCTGCTGCCTGGGCCGTCACAACGGCTTTTACGAAGAACCGAGAGCGCTGCTGAAGGCGATCCCGGGCGTGCGGCTGGTCGAGATGGTGCACAACCGCGTTAACTCCATCTGCTGCGGCGGCGGCGGAGGCGGCATGTGGCTGGACACGTACTACAAAGCCAAAGGGCACGAGCGGCTGTCAGAACGGCGCGTGAAAGAAGCGATCGCGACCGGCGCTGACGTGCTGGCGGTTTCCTGCCCTTACGAGATCTCGCGGTTCGAGGATGCCCTGAAGGTCCTGGGCTACGACCAGAAGATGGTGGTGCGCGATGTGGTCGAGCTGCTGGCAGAAGCAATGGAGGCATGAACCATGAACCTGGTGGTGTTGATGCGAATGGTTCCGGACGTGGTCGAGGAGCTGGAGATCGCGCCCGATGGGAAGTCGCTGGATCAGGAGGCGCTGCGGCTCATCGTGAGCGAGTCGGACGACCACGCGCTCGAAGAAGCCCTGCTGTTGAAGGAGCGATATGGGGGCCGCGTGACGGTGGTGGCGCCGGAGGCCCCCGAAGTGGCTGACGTACTTTACACCGCCGCAGCCAAGGGCGCGGATCGCGTCATCCAGTTGCGCGGAGTCGAGCCCGGCCTGGGCGTAGCCGCCATGGCCGAGGCGTGCGCCGCGGCTCTGTCCGCGATCCCCGATCTTCTGCCAGCGGACCTGGTCCTCACCGGCGCCCAATCCATCGAGGACCTGGACGGGCTGGTGGCGCCGCTGGTGGCTCATCGTCTCGGTTGGCCTTACCTGGGCGTGGTGACCGCCGTCAGCGAGGTGAGTAACGGGACGGCGACCGTGATCAAGGAGTTCCAGGCCGGCTATCGTGGCGAGTTTCAGGTGAGCCTGCCCGCCGTGCTTGGCGTGCAGGCAGCCGAGAAGCCGCCTCGCTACGTTCCCGTCGCCAAGGTTCGCGCGGCGATGAAGGCGACCAGGATCGAAGAGTTCGAGGCGCCGCAGCCGGTTCCCGAACCGCTCCAGGACGTCACCATCGTTGCGCTTGCCAAGCCCGAAGCCACCGGGCGCGCCGAGATGCTGGAGGGCTCGGTGGAGGAGGTCGCCGGCAAGCTTTGCGAGTTGCTGGCCGAGCGCGGGTTGCTGTGAAGGAGGTGCACCGTGGCAGGAAACATTTGGGTGGTGGCTGATCAGTGGCAAGGACGACTGACGGATATAACTTTTGAGGCCCTGGCCCTGGGCCGTGAAGTGGCCGACGCTTTCAAGGTTCCTCTGGAGGCCGTTCTGCTGGGTCACGGGTGCGCCTCGCTTGCCGAGGAACTTGGCTGCGCCGACAACGTGATCTATGCCGAGCATCCGGCGCTGGCCGAGCCGGTACCGGAAACCCATGCCCGGGCGCTGGCCGAACTGGCGCAGCAACGTCAACCGCGCGCGATCGTGATTCCGGCGACGAACACCAACTGGGGTGCAAACACGCTGCTGGCCGCGCAGCTGGGCGTCCCGGGTCTGAATTTCGTCGTGGATTTGAAAGCCGTGGACGGCGCCCTGGAGGCTCGCTGCGTACTTTACGGCGGCAAGATCCAGGTGCGAGTGCAGCCCCGCAAAGAGCCTGCCGTGATCGGCCTGTGGCCCGGCGCCCGTCCCGCGGATCAAGGGCGCTCCGAGCGCAAGCCCTCTGTGGAACAGGCCCCCGTCAGTCTGGCTGCGGAGCCTAAAGTCCGGCTGAAACGGTACATCGAGCCGGAGGCCGGAGAAGTGGACCTGACGCGCCAGGACATTCTGGTGGCCGTCGGGCGCGGTATCCAGAGCAAGGACAACCTCGAGCTGGCCGAAGAGCTGGCGCGGGCCTTGGGTGGCGAAATTTGCGGATCGCGGCCCGTGGTGGATCAGGGCTGGCTGCCGCTGTCGCGACAGATCGGCAAGTCCGGCTTGACCGTCAAGCCCAAGCTGTATCTGGCGCTGGGTATTAGCGGCGCGCCCGAGCACGTGGAAGGGATGAAGGGTTCGTCCTTGATCGTGGCCGTCAATACCGACCCGCAGGCACCCATCTTTAACATCGCGCACTACGGCGTGGTGGCGGACGCTCTCGAACTGGCTCCGGCGCTTGCCGAAGCGGTGCGCGCGCGGAAAGGCTGACCGCCATGACCGATCCGGCCGCTGGCGCGTTCCTGGGCTTGCCGGCGCGGGCCATCCTCTGGGTGCTCGCGCTGATCGCCTTCGGATTGTTCGGCTGGAGGGTGGCCGCCTACATTCGGGTGCTGGCCCGCGCACGTCCCGAACCGCGCTGGGACCAGTGGCCGGCACGCCTGAAACGCTTCGTGCTCGAAGTGCTTTTCCAGCGGAAGCTGCTGGAAGAGCCGTTGATCGGCGCGGCCCACCTGCTGATCTTCTGGGCCTTCGTCTTTTACGCCACGAGCTTCTTCTGGAACCTGCTCCGCGGGCTGCTGCCTTTCCTGCCGATTCCCTACGCGGATCAGGCAGCGTGGATGGCGGTGGCGCTCGAGCTGTTCGGCGCCGTGGGATTGGTGGCCCTGGTGGTGGCGGCTGCGCGGCGATACCTCTTCCCGCCGCCGCGTCTGGAGCAGACGCGCGACGCAGGGATCATCCTGTCCCTGATCACTATCGTGCTGCTGAGCTCGCTGACCGGCGCCGGCGCGCTCGTGCTGGCGGGAGAACACCACGCCGGGGTAGGGATCGCGAGCCTGTTCGCCGGGCTGTTGAGCGGACTCGGCGTGTCCCCTGAGCAAGGCGTGCAACTCAACGTGGCCATGTGGTGGGTGCACATGGTCACCGTGCTCGGGTTCCTGGTTTACATTCCCTACTCCAAGCACCTGCACTTGCTGGCCTCGCCTTTCGGCGTGCTCTTCGGCTCGCTCAAGCCGCCCATGCCGGCGGCCTCCGAGGGAGCGGCGCGCCTGGAAGAGTTCACCTGGCGGCAGCTCTTCAGCGGTCTGGCGTGCGCCGAGTGCGGGCGTTGCGACCGCGCCTGCCCGGCTCTGAACAGCGGCTACCCGCTATCGCCCAAGGAGTTGATGCACCACGTCAAGGAAATGATCATGGCCTCGCTGGCTTCGGGAGGCAATGGTCATCGGCTTCTGGGCGATCGGGTCAAGCCCGAGGCTGTGTGGGCCTGCATGACGTGCCTGGCGTGCATCCAGCGCTGCCCCGTCGGCAACGAACACGTACCCGTGCTCATCGAGTTGCGGCGGCGCTTGATGGCCGATGGCGAGATCGAAGCGCATCTTCAGGAGGCGCTGACCAACCTGGCGCGGTACGGCAACAGCTTCGGGCAATCGGCGCGCAACCGGGCACGCTGGACGCAAGGCCTGGACTTCAAGCCCAAGGATGCGCGCAAAGAGCCGGTCACATGGCTCTGGTTCACCGGGGACTACGCCGCCTACGATCCGCGCCTGCAACCGATCACCCGGGCGGCTGCACGTCTGTTCCAGCGCGCAGGGCTGGATTTTGGGATCCTCTACGAGGCCGAGCAGAACTCTGGTAACGACGCGCGACGCGCGGGCGAGGAGGGCCTGTTCGAGACCCTGATGGAAAAGAACCTGGCCGCTTTCGCCAAGGCGCGCTTCGAACGCATCGTCACCACCGATCCTCACAGCCTGCACGCGCTCAAGAACGAATACCAGTGGCAGAACGGCGGCGTTCCCGTGGTTCATCACACGGAGCTGCTGTGGGAGCTGATCCGGACCAACCGCCTGCCGCTGAACAAGCGACTCAACGGGCGGGTCACCTATCACGATCCCTGCTATCTGGGCCGCTACAACGGCGTGTACGAAGCGCCGCGCCAGATCCTGCGCGCTCTGGGCGTGGAGCTGGTGGAAATGCCGCGGCACGGCAGCCGCTCCTACTGCTGCGGCGCGGGCGGCGGCAGGATCTGGATGGAGGACGTGCCGGGCATTCAGGAGCGTCCCGCCGAAAGCCGGGTGCGCGAGGCGGCGGCTGTCGGCGCCGGGACGCTGGTGGTGGCTTGCCCCAAGGATTGGGTGATGTTCCAAGACGCGCGCAAGACCGCGGGCCTGGAAGACAAGCTGGTGGTCAAAGACATCATCGAACTGGTCGAGGAGGCGACCAACCCGTGACACAACCGAGCGCTCGCATCGGAGTCTACATTTGCCATTGCGGAACCAACATCGCGGGCACCGTAGACGTGGCCGCGCTGCGCGAGTACGCGGCCACGCTGCCCCACGTGGTGGTGGCCCGGGACTACAAGTACATGTGTTCGGATCCCGGGCAGGAGCTCATCAAGACGGACATCGCCGAGAACGGGCTGAACCGCGTGGTGGTGGCGGCCTGCTCGCCGCACCTGCATGAGCACACCTTCCGCAGCGCCTGCGAGGAAGCGGGTCTGAACCCGTACCTCTGCCACATGGTCAATATTCGCGAGCATGACTCCTGGGTTCACACCGGCCCGGCGGCCACCGAGAAGGCCAAGGACCTGCTGCGCGCGGCGGTGCAGCGCGTGGTCTGGAACGAGCCGCTGGAACGGCGGCAGATTCCCATCCGGCAGTCCGTGCTGGTGGTGGGCGGCGGTATCGCGGGTATCCATGCCGCGCTGACGCTGGCGAACGCGGGCAAGAAAGTCTACCTGGTGGAGCGGGAACCGAGCATCGGCGGCCACATGGCCATGTTCGACAAAACGTTCCCCACGCTGGATTGCGCCGCGTGCATTCTCACGCCCAAGATGACCGCCGTCAAGTCCAACCCCAACATTACGCTGTGGACCTACTCGGAGGTCATCAGCGTCGAGGGCTACGTAGGCGACTTTCGGGTCCAGGTGCGACGCAAGCCGCGTTACGTGATCGAGGATCTGTGCGTCGGGTGCCTGGAGTGTGTGGAGGCCTGCGTCTACAAGCAGCCCAAGTTCGCCGACGAGTTCAATCTGGGCCTGAGCAAGCGCAAGCCCATCTACCTGCCCTTCCCGCAGGCGGTGCCCCAGGTGGTTCTGATTGATCCCGAGACCTGCATCGAATTCAAGAGCGGCAAGTGCAAGAAGACCTGCGTGGAGGCTTGCGGCGAGCGCAACGCCATTGATTTCAATCAGAAGGAGACCATCGAAACCATCGAGGTGGGCGCTATCATCCTCGCCACCGGCTACCAGACCTTTGATGCTTCCCGCATCTCCTACTACGGCTACGGCACGTATCCCAACGTCTACACTGCGCTCGAAGTCGAACGCCTGATCAACGCCAGCGGACCGACGGGCGGCGAGCTGGTGCTGCGCGATGGGCGCAAGCCGCGCACGGTGGGGATCATCCACTGCGTGGGGAGCCGCGACGAGCACACCAATCGCTGGTGCTCGCGCGTCTGCTGCATGTACTCGCTGAAGCTCGCGCACCTGGTCAAGGAGCGCACCGGCGCGGAGGTCTACAACTTCTACATTGACATGCGCACGCCGGGCAAGGGATTCGAGGAGTTCTACAACCGGGTGGCTGAGGAAGGCGTGCACTTTATCCGCGGCAAGGTGGCGGACGTGTACCCGGCCAACGGAGACGGGCAGCTCACCCTCAAAGTCGAGGACACGCTGCTCGGACAGGTGCGCAAGATCCCGGTGGACATGGTCATCCTCGCGGTGGGTCTGGAGCCGCGGGCCGACGCCACCGAAGTGCGCCGCATGTTCAATATCTCGTGCTCGAGCGAGGGTTGGTTCCTGGAGCGGCACCCCAAGCTGGCGCCGGTGAACACCTTCACCGACGGCATCTTCCTGGCGGGCTGCTGCCAGGGCCCCAAGGACATCCCCGACACGGTGGCGCAAGCGGGCGCGGCGGCGGCCGAGGCGTTCCAGCTTCTGGATCTCAGCGCCATCGAGATGGAGCCGAACACCGCCTACGTGCTCGAGGGGGTCTGTTCGGGTTGCAAGACGTGCGTCGGCCTGTGCCCCTACAACGCCATCTCGTTCCTGGCAGACAAGCACGTGGCGCACATCAACGAAGCGCTGTGCAAGGGCTGCGGCACCTGCGTCGCGGCCTGTCCCTCCGGCTCGATCCGGCAACACCTCTTCGAAGACGAGCAGATCTTCGAGGAAGTGCACGGGATCATGGCCTGAGGGATGCGGGAAAGCAAGCAGGGTTTCTCGAGATCGAAGGAGTGACGGCTTATGCCTGAAACAACGGCTCCCAACGGGCAATCCCAAGCGGCAGACTTCGAGCCGAAGATCGTGGCTTTCTTCTGCAACTGGTGCACGTACCTGGCCGCCGATCTGGCGGGCACCTCGCGGCTGCGCTACGCGCCCAACGTCCGCGTGGTCCGGGTGATGTGCTCGGGCCGGGTGGACCCGCAGTTCGTGCTGGAAGCTTTCGCACAGGGCGCCGACGGGGTCCTGATCGGCGGCTGCCATCCCGGCGACTGCCATTACCAGGAAGGCAACTACAAGGCGCTGCGCCGCTACCACCTGCTGCGCCGCATGCTCGAGCAGATGGGCGTCGAGCCGGAGCGCTTCCGTTTGGAGTGGATTTCGGCCTCGGAAGGCGAGCGGCTGCGCGCCGTGGTCAACGACATGGTTGAGAAGGTGCGTGCGCTGGGGCCGTTGCGCAAGAATGCGGCGGCGCAACTCCTCGAGGAGGCGACGGTCCGATGAAGCCGAAGGTAGCCTTTTACTGGTGCGCATCCTGCGGCGGCTGCGAAGAGGCCGTGGTAGACCTGGCCGAGAAGGTGCTGGACGTGGTCGCAGCGGTGGACATCGTTTTCTGGCCGGTGGCGCTGGACTTCAAGCGCAAGGACGTAGAGGCCATGCCCGACGGCTCGATCGCGGCCGCCTTCATCAACGGCGCCATCCGCACCAGCGAGCAGGAAGAGATGGCACACCTGCTCCGTCGCAAGGCCCAGGTCGTGATCGCCTTCGGCGCCTGCGCGCAGACGGGCGGCATTCCGGGCCTGGCCAACCTGTACGATCGCGAAAGCGTGCTGGCCGCCGTGTACCGCGAGTCGCCTAGCACCGCGAACGCCGAGGGCGTCCTGCCGCAGCCGCATTATCCTGTCAACGGCGAGGCGCTCGAACTGCCGGTCTTCCACGAGCGGGTGCGCGCCCTGAATCAGGTGATCCCGGTGGATTATTCGATTCCGGGCTGCCCGCCCACGCCCAAGCTGCTGGCTGACGCCGTCGCGGCGCTGCTCACCGGACGGTTGCCGGAGCGGGGCGCCGTGCTTGCCCCCGACAAGGCGCTGTGCGAAGAATGCCCGCGGCGGGACTCGAAACCGGAAAAGCTGGCCATCCAGCAGTTCAAGCGTCCCCATGAGACGCTCATCGAGACCGACAAGTGCCTGCTGGCGCAAGGCCTGCTGTGCCTGGGGCCGGCCACGCGCGCGGGCTGTGAAGCGCGCTGCATCCAGGGAAACATGCCTTGCACGGGATGTTTCGGCGCCACCAGCCGCGTGCGCGACTTCGGCGCCAAGGCCCTTTCCGCGATCGCATCGCTCACGGGCAGCAATGACGAGGCCGAGATCGTACAAATTCTGGAGAACATCCCAGACCCCGTGGGCAGCTTCTACCGCTACAGCCTGCCGGTTGCGCCCCTGCCCGCAAAGCGCGCACCGGCAGCCGAGTGAGGTGAGCCATGGCAGCAACCACGACGCACAAGATCACGATTGATCCGGTAACCCGTCTGGAAGGACACGGCCGCATCGAAATCATCCTGAACGACGAGGGCAACGTAGACCGGGCCTATTTCCAGGTACCCGAGCTGCGTGGTTTCGAGAAGTTCGCGCAGGGCCGGCCCGCCGAAGACATGCCGCAGATCACTTCGCGCATCTGCGGCGTGTGTCCCACCGCGCACCACATGGCCTCGACCAAGGCGCTCGATGCGCTCTATCAGGTCGAGCCGCCACCCGCCGGCAAGAAAATCCGCGAGCTCATCTACTGCACTTTCATGGTGGAGGATCACGCGCTGCATTTCTACTTCCTGGGCGGACCGGACTTCATCGTCGGACCCCAGGCGCCCGCGGCGGAGCGCAACGTGCTGGGCGTGATCGCCAAAGTGGGCGTGGAAACCGGCCAGAAGGTGATCGCCATGCGGCGGAAGCTGCGCGATCTGATCGCGCTGGCCGGCGGCAAGCCCGGCCATCCCGTGTTCGGCCTGCCGGGCGGAGTGGCCCGCCCGCTCAGCAAGGAGGACCAGCAACAGTTCCGCAGCGTGGCGGCTGAGGCCGTAGAGTTCGGCCAATTCTCGCTGGATGCCTTCCGCAAGCTCGTCCTCCAAAACAGCGAGTACGTGGATCTGATCCGCTCCGACGCCTTCACGCACCGGACCTATTACATGGGTCTGGTGGACAGCCAGAACCGGCTGAATTTCTACGACGGCGTGATCCGCGTCGTGGACCCCGAGGGCAAGCCATTCGCCAGCTTCACCGCAGCGCAATATCTGGACTACATCGCCGAACGGGTGGAGCCGTGGAGCTACATGAAGTTCTGCTTCCTCAAGCCCGTGGGCTGGAAAGGGTTCACCGACGGCCCTGAAAGCGGCGTTTACGCGGTGGCGCCGCTGGCGCGCCTGAACGCCGCCGAGAAACTCGCCACCCCTCTGGCCCAGCAGGCAGCCGAGGAATATTTCGCCACCCTGGGCCGCCCCGTGCACCACACGCTGGCCAATCACTGGGCGCGGCTCATCGAACTGCTGTACGCCGCCGAGCGCATGAAAGAGCTGGCGGAGGATCCCGAGATCACCGACCCCAACATTCGCACCATCCCCACAGCCACGCCGCGAGAGGGCATCGGCGTGGTGGAAGCGCCGCGCGGCACCCTGATCCACCACTACGTGACGGACGCGCGGGGAATCATCCAGAAGGCCAACATGATCGTGGCCACGCAGAACAACGCGGCGCGCATTTCGCTCAGCGTGGAAAAGGCGGCCCGCGCCCTGGTGTCAGGCAAGAACGTATCCGAAGGCCTGCTCAACATGGTGGAGATGTCCTTCCGGGCTTACGATCCTTGCCTGGGCTGCGCCACACATTCCCTGCCCGGCAGCATGCCCTTGTGGATCGAGGTCCGGAGCCATCAGGGCGAACGCATGGCCGTGCTCCGCCGGGACAGCGATGGATCCATCCACCGCGAGTGAGCCCGAGCGCGTCCGCCTGCTGGGTCTCGGCAACGAACTGCTGGCCGACGACGCTTTCGGGCTGCTGGTGGCCGAAAAAGTCGCTGCCCGCATGCCCGAGTTGGACGTTGTGCGCAGCTCGGAATCGGGTTTCGCCCTGCTCGACCCGCTGACCGGCGTCTCGCGGGTGATCATCGCCGACACGATCCAGACGGGGAATGCGCCGCCGGGGACTCTCTACTTCTTCGATGTCAGCGAGCTGGCTGCGTCTCCGGCGGGCGCGCCGCATGGGGCAGGAATCCGCGAGGTGCTGGCCTTGGGGCGCGCCCTGGGCTTGCCGGTAGCGAAAGAAGTCTGGATTGTGGCGGTTGAAGCGGCAGACTGCGCCACTCTGGGCGGGACCATGCATCCGGCGGTGGCAGCCGCCGTTCCGGCTGCGGTGGAGTGGATCCTCGCCGCCGCGCGCGGCCTCAGACGTCCAGATTCCGCACGTCCAGCGCGTTCTCCTCGATAAAGCGCCGCCGGCTCTCTACGTCTTCGCCCATCAAAGTGGAGAAGATCTCCTCGGCCTCGACGGCATCCTCCAGCCGCACCTGGAGCAGGGTGCGCCGCTCCGGATCCATGGTGGTTTCCCAGAGCTGTTCCGCGTTCATTTCACCGAGGCCCTTGTAGCGCTGCACCTGCGCGTCGCGCATGCCTTCGTCCTTGACGAAGCGCAGCAACTGCTGCCAGTCCGGCAGGCTATGGTGGCTGGAATCCTTCACCACGAGGAATGGCGGGCGATTGTAACGCGCGATCTGGCGGGCCAGCGAACGCAACCGCCGGTACTCCGGCAGCGAGACCAGCTCGACCCCGATCACGCGCTCGGCTTGCGTGGAATCGCGGTAGACCGCCGCCCAGGACGAGTGCTCCTCATCGCAGCGCAGCTCGGCCGGCAAGCCGGCGGCGACCAGTCGGTCGCGCACCAGCTCGAGGTTTTGCTGGGTGGCGAAATCCGCCTTGTGATCGAGGTTCAGCGCGGGATCGGCGATGACCTGCACCGCGCGGGGATCGCGCAGGCGGCGCTCCATGCGCTCGAACATCTGACGGTACTCGTCGAGCGCGGTCAGGAACGACCTCAACTCAGCGCCCTCCAGGCGCACGGGCGACTCGCCGCCTTCCGGAGAAATCTCGACCGCCAGGTTTTCCGTGGCGCGACGGAGGATCTCGCGCAGGAACTCCTTCTCGTCCTTGATGTAGTAATCCTTCTTGCCCTTGCGGATGCGGTAAAGGGGCGGCTGCGCTACGTAGATATGGCCGCGGCGGATCAGCTCCTGCATCTGACGGAAGAAGAAAGTCAGCAACAAGGCGCGGATGTGCGAGCCGTCCACGTCGGCGTCGGTCATGATGATGATCTTGTGATAGCGCAGCTTGCTGATGTCGAAATCCTCGTTGCCGATGCCGGCGCCGATCGCCGTGACCATGGCACGGATCTCATCGTGGCTGAGCATCTTCTCCTGCCGCGCCTTCATGACGTTGAGGATCTTGCCTTTGAGCGGCAGGATGGCCTGCGTCCGGCGGTCGCGTCCCATCTTGGCGGTGCCGCCGGCAGATTCGCCCTCCACAATGAACAACTCCGCCCGCCGCGGATCCCTCTCCTGGCAATCGGCCAGCTTGCCGGGCAGGCCTCCGGAGTCCAGTGATCCCTTGCGGCGGATCAGCTCGCGCGCCTTGCGCGCGGCCTCGCGAGCCCGGGCCGCCTCGATCGCCTTGCTGACGATGCGGCGCATCACCCCGGGATTCTTGTCGAAGTACTCGCTCAGCTTCTCGTTGACGAACTGGGTGACGTAGCCCGCGATGTCGCTGTTAAGCTTCGTCTTGGTCTGCCCCTCGAACTGCGGCTGCGGTAGCTTGACGCTGATGACGGCGGTCAGGCCCTCGCGGACGTCTTCGCCGCTGAGGCCTTCCTTGAAGTCCTTGAACAGGCCGGCTTGCTGCCCGTAAGCGTTGAGCGTCCGCGTCAAGGCGCTGCGGAAGCCGGTCAGGTGCGTGCCACCCTCGACAGTGTGGATGTTGTTGGCGAAGCTGAATACGTTCTCCGTGTAACCGTCGTTGTATTGCAGGGCGAAGTCAATGTGCAGGATGCCGCCAGAGGGCAGCTCGCGCGTGCCTTCGTAGTGGATGGGCTTTTCGTGCAGGACGGTCTTGCCGCGATTCAGGTGCTGGACGAACTCGGCGATGCCGCCCGTGTAGTAGAACTCATGTGTCTTCGGCGGATCCGTGCGCTCATCGGTGAGCGTAATGCGCAGTCCCTTGTTGAGGAAGGCCAGTTGCCGGAGACGCTGGGCCAGTGTGTCGAAGTTGAACTCCGTGACTCCAAAGATCTCCGGGTCAGGCTTGAAAGTGATTTTCGTGCCGGTCTTCCGTCCGGCCTTGCCTTTCCTTTGGAGCGGGCCTCTGGGCTTGCCGCGCTCGTACTCCTGCTCCCAGGTGTAGCCGTCGCGCCAGATCTCCAGTTCCAGGTGCTCGGAAAGGGCGTTGACCACACTGACGCCGACGCCGTGCAGCCCGCCGGAGACCTTGTAAGCATTGGTGTCGAACTTGCCACCGGCGTGGAGCTTGGTCATGACGACCTCGGCCGCGGAAACTCCCTCCTGCGGGTGAATATCCACAGGGATGCCGCGGCCGTTGTCCACGACGGTGACGGAGTTGTCCATGTGGATGGTGACGTGGATCTCGGTGCAATAACCCGCCATTGCCTCGTCCACCGAGTTGTCCACCACCTCATAGACCAGGTGATGAAGCCCCTCGGGGCCGGTGGAGCCGATGTACATGGCGGGCCGCAGACGCACCGCCTCCAGGCCTTCCAGGACCTTGATGCTGTCGGCGTCGTAATGGTCGGCGGCAGGCGGGGCGCTCGTCGCTTGGTTCACGCTCAAAAATCCTCCCTTGTCAGATGCGCATGGGCATCAAAATGTAGCGGTAGCGGTAGCCGGTTCCATCCCCGGCCGGCTTGAGCTCGGCGGCGCTGTGGGGATCGCGAAAGTTGAACTCGACCCGTGCCTCTCCCACCGCGCGCAGGAAATCCAGGATGTACGACGCGTTGAACCCGATCTCAAACTCCCCGCCGTCGTACTCGGCTGGAAGCGACTCCTCGCTCTCGCCCGTATCTGCAGCCGAAGAAAACAGGCGCAGCTCGCCTGGCGCGAGCTGGATCCGCATCGCATGGGAACGCTCGTCCGAGAATTGCGATACTCGCTCGATCGCGGCTTTAACTTCGTCCCGGTTCACCACGACAATGTACTTTGCCTCGCGGGGCAGGACGCGCTCGTAGTCCGGGAATGAGCCGGTCAATTTGCGGCTGATCAGCACCCGTTCCCCCAGGCGGAAGAACAGGTGATTCTCGTCCATCGCGAAATCGAGGTGAGCGTCCTCACCTGCCTCCTGGGCCAGGCGCTGCAACTCTGTCATGGCTTTCTTAGGCAGCAGGACACGGCTGGCGGTTCCTAGCCCGCCGACATCTCCTTTGGCCTCGACGTAAGCCAGCCTGTGGCCGTCGGTGGCCACCATCACCGCCTCGCCAGCCTTAAGAACCAACAAAGCGCCGTTCAGCGTGAAGCGTGATTCCTCAGCCGAGATCGCGAAGCTTGTCCGGGCGATCATCCCGGCCAGCAGGCTGACCGGCAACCGCGCCACAGGTTCCGGCATCTCCGGCAGCTCCGGGAAACTCTCACGAGACATGCCAGCGATCCGCGTCCTGGAACGCCCGCACTGCACGGAGGCCCACTGGTTCTCTTGTAGCTTGAAGTGAATGTCCACGTCAGGCAGCAATCGCACGTAGTCCAGCAGACGTCGTGCGGGCAAGGTCCCCGCCCCTTCCTTGATCACCTGCGCCGGGCAGACGCAGCGAATGCTCAGCTCAAGGTCGGTGGCCGTGAGTTGAACTTTGCCTGCGCGGGCTTCGATGAGCACGTTCGAAAGCACCGGGATCGTAGTTCTCTTCTCAACGACGCCCTGCGAGAGACTCAACTCCCGGACGAGATCCTGCTTGCGGATGGTGAATTCCATCGGTGCTTCCTCGGGCCAGCAGCTCTGGAACGGACTCTATAACATAGCAAACACACAAACAGGAGCGTAGGGCCTGTGGATATGTGGCTTTCTCACTAAATTGTAGCAAATTCTTGGGTTATAGGACGCGGGCCTCGTGGATTTCCCTGTCGCCACGGTGGGGATCGCCGCCTGCGATGGCGCTTGGAAAGATTTTCGACAGCCGTCTCGGGGGGAGGGTTGAGGAATGGTCGCGAAGTTCATTGGAGAGCCTCGATTAGCTTGTGGATGAGGTTGTTCAAATCCTGATCCTGCTGGCGGAGGCGCTCGATCTTCCGGATCGAGTGGAGCACTGTGGTGTGGTGCTTGCCTCCGAAGGCTCGGGCGATCTCAGGCAGTGAGGCCCCGGTCAGCTCGCGGGTGAGGTACATGGCGATCTGCCGTGGTACCGCAATGCGTGGTGCGTTACACCGTGCCTTGAGCTGACTGGGCTGGAGATCGAAGTGGGCGGCCACGGCGCGCATGATGGAGTCGGTGGTGACGCGGCGCTCGCGGTTAGGGGTGAGATCCCGCAGGACCTGCTGGGCCAAGTGAATCGTGACTGGTGCCCCGGTGACCGAGGACACGGCCCTGAGCTGGTACAACACAGCCTCGAACTCCCGAATGCTCAGGTACGACTTCGACGCAAGGTAGATCTTCACCTTTTCCGGGAGTGCAATCCCCTCTAGCTCCGCCTTCCGCTCCAAGATGGCGAGCTTGGTCTCCAAGTCCGGGGGCTGGATTTGCGCCATCAGCCCGGACTCCAACCGAAGCCGCAGCCGGTGGGAGAGGCCGGGGATGTCTTTGGGCGGGCAGTCGCTGGAGAGCACAACTTGGCGGTCCCGGTCGTGCAGGTCGTTGAGCGTATGCAGCAGCTCTTCTTGAGTGCTCTCCTTGCCTGCGACAGTGTGGATCCCGTCCACCAACAGGACGTCCGCGGAACGATAGAGCTGGTAGAAGCTGCCCATGCGCTGCTGGCGAATAGACCGGACCAAGTCGCGCAGGAAGCGCTCTCCGGAAGTCAGCACGACGCGGGCGGTCGGGTACCTCCTGTGCAGTTCCCAGCCGATGGCGTGGAGCAAATGGGTCTTGCCGGTGCCCGGCCCACCGTATACCAACACCGGGTTGTAGACCCGGGCGGGTGCTTCGACGACGGCCCGGGCCGCCGCGTGCGCCAACTGGTTGCACGATCCCACCACAAATGTCTCGAATGTGAGCCGTGGGTTCAGGCTGGGAATCGGAGGACAGGCCTGCACGTCGCCATCGGGCGCCTCGTGATCGCGGTGTCCATCGGACAGGACCTCGAACTCCACGTGAGTCACGGGCAGCTTCAGCTCCGAAATCACACGCCGGATCAGGCCGTTGTACTCCTGCTGTATGAATTCGGCGGCGATCTCGGAAGGCACCGCGACGCGGAGCCGGTCTCCTTCCAGTTGCACCAACCTCGTGCCTGCAAACCAGTTATCGAAGCTTTCCTCGGTCAGAGTCTCGGCCAGGCGTCGCTTGATCTGTTCCCAGGCATCCATGGCGATGAAAATCCGCACACAAACCACCCACGAGTTTTCCACAGGATTTTCCAAGCCTATGGAAAACCAAGGCTACCAGCAAATTCTCTCGGGATAAGCAGCCCGAACCAACCCGAGGGTTGCGATGGTCGGACTCGACCTGGCTGGTCGCATGCGGAAGGGTGAGTTTAGCATAGCTGACGCCGCTGGCATCAAGCTAAAGTTGGTACTGCAAGTCCTTTATTGACAATACGTTAACCAGAACGAGATGAAACGTTTTCACCCTACTCTGTCACGTCTTCGATTGCCGGCGGCATGTCCACGAAGCTTTGCAGATTGGAACCGTTTGACAACGTCTAGCTCAGCTGGTTTTCGCGGGATAGGAGCAGGAGCGGCCCGCTAAGGGCGGATTGGGCCGCGCAAGGCTTGACAAGGAAACACTAAAGCTTTATAATGGGAGTGTGCTAAGGAGCGGCCAGATACCTCAGCCTGGTCCACGGCCGCTCCCCATTCCGCCCATTACCAGCAGGGGAGGTTTTCGAGAACTATGAGCAAGATCATAGGGATTGACTTGGGTACCACGAACTCCGTCGTGGCCGTCATGGAAGGGGGCCAGCCCGTCGTCATCCCGAACCAGGAAGGATCCCGTACCACGCCCTCCGTTGTTGCCTTCACCAAGACCGGTGAGCGCCTCGTCGGGCAAGTCGCCAAGCGCCAGGCGATCACCAACCCGGAGAATACCATTTACTCTATCAAGCGTTTCATGGGGCGCCGCATCGAGGAGGTCACCGAGGAAATGAAGATGGTGCCCTACAAGGTGGTCGCCGGTCCTAATGGCGATGCCCGGGTGCAGGTCATGGGCAAGCTCTACTCGCCCCCGGAGATCTCGGCCATGATCCTCACCAAGCTCAAGGAGGCCGCGGAGGCCTACTTGGGTCAGAAGGTCACCAAGGCCGTCATCACGGTGCCGGCTTACTTCAACGATGCCCAGCGCCAGGCGACCAAAGATGCCGGTCAGATCGCCGGCCTCGAGGTGGTGCGAATCATCAATGAGCCCACCGCCGCTGCCCTGGCCTACGGCATGGACAAGAAGAAGAACCAGACCATCGCCGTCTACGACTTCGGCGGCGGCACGTTCGACATCTCGATTCTGGAGGTCGGCGAGGGGCTGGTCGAGGTCAAGTCCACCAACGGTGACACCCACCTCGGTGGGGACAACATGGACCAGCGCATCATGGACTGGATCATTGCCGAGTTCAAGAAAGAGACCGGCATTGACCTGTCGCGCGATCAGATGGCCTTGCAGCGGCTCAAGGAGGCTGCCGAGAAGGCCAAGATCGAGCTGTCCACGCTGCTGGAGACTGAGATCAACCTGCCGTTCATCACGGCGGACGCCTCCGGTCCCAAGCACCTGGTAATGAAGCTCACCCGGGCCCGCTACGAGCAGATGATCGAAGACCTGGTCCAGCGTAGCTTCGGCCCCGTCAAGCAGGCCCTGGCCGACGCCAACCTGACGCCTGCCCAGATTGACGAAGTGATCCTGGTCGGCGGCGCCACCCGCACTCCGCGGATCATCGAGGCGGTGCGCAACTTCTTCGGCAAGGAGCCGCACCGCGGCGTGAACCCCGACGAGGTGGTTGCGGTGGGCGCTGCGATTCAGGCGGGCGTGCTGGCGGGCGAGGTCAAGGACGTCCTGCTGTTGGACGTGACCCCGTTGTCTCTCGGCATCGAGACCCTGGGCGGCGTATTCACCGTCTTGATTCCGCGCAACACCACCATACCGACTCGCAAGAGCGAGATCTTCTCGACGGCTTCGGACAACCAGACCTCGGTGGAGATCAAGGTTTACCAGGGCGAGCGGCCCATGGCGGCCGACAACCGCTTGCTTGGCGTCTTCCAGCTCGTCGGCATCCCGCCGGCCCCGCGCGGCGTGCCGCAAATCGAAGTGACCTTCGACATTGACGCCAACGGCATCCTCAGTGTCTCGGCGCGCGACAAGGCCACCGGCAACGAGCAGAAGATCACCATCACCACTTCTTCCGGCCTGACCAAGGAAGAGGTGGAACGGATGGCCCGCGAGGCCGAACTGCACGCGGCCGAGGACCGGCGGCGCCGCGAGGAGGCCGAAGCCCGCAACCGCGCCGACGCCATGGTCTACAACGTCGAGAAAATGCTGCGCGAGCACCGCTCCAAGATCTCGGATGCCGATGCCCGGGAGATCGAGGCGGCCTTGGAAGAGACCAAGAAGGCCATGCAGCAGGGCGGCATTGATCGCATCAACGCCGCCACCGACAGGCTGACTCGCGCCAGCCACAAGCTGGCTGAGGCCATGTACCGCGCTGCGGGCCAGCCCGGCTCGACTCCTGGCGGCGACGGCGCTCGCGCCCATGCCGAGGCGCGCAAGGACAACGTCGTAGACGCCGAGTTCGTGGACGTGGACGACAAAGACAAGCGTTAAGCGCAAGGGCGTCCCCTTCGGGGGACGCCCTCTTGACGCGTTCGATCGGAGGGGGTACAGGGCGCAGCTATGCCGGCTGCCACGCACGACTACTACGAAACCCTCGGCGTGCCGCGTAACGCCTCGCAGGAGGAGATCCGCAAGGCGTATCGTCGTCTGGCGCGCAAGTACCACCCGGACGTCAATCCGGGCGACAAGTCCGCTGAGGAAATGTTCAAACGCATCCAGGAGGCCTACGACGTCCTCAGCGATCCCAAGAAGCGCCAGATGTACGATCAGTACGGCTTCTATTCCGAGAGCGGCTTCCCCGGCGGGGGCGCCGAGACGCGCTACGGGCCCGGCATGGGCTTCGGCGGCTTCGATTTCGGCGATTTCTTCACCCGCACGGGCGGCGGCGAGCGGCGCACCGGGTTCAATTTCAGCGACATTTTCGAGCAGTTCTTCGGGCGGACGCGGCCCCAGCCTCAGCCGGAAAAGGGCAGCGATCTGGAATACTCCCTCAACATTGGCTTCTGGGAAGCGATTCGGGGGACTCAGGTCACCCTCAACATCACTCGCCAGGACGTGTGCTCGGCCTGCGGCGGCAGCGGCAGCGCGGGAACGCAGACGGCGATTTGTCCGGAATGCCAGGGCACAGGCCACGTGACCCAGATGATGGGCGCCATGCGCTTCACGCTGACCTGTCCGCGTTGCGGAGGCACGGGCAAGCTGCGGAATACCTGCCCCGTCTGCCACGGCGAAGGTCGGGTGCTGCGCAACGAGACGGTGGAAGTGCGGATCCCGCCGGGCGTCTCCACGGGCACGCGCCTGCGCGTTCCCGGCAAGGGCAATGCGGGTACCTTTGGCGCTCCGCCCGGCGACCTGTACATCACCGTCCGCGTGGAGCCGCATCCGTTCTTCGAGCGCCAGGGGGATGACATCTACATCCGCGTTCCCATTACCGTCACAGAAGCCAGTCTGGGCGCCAAGATCGAAGTGCCTACGATTGACGGCCGCGCTTTGCTCAAGATTCCGCCGGGCACCCAGAGCGGCCAGAAATTCCGCATGCGCGAGAAGGGTGTCTTCAACTCGCGCAAGAACACGCGCGGCGACCAGATCGTCGAGGTTTACGTTCAGCCGCCCAAAGTGCGTGACGAGCGGACCAAGGAGCTGCTCCGCGAGCTTGCGCAACTGAATCCCGAGGATCCGCGCGCGTCCATCTGGAGCCAGGTGTGAGCCATGCCGGAGAAACGAGCCAAAGCTGCTTACATGATCTCGGCGGTGGCCAAACTCTACAACATCCACCCGCAGACCTTGCGTCTTTACGAACGCGAGGGTTTGCTGAAGCCTTCGCGCAGCGAGGGCAACACCCGTCTTTATACCGACGAGGACCTTGAGCGGCTGGAGCTGATCCTGAAGCTCACTCGCGAGCTGGGGGTGAACCTGGCGGGCGTGCAGATCATCCTCAACATGCGCGAGAAGATGCTGGAGATGCAGCGCCAGATGGAGGAGTTCATCCGCTCGCTCAACGAAGAGCTGGCGGAACGCTTCCGTCAGATGCCGCAGGAGCCCAAGACCTCGCTGATTCCGGTGATCACCCTGCCGCCCACACCTGTCCGTCAGCCGCGCTCGCAGGCTCGCAAGGCCGCCGCAGAGAGCGTGGCGCAGCCCTGAACCGGCCTGATCCTCCCTTTTTTCAGGGCCGTTCGCAGCGGATGCGGTTCGTCTTCAGCCGGTGCGGCTCCGCCCGTTTTTCCGTGAAGATGTGGATGACCTGCCAGCCGCGCTCAGCCAGCACGTCGGCCACGCGCCTCCGGTGGCACTGGAACCATTTGATTTCAGCGCACATGAAGGCGGTGGGTCGCTCGCGGGCCAGCCGCTCCAGCTCCGCCAGCCCTTCGGCGAATTCGGCGGTCTCCATGTGCGCCA
>JAPWUP010000051.1 GCA_028275505.1 Bryobacteraceae bacterium
CGGCGGGTCGCTGCCGCCGTCCCGTGGGACCGGCGCCGGAGAGCGCCCGTGCGGTGCTGGCGGTCATTCTGGAGCAGCTGCGCGAGGCGGGGTATCTGCCCGAGCCGCGCAGGGCCCAGGCCGGCAAAGCATAGAAGACGCATCCGGGAAGCCCCGGGCATCATCTCGATAGTGAGGCCCGGAACCGGATGGCAACACACACGAATCGGCTGATCCACGAAAAAAGCCCTTATCTGCGCCAGCATGCGCACAATCCGGTGGACTGGCTTCCGTGGTCGGCCGAAGCGTTTGAGATTGCTCGCCGGGAAGACAAGCCCATCTTTCTTTCCGTGGGTTATTCCAGTTGCCACTGGTGCCACGTGATGGAACGCGAGTCGTTCCAGAACGAGGAGATCGCCGAGCTGCTAAACCGCTATTTCGTGCCGGTGAAAGTGGACCGCGAGGAGCGACCTGATGTGGACCGCCTCTACATGGCGTTCGTACAGGCAGCGACGGGCTCGGGCGGCTGGCCCATGTCGGTATTTCTGACGCCCGAGGGCGAACCATTCTTCGGAGGCACTTATTTTCCGCCGGATGATCGCTACGGGCGGCCGAGCTTTCGCTACGTGCTGGAGCGGATCGCGCAGGCATGGCGGTCGGACCGGGAGCGCGTGCGCCAGGCTGCGGCCGCGGCGATTGAGCACCTGCGACGCTTGGGGACGCACCAGGCGGCCGCGTTGCCGGGCATTCAGGAGGCAGCCGATTCGGCCTTCAACATCTGCCGGCGCCTGTTCGACCGCGTGCACGGCGGCTTCGGCGGGGCGCCCAAATTCCCGCGCCCGGCGACGCTGGAATTTCTCTTCCGTTACTGGGAGCGTACGCGGCGCCAGGAGGCGCTGGAAATGGCGCTGGCGACTTTGAAGGCCATGGCGCGCGGCGGCATCCGGGACCATCTGGGCGGCGGCTTCCATCGTTACTCGGTGGACGAGGCCTGGCGCGTGCCCCATTTCGAGAAGATGCTTTACGACCAGGCGCAGCTGGCGGTCTGCTATCTGGAGGCCACTCAGATCACGGGCGAGCGCGAGTATGCGGAAGTGGCGCGGGAAACGCTGGACTACGTCCTGCGCGACATGCGCGATCCCGAAGGCGGCTTCTATTCGGCCGAGGACGCCGACAGCGCGCCCGATCCCGAACGGCCCGACGAGACGGAAGAGGGCGCGTTTTACCTGTGGACGGCGGAACAGATTCGCGCCGCGCTCGACGAGCCTGCGGCAAGCTGGTTTTGCGCTCGCTACGGAGTGGAGGAGCGCGGGGCGTGGGTTTTGTACGAGGCGCTCGGCGTGGACGAAGTGGCCCGGGCAGCGGGAGCCGGCGAGGAAGAGGTCGCGGCCGCGCTCGAGCAGGCGCGTCGCAAGCTGCGCGTGGAACGCGAGCGCCGTCCGCGTCCGGCGCGCGATGAAAAGATCCTGACGGGCTGGAACGGTCTGATGCTCTCTGCGCTGGCGCGAGGATACCGAGTGCTGGAAGATCCCCGCTACCTGGAAGCCGCGCAAGCCTGCGCGGATTTCCTGCGCGCGCGGATGTGGGACGGCGAAACGCTATTGCGCCGGTGCTGTCAAGGCGAGGCAGGCATCGCGGCCTTTCTCGAGGACTACGCGTTTCTGGTGCAAGGACTGCTCGATCTCTACGAAACTTGTTTGGAAACGCGGGATCTGGATTGGGCGATCGAGTTGACGCGCCGGCAGTGCGCGCTGTTCGAGGATGGCGACGGCGGAGGGTTTTTCAGTGCGCAGGCCGATCCCTTGATTCCTGTACGCCTCAAGGACGACTACGACGGCGCCGAGCCCTCGGCCAACTCGGTCTCGGTATGGAACCTGTTGCGGCTCGATGCGATCACGGGAGAGTCCCAATGGCGGGAGAAGGCGGAGCGGACGGTGCGCGCCTTCGGCCGACAGCTGGCGGTCTCGCCGGACTCATTGCCTTGGATGCTGGCAGCAGCGATGTACCTGCCGGGCGGCTTGCGCCAGCTCGTCCTCCGCGGCGATCCGGATTCGCCCGCCTTCCGCGCGCTGCTGAAGGTGGCGCATGAAAGGTTCTATCCCGACGTGGTCGTCATGAAGGCTGAAACGCAGCAAGGCCCGGAGTGGACAGAGACTTTGCGCGCGACGGGGCAAGCGGCCGAAGCGCACGTGTGTGAGAATTTTGCTTGCCAGGCTCCGGTGAGCGA
Organism: Bryobacteraceae bacterium; assembly: GCA_028275505.1. Lineage (GTDB taxonomy): Bacteria > Acidobacteriota > Terriglobia > Bryobacterales > Bryobacteraceae > DTHT01. Next base: position 2,207 of record JAPWUP010000051.1, read on the forward strand.
TCCCGGAGAGCTGGCGCGACAACTGGAGCGCCGTTCTGGCGCATGAATCGAGAGACCGGTTGACGATCCTTGTGGAGAAGGGAGACTGCTATGGAACGACCTGGAGCTGTGAAACTGAAGGGCAATCCTCTTACCTTGGTGGGACCGGAGCTGAAACCCGGCGATCCGGCGCCCGATTTCGAGTGCGTGGACGTGAACCTGAAGCCAGTGCGGCTGGCCGATACCGGGCGCACGGTGCGGATCTTCAGTGTGGTGCCGTCGCTCGACACGCCGGTCTGTGACGCGCAGACCAAGCGGTTTAACGATGAGGCGGCCAAGCTGCCCGGGCTGGACGTCTACACCGTGAGCATGGATCTGCCGTTTGCACAGCGTCGCTGGTGTGACGCGTTCGGCGTGGATCGGGTGAAGATGCTTTCCGATCATCGGCTGGCTTCCTTCGGGCAGAATTGGGGCACGTTGATCAAGGAGCTGCGCATCGAATCCCGTGCCATCTTCGTGGTGGACAAGGATAATGTGATTCGCTACGTGCAGTACGTACCGGAAGTCACGGATTTTCCGGACTACGATTCGGCTCTGGCCGCAGTGCGGCAGTTGCTCGGGACAGCCTGAGCGCGGGGCGGCGGAGGCGCGCGGGAGGGGCTGACCCGGCGCCTCCGGTCCCGCTCGAGCCCCGTGTTATATTGACGATATGCCCGAGGGCTACCTACCCATCTTCATTCTCGGCCTTTTCGCTTTGGCGTTCCCTGTCGTGGTGTTGGGATTGGCGCGCCTGGTGCGTCCGGCCGCGCCGGGCGAGGTGAAGCTGGAAGCGTACGAGTGTGGGATCCGCGCAGTATCGGACTCGCGAGGTCGCTACACGGTGCGCTTCTATGTGGTGGCCATCCTGTTCGTGATCTTCGACGTCGAAACGATTTTCCTGTTTCCCTGGGCGGTTTATTACCGCCAACTGGGCTGGTTCGGCGTCGCTGAGGTTGCCGTTTTCCTGGCCATCCTCATCGTAGGTTACATCTGGGCTTACAAGAAGGGCGCCCTGGAGTGGATCTGAAGACCGCCCGCCTGTACTGGGAAGACAGTTACCTGACCGAATTCGAAGCCCGGGTCGTGGATCGCGATGCTACGGGACTGCGCCTGTACCTGGACCGCACCGCGTTCTATCCGGATTCGGGCGGCCAGCCGTGCGATACCGGTTGGATCAACGGTGTGGCGGTGCGCGAGGTCATCGAGGAGGGAGAGCGAATTGCCCACGTGCTGGAAGCGCCCGTGACCGGCGAACGGGTGCAGGGCCGGATCCACTGGGAGCGTCGTTTCGATCACATGCAGCAGCATAGCGGGCAGCACCTGCTTTCGGCTGTCCTTCTGGATCTTTACGGGGCGCCCACGGTGGGATTTCATCTGGGCGCCGAGGTCTCGACGATTGACCTGGGCGTGGCGTCGCTGGGCTGGGAGCAGGTGCGGCGTGCCGAAGAGCGGGCCAATGAGCTGGTGTTCCGCAACCTGCCCATCCGCGTGCACTGGGAGGATCGGGCCGAAGGAGTGGAGTTGCGGCGGGCCGTGGATCGGGAGGGTCCGATTCGGATCGTGACGATCGAGGGCGTGGACCGCGCGGCCTGCGGTGGCACGCATGTGCGGGCGACAGGCGAGATCGGTCCCATTCTGATTCGCAAATTGGACCGCGCACACAAGGGCGTGAGGCTGGAGTTCGTCTGCGGGCTGCGCGCTGTGAGGAGAGCGCGCAGCGATTTCGAGGCGCTGGCTGCGATCGCGCGGACGCTTTCCACGGGGCTGGATCGCGCAGCCGAACAGGTAGCGGCGCAGGCCCGCGCGCTGGAGGAAAGCGAGAAGGTCCGGCGCAAGCTGGCCCTGGAGCTGGCGGTGCGAAACGGGCGCGAGCTTTACGGAGCCACCGCGGCGGAAGCCGACGGAGTGCGGTGCGCGGTCCGGCGGCTGGAGCGGGGCAAGGCGGACGAAGAACTGCGCGCACTGGCCCAGGGTTTCACGGAGAGGCCGGGAGCTGTTTTCCTGGCGGTATTCGAGGATCCCTGCTCGCTGCTCCTGGCGTTGTCAGAAGGCAGCCCGTGGGATGCGGGACAGATCGTCAAGCAGGCGCTGGGGGCGGTGGGTGGTCGGGGAGGGGGCAGCGTGCGGATGGCGCAGGGCAGCGTTCCGGACCGGGCTGCCCTCGAGCGGGCCCTGGCTCAGTTGGCGGCAGCGATCCCGCCGCTTGCTCGCGCGCTGGGCCAGCGTGGAATCGCCGGGCTTGATATGCTAGCCTCGCGGTAGCCAAGGCGAGACGGCGACTGCAAGCTGCAAGATTCGAGGGTGAGCGTATGATCCGACCAGAGGATGCACTGGACTACCACGCCGGTCCGCCGGCCGGTAAACTTTCGATCGTTCCCACCAAACCCTGCCGTACGCAGCGGGATTTGAGCCTGGCCTATTCGCCGGGCGTGGCGATCCCGTGCAAGGAGATCGAACGGGACCCTTCGCTGGCGTACAAATACACGGCCAAGGGCAACCTTGTGGCGGTGGTGAGCAACGGGACGGCGGTGCTCGGACTGGGCAATATCGGGGCGCAGGCGAGCAAGCCGGTCATGGAGGGCAAGGCGGTTCTGTTCAAGCGCTTTGCCGACATTGACGTGTTCGATATCGAGCTAGCCACCGAGGATCCGCAGGAAGTCATCCGGGCCTGCCAGTTGCTCGAGCCGACCTTCGGGGGGATCAACCTGGAAGACATCAAGGCGCCCGAATGTTTCGTCATCGAGGAGGAGCTGAAGCGCACGCTGAAGATCCCGGTCTTTCACGACGATCAGCATGGCACGGCGATCATCTCGGGCGCAGCGCTGCTGAATGCGCTGGAGCTGGTGGGCAAGAAGCCTGAGGAGATCCGGATGGTGATCAACGGCGCCGGCGCCAGCGCCATTGCCTGCGCCGAGCACTACATCCGGCTGGGTGTGCGGCGGGAAAACATCATCATGTGCGACTCCAAGGGCGTGCTGTACAAGGGCCGCAAGGAGGGCATGAACCCTTACAAGGAGCGCTTCGCGCAGGATACGCCGCTGCGCACGCTGGCCGAGGCGATGCGAGGCGCGGACGTGTTCATCGGGCTGTCGGTGGCCAACTGCGTCACCGGCGAGATGCTGCGCACGATGGCGGACCGCCCGATCGTGTTCGCCATGGCGAATCCGGATCCCGAGATTCCTTACGAGGAAGCCAAGCGGGCGCGGCCGGATGTGATCATGGCCACCGGGCGCTCGGATTATCCCAACCAGGTCAACAACGTGTTGGGCTTTCCTTTCATTTTCCGCGGGGCGCTGGACGTGCGGGCCACGGCCATCAACGACGAGATGAAGATGGCGGCGACGCGGGCGCTGGCGGCGCTGGCCAAGCAGGACGTGCCGGACTCGGTGCGGCGGGCCTACGGGGTAGAGGAGATGGCCTTCGGGCCGGACTACATCATTCCCAAGCCATTCGATCCGCGGGTGCTGATCTGGGAGTCGGCGGCGGTGGCCGAGGCGGCCATGCGCACAGGCGTGGCCCAACAGCCGGTGAACATCGAGGAATACAAGGAACAACTGGCGCGGCGGCTGGGCAAGGCGTACGAAGTCATGCGGATGATGGTGAACAAGGCGCAGCGCGCCCCCAAGCGCGTGGTCTTTCCCGAAGGAGAGGAGAGCAAGATGCTGCGCGCCAGCCAGATCCTGCTGGACGAAAAGATCGCCTTCCCGATCCTGCTGGGCAGCGAGAAGCGGATTCGCGCGCGAATCGAAGAGCTGAAGCTGAACCTGGAGGGCGCGCAGATCATCGAGCCGGCGCGTTTCCCGCGCCTGGCCGAGTATATCGAGGAACTGTACCGGCTGCGGCAGCGCAAGGGGGTCACGCGCAAGGAGGCCGCCGAGCTGATCCTGAACCGAAATTACTTCGGTTCCATGATGGTGCGCATGGGAGACGCCGACGCGCTGATTGCGGGCCTGACGCAGCATTACCCGGACACGATCCGTCCGGCACTGCAAGTGATCTCGGTGCGCGAGGGGCTGACCAAGGTCTCCGGGCTGTATCTGCTGATCTCGCCCAAGCGCGAGATTTACTTTCTGGCGGATTGCACGGTGAATATCGAGCCCACGGCGGAGGATCTGGCCGAGATCGCCATCTGCACGGCGGAGATGGCGCGACGCTTCGACGTGGAGCCGCGCGTGGCCATGCTGTCGTTTTCCAACTTCGGCAGCACGCGGCACCCGCTGGCCGAGAAGGTTCGCCGGGCAGTGGAGCTGGTCAAGCAGCGCGAGCCGGGTCTCATGATAGACGGCGAAATGCAGGCGGACACCGCCGTGGTCCCTGAGATCATCGAAGAAGATTACCCGTTCAGTTGCCTGAAGGGCGGCGCAAACGTTCTGATTTTCCCCGATCTGGAGGCCGGCAACATCGCCTACAAGCTACTCAACCGGATCGGGGGCTGCGAAGTGATCGGGCCGATCCTGATGGGCATGTCGCGTCCGGTGCACGTGTTGCAGCGCGGCGCCGAGGTCAACGAGATCGTCAACATGGCCGCGATTGCGGTGGTGGATGCGCAGGAAGCGTGCGCGCGCAAGCCGGCCGCCGTGCGGGGACCGCGCTGATCACCAGACTACGGGTTTGCCCGGCTCCAGGGTCCAGACTTCGGTTTCCGGCAGATCCTGGATCAGTTCGGCCAGTTCCTCCGGTTTGCCGCTGAGCACGGGGAAAGTGCCGAAGTGGGTCGGGATGACCTTTGCCGGTCGGAGCATCTTGCAGGCCAGCGCCGCTTCGGTCGGTCCCATGGTGTAGTGGCCGCCGATGGGCAGCACGGCGAGCTGGGGCCGGTAAAGCTGGCCGATGAGCTGCATATCCGAGAAGACCGTAGTGTCACCGGCGCAGTAGATACGGCGTCCGTCGGGCAGGTGCAAGACGTAGCCGGCGGCTTCGCCCCCGTAAATCATGCGGCCGTCTTCCTCAATGCCGCTGGAGTGCACGGCGTGCGTCATGGTGACGCGCAGGGGACCGAGTTGCAGTGTGCCGCCCTTGTTCATCCCGTTCAGGTTGGCCACGCCCTTGCTGCCCAGCCAGTGGCAGACCTCGTAGATGGCCACGATCTGGGGCGAGAAGCGCGCGGCGAGGGCCTGCACGCTGCTCAAGTGATCGAAGTGGCCGTGCGTGATGAGGATGGCGTCCACGCGAGATAGCGAGTGGCTCGCGGGATAAGCCGGATTGCCTTCGAGCCAGGGATCGAGCAAGTAAACTTCACCCGAGTCGAGACGAAACTGCATCGAGCCGTGACCGAGCCAGGTTATTTCCACGCCAACCCTCCTTTGAGGAATCGCCAGAACGTGGGCGCGCCGCAGCGCGCCATCATTCCCGATGATAGAACAAACACGGTGCTGATCCTGAAAGCATCAGGCGCCGGAACCTCGCGCCGATGCGCTGCGCGAGGCGGAGCCGTTCTGGGCCGCGACCGGCTTGCGTGCCGGGCGCCGCAGCAGGCGCGCCACAGTGCGCAGCAGCTGGGGAACCTCGTGAGCGCTCTTGGCCAGCACGGCATCAGCGCCGGTAGCCTTTTCGTTGAGGCCCAGCGTTTCCGTGTAACCGGAGATGAGGATGATGGGAACGCCAGGGCGCTCGGCACGAATGTGCTGAATGAGTTCGATGCCATTCATGCCCGGCATCCGGAAATCGGTCACCACCAGATCGAAGGAGCCGGCGCGAAACAGCTCGAGGGCGGCTTCGCCGCTGGCGGCGGTGGTTACGCGATATCCCTGTTCTTCCAGAAGCGCCTTGCGGGCGGCGAGCCCCAACTTGTTGTCGTCCACCAGAAGAATGTGCGCAGGAACCGGAGCAGGCATGGATCGCATAGGGGACTTTCGAAAGGTAACAGGGGGCGGGGCATCGTGTCAATGCTTCGTTAACGGATTGAAAAAGGAACGAGATTTTTTTCTTGATTCGGACGGCGGATTCTGCTATAGCCGTTCACTCGACTTCGCGCGGCGCGGTGTAGCCGCTCTTGGCGATGATCGTGTACTTGATGGGACGCCCGCGCTCGTCGGTGATTTTCAGGGGTTCATTGGTAGCCGGGTTGACCAGTTCGACCTTGATGCGCCGGAACTTGCCGTCGCGCTTGAGGTTGGAAGGCTGATAGGTGATGTAGTAGCGGTTGCGCAGGGCCTGCGAGATGGCGCGAAAGATGCCGGGGAACTCCCCATAAAAGCGGGGGAAGAAGGCCATGCCGCCGGTCTCTTTGGCGAAAGTGCGCAGTTGGTTATCGGCCTGCAGGAAATCCAGGCGGGCGATGGGGCCCAACATGCCGTAGGCGTCGTACCACTCGCGCAGAGCCTGCATCAGGCCGATGGCGTAGATGGGCACGCCCGCGTTTTGCAGGATCTCGCGGGCCTTGGAGAAGGTGATCTTGCTGAAGGTATCAATGCCGGAGGAGATCAGCACGATGGCCTTGCGCCCCTCGATGTCGCTCATGCGCTGGGCCACGTCGGTGACCGCATCGAACAGATTCGCCTCCGAGTAAGCGGCGATGCGCAGGCGTGACATGGCGTCATAGGCGGCGCGCTTGTCGGTGGAGAAGTCGGAAAGAATTTCGGGACGGATGTCGTAAGCCACTACCGCGACGTAGTCTTCGGGTTTGAGCGTTTCCAAAAAGCCGTAAGCCGCGGTCAGCGTCTGATACCAGGTTTCTGTCCAGTACTGCTGGAAGAGATTGCTGAACTCAATGACCATGCAGACGGTCATGGGCGCCTCGCCCATTTCGAAGCCGACGATCTGCTGGGGGACACCGTCTTCGAGCACGCGGAAGTTGGCGCGCGGGATGTTGGGGATGAACTGGCCGCGGTTGTCCAGCACGGCCACGTCCAGGCTGACCGTGAGGACTTCCGTGCGGAACGAGGGCGCGCCTTCGGGAGGGGCTTCCTTCTTCTTGCCGAACTTGGAAGGAATTTTAGTCTCCTCAGCCGCTTCCGGCTCGCCGGTGGTCTTCTTGCGCGGTCGAGCGACGGTTTCGCTGCCTTCTTTCTTGGGACCGGCCTGCGCCCAGACCGCTTCGGCGCCGGCCAGCAGCCACACGAGGCTAGCGAGGAAAGCAATGGCGGTGCGCTTCATGACATCCCCCATTCCCAACTATAACAAGGCGTGCGGTGGCCGGTTGCGCCTCAGTGGCTCCAGCGGTCGTGCTTGCGCAGGTAGACCTCGAACTTGCGGCGCGCGCGTCGGATTCGCCACTGCCGCCACGCTTCCCGGAGCCGAAAGAGAAGGCCGGGACGGGACCCCAGGCGGCGAGTCGGGCGCCGGGATTTCAGGTAGACGTAGCCGAACAGCATTCCGCCCAGGTGAGCGATGTGGCTGACGCCGCTGCCAGCGGCGCCGAAGGATCCCAGAAAGGCGATGGCGCCAATAATCAAGACGAAGTACTTGGCCTTGATCGGGAACAGAAAGCTGAACAGCACGGTGCGGTCCGGGTAGAGAACGCCGTAGGCCAGCAGCAGGCCGTAGATGGCGCCGGAGGAGCCGAGAGTGCGGGTGTAGGGATCGCCCCAGAGCAGGTTGGCGGCGATCACGCACAGGCCGGCGCCCACACCGCAAAGGAAGTAATACTTGAGGAACGTGCGCGTGCCCCAATCGGACTCCAGTTCCACGCCGAACATCCAGAGGGTGAACATGTTGAACAGGATGTGGGTGAGGCCGCCGTGCAGGAACAGGTAAGTGACGAGCTGCCAGAGGTAGCCCCGTTCGAGCACCTGCCATGGGGCCAGCACGAAGATGGCGAAGGGATCGTTCCGTGCGATATTCACCCAGAAGAATTGGACGACGAAGACGGTGATGTTGGAGATGAGCAGCCACTTGACGGCAGGCGGCATGCGGCTGGTGTAGTAGCCCGTGGGTCTGTACTGGGCGTAGGGCATGCGAACGCGGCAGGTCCTTATGCCAGAATAACAGAAGCGGTCGGCTGGGGGACGAAGCGGCGTGCGGCGGAAATCGCTGGCGAGGGTTCACGTGCCGGGACTGCTTGCCCGATGGCGCCAGTGGCTGCGGGGGCGCAAGCAGAAACTGATACGGGCCGGCGAAAACATGCCTTTGCTGCTGATCAGTTATCCCAGGGATGGCGAGGCGGCCGCTGCGGAGCTGGAGACGGCCTATGCGCACACGCTGCCTGCCATGGGTGGGCAAGCGCGCCGGCTCTACGATTCGCTCTGGCCGGCTTTGCCTGCGATCGTGGTGGTGCAGTTGCGCCCGAGCAACCCGTGCGGCTGTTTGGGCCATCACCATCCGCCCGGAAGCGAATCACGATTGGCGCGTCGGCTGGCTTCCGAGTTGGGGCACGCGGTGGCGGAAATTGACCTGGCGTACGAGAGCATCCGGTCGTGGTGTCCGGAGCCGCTGTCCTCGCTGGCGGTCGGCGCAGGGGCCGCGGAGATGGAGGCCTTGCGTTTCCGCGCAGCCTTGCTGGCGGTTTTGCTGCACGAGATGGAGCACCTGGCGTTTCCCGATCGCAGCGAACCTGAGATTCGCAGCCGCAGCCGCGAGTTCTACCGGCAAGCCATGGCGGAGATGGTGGCGCAGGAACTGGGGCGGGACTACGGCATCGCCTGATCCTGCCGGTCCGGAGTGCGCGGGCGGCCGGCTTCGCTGCGAGCGTAGCGCGCCAGCCGGCTTGCGGCCAGTTGCAGCGCGAGGGCCAGCAGCAGCCATGCTTGCCAGTGCGACAAAATTCCCTGCGTGATGACGAAGCGGGCGGTGAGCTGCAAGTCGGCGCCGAGGCGCCACAGTGCAAGCGCCAGCGCCATGGCCGCAGCGGGCGTCAACAAGGCGCTGAGGGCGAGCGCCAGCCGGCGCCCGCTAGATGGCAACGACTCGCCCCGGCCGGCACGGCGCAGCCGGATCCTGACTACCATGCGAGGTTCCGGATCGTGAACCGAGATCGCACCCGCCGCGAGTTGCCGCGGCGGGGCCTGCCTCCAATCTAACAAGTTTTTGCGATACATTGGACAGGGTACACGACGATGTGGTGTGTACTTCGCAATCGAAACAATCCTTGAACCAAGTGGAGGGAGCCGACGAAGATGGCACGCATCAAGACCGCAGTGATCGGGACCGGATTCATGGGGCGGGTGCACACGGAAGCCATCCGCCGTCTGGGCAACGTAGAGGTGGTTGCGGTGGCCGGACTGACCGAGGAGCTGGCCAGCTCCTTCGCACGGCAGATGGGCATTCCGCGCGCGACCGCCGACTATCGGGAGTTGCTGCGCGACCCTGAAATCCAGGCGGTGCACATTTGCACCCCGAACTCCCTGCACTATCCCATCGCCAAGCAGGCCATCGAGGCGGGCAAGCACGTGCTGTGCGAGAAACCGATGACGCTGTCGCTGGCCGAAGCCAAGGACCTTTTGGAGACGGCGCGGAAGGCGGGCGTGGTCCACTGCCTGAATCACAACCTGCGCTACTACCCGATGGTTCAGCAAATGCGGGCCATGCGGGAGGCGGGCGAGCTGGGAGAAATCCTGGTCGTGCAGGGCACGTACTCGCAGGACTGGCTGCTCTACGACACGGACTGGAACTGGCGCATTGACCGCAAGGAGAACGGGCCGTTGCGCGCCATGGGCGACATCGGTTCCCACTGGATGGACATGGTGCAGCACGTCACCGGCCTGAAGATCACCGCGCTGTGCGCCGATCTGATGACTTTCCACAAGACGCGCAAGCGGCCGAAAGCGGAGGTGGAGACCTTCGCGGGCAAGACGCTGCGTCCGGAGGATTACGAAGAGGTTCCCATTGACACCGAGGATTACGGCGGGGTGCTGATCCGTCTGGGCGAGCGGGCGCGGGGCTGCTTCACCGCCAGCCAGGTGAACACCGGTTGCAAGAATCGCCTTCAGATTGAGATTTACGGCACCAAGCTGGGCGTGATGTGGAACCAGGAGCGTCCCGACGAGCTGTGGATCGGGCAGCGGAACAGCCCCAACCAGCTCATCGTGAAGGACCCGTCGCTGATGCTGGAGAGCGCGCGGAGCTTCGCCGACCTGCCGGGCGGCCACGGCGAGGGTTACGACGACGCCCACAAGCAGGTCTTCCGGCGCTTCTATCGCAAGATCGAGGACCCCTCGGCGCCGGTGGAGTTTCCGACCTTCGAGGATGGCGTGCGCGGGATGTTGCTGCTGGAGAAGATCCTGGAAAGCGCCCAGAAGGGGTGCTGGGTAACGGTCGAATAAGAGGGGACTGCCTGGCCCTGCCTGGCGGGTAAGCTCCAAGGAACTTGCCTGCGGGTGGGCGTGTATAATAAAAACAGGCGTCGCGCCTGAAGAGTGGGCGAAAGCCCACTTTTTTATTGGCCGCCCGGTGGCGGGATGAACCGTGAAGAAATCGTGGCCAGGGTTCGCGCTGTGGCCGAGCGCGTGGCTGCCTCCGAAGGGATGGAGGTGGTGGACGTGGAGCTGCACGGCAGCGGCTCGCGCCGCCTGTTGCGTATTTACATTGACAAGCCGGAAGGGATCTCGCATCGGGATTGTGAGATCGTTTCCGAGCAACTGAGCGCGATTCTGGACGTGGAGGACCTGGTGCCGGGCGGCAGCTACACCCTCGAAGTCAGCTCTCCCGGGGTAGAGCGCAAGCTGGTGCGTCCCCGCGATTATGAACGATTCGTGGGACGCAAGATCAGGCTGGTGCTACGGGAACCCGTCGGAGAGAGGCGGTACTGGGAGGGGGTGCTGGCAGCCTTCGCCGAGGGGATCGTCACCCTGGAGCCACGCCCTGGGCAGCGCCTGGAAGTGCCCCTGGCGCAGATCGAACGGGCCAACCTGAAGTTCGAGTGGTAACCAGCCAGGATTTTCCGGAGAAGTCGTCTTGGATAGCATCCTGCAATCTATCGAGATACTGAGCAAGGAAAAGGGCATTGACCCGCAGATCGTGCTGGACGCGGTCAAGGATGCCATGATCGCGGCCGCGCGCAAGCAGTTCCGCACCAACGAAGAGTTGGTGGCGGAGGTCGAGGAGGGCGGGATCCAGATTTACGCCCTGAAGCGGGTCGTCGAGCAGGTTCAGGATCCGGTGAACGAGATCACGCTGGAGCAGGCACGCCGGCTGGACCCCAACGCGGAAGTGGGTTCGGTGGTGCGCATCCGGCGTTCGACCGAGCAATTGGGGCGGATCTCGGCTCAGACCGCACGCCAGGTGATCCTCCAAAAGGTCCGCGAGGCCGAGCGCGAGATCGTCTATCAGGAATACGCCGGTCGAGTGGGCGAGCTGGTCAACTGCACGGTAAAGCGGGTCGAGGGCAACGACCTGATCGTGGATTTGGGCAAGACCGAGGCTCGGCTGCCCAAAAAGGAGCAGTCCAAGCTGGATAACTACAGCGTGGGCGACCGCATTCGCTGCGTGATCAAGAGCGTGGAGAAGAGCGGGAAGACGCCCGGGGTGATCGTCTCCCGCGCGGCGCCCGAGTTGGTGATGCGGCTGTTCGAACAGGAAGTGCCCGAGATTTACGACAACACGGTGGTGATCAAGGCCTGCGCGCGGGAAGCGGGCGAGCGAACCAAGATCGCGGTGCAGAGCCGGGACCGTGACGTGGACGCAGTGGGCGCCTGCGTGGGCATGAAGGGCATGCGCGTGCAGTCCATCATCCGGGAGCTGCGCGGCGAGAAGATAGACATCATCGAATACTCGGATGATCCGGTCGTGTTCGCTACGCACGCCCTGAGCCCGGCGAAGATTTCCCGGGTGAACATCCTGGATCCCGAGCAAAAGCACATGGAAGTCATCGTCGAGGACTCGCAGCTTTCGCTGGCCATCGGCAAGAAAGGACAGAACGTGCGGCTGGCCGCCAAGCTTCTGGGCTGGCGCATTGACATCAAGAGCGAAGAAGAGAAGCGCCGGGAAGCGGAAGCTGCGGCCCAGGCTTTAGTGGTTCCCGGCGCGCCGGTGACGGTGCTGGTGGATCACGGTCTGGAAGAGGAGATCGTCGAGCGGCTGGCCGATGCCGGCGTCAACACCGTCGAACAACTGGGCGCGATGACGCCCGAGCAACTGGAAGCGATTCCCGGGATCGGGCCGGAGACGGTCCAGGCCATCCAGATTGCGGTGAACAGTTACTACGCGCAGTTCGAGGAGGTGCTGGAACCGGCTGCGGTCGAGGAACCGGTGATGGAAAGCGAAGCGGCGACGGAGTTCGAGGGCGGCGCGGTGGCGGCAGGGGATTCGCCGGCAACGCAGGGTACGCCGATCAGCGAGATTCCGGAAGCGCAAGAGAGCACGGAATCGGCGGCTTCTGATGAGGATTTGGTAGGATAGAAGCTCAGATTCACCGATTCAGAAAAATCCATGAGGGAGGTTGCAATGGGCGACCCGGCGCTATGAAGGTTGACTCCGCGGGCGCGACGGGTGGTCGCAGGGCGGTATGAAGAAAATTCGAATCAACGAGCTGGCGCGAGAATGTGAGCAGCCGAACAGCGTGATCCTGGCGCTGTTGCCCCAGTTCGGCATCACGGAGAAGAAGACCCACTCCAGCTCCATTGACGAGGAGGTCGCGGACAAGATCCGGCGGTACTTCGGAATCAAGCCGGCTGAGGAAGCGACGGAAGCGCCGGCGGCAGCGGTTACGACGGAAGCCGCGCCTGCGCCCGTGGCCGAAGCAGCTCCTGAAGCTGCTCCGAGCGTCGAGCCACAGCCGGCTGCGCCGCCGACGGTGCAAGTAGCGCCGGCGGCCACCGCCGAGGCGGCCCCGGCGGCTACGGCGCCACCCACAGCAACGCCCGATCTGGCGACCATCATCGCCAGACCCGCGAAGCCGGTTCGTCCCCCGCTGGCAGGGCGCGGACCGGTCAAACCGACTCCCGCCGAGGCACCCCCGGCGGCCATCGTAGCGCCACCGACTCCACCGACTCCTCCGCCGACTTCGGCGGTGGAGACGGCACCGACCCCCGTGGCTGAAGCGGGCGCTGCTGCGCCGCCCGCCGAAAAGCCTCCTGCGCCAGCAGAGAAACCGGCCGCACCCGTGGGCACTGCACCCGCGGGCAGGGTCGTTCCGCCCGCGATTCCTACTCCGCCGCCGAAGCCAGGGCAAATTCTCAGCGGCCCGCGTCAGCCGATTGCGCCAGCTTTGCGCGTCGTGCAGCCGGCGCCCAAGCCCGGCGTGAAGCCGCCGACGCCCCCGCCGGGCGTGACTCCGCCACCACCCCCTGCGCCTCCGAGCGCGGTTGTCGTGGGCAAGCCCGCTGCGGCGCCAGCGGGGACCGCCCAGACGGGGACGGTGGTGGGGACGCCTCCGCCGCGGCCGGTGGTTCCGCCCCATCCCGAATTGGCGAAGAAACTGACGGAGACGCGGGCGATGCCCGGGCAGCCTGTGCCGCGGCCGGGTCAGCCGCTGCGTCCGGTGCCCGGACAGCCGATCTACCAGGGTCGGGTACGTCCCGGACAACCTTTGCGTGCCGGCGCTGCGGCAGGGGCTGCGGTGCCCAAATCTCGCGGGACTCATCCGACCACGATCCCGCGGCCCGAGACCGCCGTGCCTTTGCCTGCGGATGGTCGCCGTGCGCCCGCGCGCAAGGTGACCCGCGCAGAAGAGCGCGAACGCGAGCCGGAGGAGAAGATCCTGCATCGCCCGGCGCCGAAGCGCGAGGAGTTGCCGGCGCGTCCCGCCGAGGGCAAGAAGATCACGATCGCCGAAGGCATTACCGTCAAGGAACTGGCGGAGAAGCTCGAACTCAAGGCCAGCCTGGTGATCAAGAAGCTGGTGGAGCGCAAGATTTTCGCCACCATCAATCAGACGCTGGACGTCAAGCTAGCCGAGGAGATCGCGCGCGAATTCGGCGCCGAAGTCATGCAGGTAAGCTTCGAGGAAGAGGCAGCCGCCCAGATCGAGCTCGAGCAGCCGGTCGAGGAGCAGCAGCTGGAGAAGCGGGCGCCGGTGGTCACGGTGATGGGTCACGTGGACCACGGCAAGACGACGCTGCTGGATGCCATCCGCAAGACCAACGTCGCCGCTCGGGAGGCAGGAGGAATCACGCAGCATATTGGCGCCTACCAGGTGTTCAAGGACGGGCGCAAGATCGTGTTCATAGACACGCCGGGTCATGAGGCGTTCACGCGCATGCGCGCCCGGGGCGCCAAGGTCACGGACATCGTGGTTCTGGTGGTGGCGGCCGATGACGGGGTGATGCCGCAGACGCTGGAGGCGATTGATCATGCGCGGGCGGCCAAGGTCCCGATCATCGTGGCGATCAACAAGATTGACAAACCAGACGCGCAGCCGGAGCGCGTCAAGCAGCAACTCAGCGATCGCGGGCTGGTGCCGGAGGAGTGGGGCGGCGATACGGTGATGGTGCCGGTGTCGGCGCGCACCGGGCAGAATCTGGATTTGCTGCTGGAAATGATTCTGCTGGTGGCCGACATGCAGGAGCTGAAGGCCAATCCGAACCGGCCCGCGGTGGGGACGGTCCTGGAAGCCAAGATGGATCGCGGTCGCGGCCCCGTGGCGACAGTGCTGATCAGCAACGGCACGCTGCGGGTGGGCGATTACGTGCTTTCCGGCACGGTGCTGGGCAAAGTGCGCGCGATGTTCGACGATCAGGGCAACTCGCTGCGCGAGGCGGGTCCGGCGACGCCGGTGGAGATTCTGGGCCTGGACGCGCTGCCGGAGGTGGGCGATTCGCTTCAGGTGGTGACCGATCTGGCCAAGGCCAAGCAGATCGTGATGTACCGGGAGAGCAGGGCGCGCGAGCAAGCCATGGCGCGGACGCCGCGGATCTCGCTGGAGCAGTTGCACGCGCAGCTGGAGGAAGGCAAGGTCAAGGAGCTGCCGCTGATTGTGAAGGCGGACGTGGCCGGTACGGCCGAGGTTTTGCGCGAGACGCTGGAGAAGCTGTCCACCGAGAAGGTGCGCATCCAGGTGGTGCATGCGGGCGTGGGCGGCATCACCGAGAACGATGTGATGCTGGCCTCGACCACGGGCGCGGTGATCATCGGATTCAACGTGCGTCCGGATCGCAACGCGGCGGCGCTGGCCGAGCAGGAGAAGGTGGACATCCGGCTGCACTCGGTGATTTACGAGCTGACCGACGAGATCAAGCGGGCCATGGCGGGCCTGCTGGAGCCGGTGGTCAAGGAGGTGTACCGCGGGCGGGCGGAGGTCAAGCAGATCTTCCGCATCGCCAAGGTGGGTACGGTGGCAGGCTGCCTGGTGGTGGACGGCGTCATCACCCGGGACAGCGAAGTGCGAGTCCTGCGCGACAATGTGGTGGTTTACACCGGGCGGATCGCGTCGCTCAAGCGTTACAAGGACGACGTCAGCGAAGTCAAGAGCGGCCTGGAGTGCGGGGTGGCTATCGAGAACTTCAACGACGTCAAGCCCGGTGACGTGCTGGAGGCCTTCGTCCGCGAGCAGGTGCCTGCGGAAGTTCTGGTTTAGCGGAAAAAGATGCCGAGCGTGGGTGTGCTCACCCTCGAGGTGAGGCTGGAGAATTCCCACTCTTTGAAGGAAAAGCGGCAGGTGGTGCAGGGCCTCAAGGACCGGCTGAGGCGGAAGTTCAATGTGGCGGTGGCGGAGATAGATTACCAGGACCTGTGGCAGCGGGCGTTGGTGGCGGCGGTGACGGTCTCGGGCGATCATCAGCACGCGGCGCTGGTTCTGGATGCCGTGGAACGGGAAGCGGCGGCTTTGCTGGGGCCGGGTCTGGTCGGCGCCACGGTGGAATGGTTGACCTGAATCGGTGATGGATGCGCGGCGCGCAGCGAGGGTGGCGGAAGCCATCCGGCAGGAGCTGGCCGAGATCATCGGCTACGAGATGGAGGATCCGCGCGTGGCGGAGGTCACCGTGACAGGCGTCGAGGTGAGCCGCGATTTGCGCCTGGCGCAGGTGCGCGTGGCGGCGGGCGGGGACGCGGACCAGCAGCGGGCGGCGGTGGCGGCTCTGGAAGGAGCCCGGCACTGGATCCGGCGGGAGCTGGCGGGAAGGCTGCGATTATGGCGGATTCCGGAATTTCACTTTCAGGCCGATGCGGATGCCGAGGCGCCGGGCGGCGAGGAGCCCGGGCGGGGAGGGGGACGGGTGGCATCCGGATGAGGCCAAACATTCCCGGCCTTTTCCGTTTCAATCGTTTGCTTCCATTTTTGTTTCTGCTGGCGGCGCTCGGCGCGTCCGCCCAAGAGCTGCTGCGGCTGGAAGCCAGCCAGGACGCCATGGGCACCACCTTTACGGTGGCCCTCTACGGGGAGGACCGGGACCGCTTGGAGGCAGCCGCCGACGCCGCCTTTGCCGAAGTGCGGCGGCTGGAGCGCATGCTTTCCAACTACCGCCCCAACAGCGAACTGAGCCGTGTCAATCGCGAAGCGGCCGAGCGGCCAGTACGCGTCAGCGACGAGCTGTTCGAGTTGCTGGCGGCATGCCTGGAGTACAGCCGGGCCAGTGAAGGCGCCTTCGACATCACGGTCGGGCCGCTGATGAAGGTGTGGGGCTTTTACAAAGGCACGGGCCGCCTGCCTGCGCCCGAGGAGGTGAAGGCGGCGCTGGCCCGCGTGGGCTATCGCCACATCGTGCTGGATCCCGAACAGCGCACGGTGCGTTTCACCCAGCCGGGCGTGGAGCTGGATCCGGGCGGCATCGGCAAGGGCTACGCGGTGGATCGCATGGTGGCGATCCTGAAAGAGCACGGGATCCGCTCCGCGCTGGTCTCGGCCTCGGGATCGAGCATCTACGGGCTGGGGGCGCCGCCCAGCGAGCCGGAAGGCTGGGAAGTGCGCATCCGGCATCCACGCGATGAGACCAAAACGGTGGAGACCCTGCGGCTGAAGGATTGTTCGCTTTCCACTTCAGGCAGCTACGAGAAGTTCTTCGTGGCCGGGGGCAAGACCTACAGTCACATCATGGATCCGCGGACGGGGTACCCTGCGACGGGGATGCTGTCGGTGTCGGTTCTGGCCCCGCGGACGCTGGATAGCGAGGCCTGGACCAAGCCTTTCTTCATTCTGGGCCGCCAGTGGGCGGCTCGCCACAAACCCAAGGACTTGCGCGTATTCCTGTGCGAGGATACAGCGGAACTGCAATGCGCGTGGCTCCCATGAACAGTCGCTTTCTGGATGCCTGCCGTCGCCGTCCCACCGACGTACGGCCGGTGTGGTTCATGCGACAGGCAGGTCGCTACCTGAAACCTTATCGGGCCATCCGGGCCAAGCACAGCTTGCTGGAAATCTGCAAGACGCCAGAGCTGGCCGCGACGGTGACCTTGCAGCCGGTGGAGATCCTGGACGTGGACGCGGCCATCATTTTTGCGGACCTTCTGCTGCCGGTCGAGCCCATGGGCTTGAAGCTCAGCTATGTGGAAGGCGAGGGTCCGGTGATCGAGAACCCGGTGCGCACGTCCGAGGATGTGGACGCGCTCTCGATCTCGAACACGGAGGATCTGGGCTACGTGGGCGAGGCGATCCAGATGGTAGTGAAGGCGCTGGCCGGTCGCGTGCCCGTGATCGGCTTCGTCGGAGCCCCGTTCACGCTGGCCAGCTACATGATCGAAGGCGGTCCCACGCGTCACTTCCTGAAGACCAAGCGGATGATGTACTGGGACGAGACGCTGTGGCGTCGCCTGATGGGCAAGCTGGTGGACGTTCTGGGCGATTTCGGGCTGTTGCAGGTGACTGCCGGCGCCCGCGCCATTCAGGTCTTCGACAGTTGGGTGGGGGCGCTGGGACCGGAGGATTACTCGCGTTACGTGGCGCCGTACTCGCGGGCGCTGATCGAACGGCTGCGCTCCAGCGGGGTGCCCGTGATCCACTTTGGCACCGGCGCCGGCGGGTTCTATCGCGAGCTGCACGCCGTGGGTTGCGACGTGCTGGGGGTGGACTGGCGCGTGCCCATTGATCAGGCGTGGATGGACGTGAGCTATCGTTGCGCCATTCAGGGCAACCTGGATCCCGCCGTGTTGCTGGCTCCTCTGCCCGAGATCAAAATGCGGGTGCAGGAGCTGCTGAAGCGGACGGGGACGCGTCCCGGGCATATCGTGAATGTCGGGCACGGCATTCTGCCCGAGACGCCGGTGGAGAACGTCAAGGCGGTCGTGGGCTACGTGCGGGAATTCAAGCTGTGAAGCAGGCGGTCCTGCTGCTGGCGCACGGCGCTCCCGAACGGCTGGAAGATCTGCCTGCGTACCTGGATCTGGTGCGCGGGGGCCGTCCGGCGCCGCCCGAATTGCGGGAGGAACTGCGGCGTCGCTATGAGGCCATTGGCGGCAGCTCTCCTCTGACAGCCCGGACGCGTGAGCAGGCGCAGGCTCTTCAGGAAAAACTCGCCGAGCTGGGCTGTCCGGTTCCCGTCTATTTCGGGATGCGCAACTGGCGCCCGTTCATCGCCGACGCTATGGCCCGGATGCGGGCGGACGGCGTGGAACGGATCGTGGCCATCTGCCTGGCGCCGCAGTACTCGCGGGCGAGTATCGGGCTGTACTTCCGGCGCGTGCAAGAGGCCAAAACCGGCCTCGGCATGCAGGCGGAAATCGTCTGGACCAAGAGCTTCCATGACCATCCCCTGCTAATTGAGGCTTACGCCGAGAAGCTGGCGCCGCTGGCTGCCGGGCGACGCGTGCTGTTCACGGCGCACAGTCTGCCCGTGCGCATTCTGGAGGCGGGCGACCCCTACGATCGCGAAGCGCGCACGACGGCCGAGCTGGTGGCTCGCCGGCTGGGTCTGGCCGAGTGGGACTTCGCCTACCAAAGCCAGGGAGCGACCGAGGAGGCCTGGCTGGGTCCCACGGTGGAGTCCGTGCTGGATGAGTACGCGGCGCGGGGAGTGCGCGAAGTGGCGCTGGCGCCCATCGGCTTCGTCTCCGACCACTTGGAGATCCTCTACGACGTGGACATTTACTTTCGCCAGTACGCGCGCGAGCGCGGCATCCATCTGTGTCGCACAGAATCGCTGAACGCCTCGCCGACCTTCATTTCCGCCCTGGCTGAGATCGCGCGCGCACGGCTGCTCGCGGGTTGAGGATGCGGCCGGCGGTCATCATCGGCGGGGGCATCTCTGGTCTTTCGGCAGCGTACGAGCTGGCGCGCGCAGGCGTGCCCATGGTGCTGATCGAGCGGAACAGCCGCCTCGGAGGAGTGATCCAGACGGAACGGATCCATGGGTGCGTGGTCGAGACGGGTCCGGACAGTTTTCTGGCCCAGAAGCCGTGGGCGCTGGAGCTGATCCGGGAGCTGGGCCTGGGCGATGAGGTCATCGGGTCGAACGACCACCTGCGGGTCACGTACGTGCTCAAGCGGGGCAGGCTGGCGCCGCTTCCCGACGGCCTCATGATGATGGTCCCCACGCGGATCTGGCCCGTGGTAACTTCGCCGTTGCTGAGCTGGCGAACCAAGGCGCGGATGGCGATGGAGTGGTTCCGTCGCCCTGCCAGGGCCGGCAGCGAGCGATCGGTAGCCGAGTTCGTGGCAGAACACTACGGCCGGGAAGCGGTGGATTATCTGGCGGAGCCGCTGCTGGCGGGCGTGTACGGCGGCGATCCCTCCGAGCTGAGCGTGGCCAGCGTTTTGCCGCGATTCCTCGAACTGGAACGACGCTACGGGAGCCTGACGCGCGGCGTGCTGGCGGCGCGTCGCCGTTTGAAGGACGAGCGCGCAGGCCCGTTGTTCCAGACTCTGCGCGACGGCCTGGGGAGGCTGGTGGAAGCGCTGGCTGCTCGCGCGCAGGCGCACGGCGAGATCGTGAAGGCCGAAGCGGAAACGATCGAAAAGTCGGAGACCGGTTTTCGGGTGCGGGCAAACGGGCAATGGCTGGAGACTGCGCACGTCGTGCTGGCGTGCCCCGCGTGGGAGGCGGCGCGCCTGGTGCGCAGTCTGGATGGTGAACTGGCCGCCCTGCTCGACTCGATTCCCTACACGTCTTCGATCACTGTCTCGCTGGGCTACCGGCAGGCCGACGTGGAGCGATTGCCCGGCGGGTTCGGGTTTTTGATCCCCAAGTGCGAACGGCGCTGGCTGGTGGCCTGCACCTGGGTCGGAACAAAATTCCCTTATCGTGTTCCGGACGGGATGGCCTCGATCAGGTGCTTCCTCGGGGACGAGGATCTGCTGGGCGCGAGTGACGCGGAGATCCAGGCGCTGGTCGAGGAGGAATTGGAGCGGATTCTGGGGCTGCGGGCGCAGCCGTTGTTCGCGCGCGTGGCGCGATGGCCGCGTTCCATGGCGCAGTACACGGTGGGGCACCGGGAACGGTTGGAGGCAATCCGCGCGCGACTGGCGCGGTGGCCCGGTCTGCTGGTGGCGGGCAACGCCTACGAAGGCATCGGCGTGCCGGATTGCGTGCGCATGGGGCGGCAGGCGGCGCGAGCGATTCTGGCCGAACGGGGCTGAGCAGAGATTCTCAGTTCCGCTCGCCCCGGGCGAGTTGGCGGACGAGTTCGCGGTCCGCCTCGAGAAAATCGTGGTCCGGCAGGCGTTCGGGCAGCTCCCAGCGGATCTCGGCGAAGACGCGATTGACCGGCTCGCCTGCGACGATCCGGGCGCGATAGAAGATCAGCAGCAAGGGCGGGCCTTCCTCGTAGCGCCATTCGCAGCGAGCGATTTCGTCGCCGATGTCCGCATGCACGCCGAGTTCTTCCACCAGCTCCCTCCGCAGGGCTGAAGCCGGATCCTCACCGGGACGGACTTTGCCTCCGGGGAACTCCCACTTCAGGGGATGGCTGTCATGCGAGGAACGGCGGCAGATGAGAATGCGCCCGTCCCGCTCGATGACAGCGGCGACCACCGTGAGCGGCGTTTCCATGTTGCGCAGGAGCGTGCGGGTTCGAGGCTAGAATAAAACATTGCGCCGGTCGGGCGAGAGGGGCTATGTACAGCGAAAAGGTGCTCGATCACTTCCGCAATCCGCGTTGTGCCGGGGAGCTGGGTGCGCCCGCGCGGACCGTGCGCGTCGAGAATCCGGGATGCGGCGACGTTTTGCAACTTTCCGTGCGGCTGGAAAACGGCTTCATTCGCGAGGCGCGATTCAAGGCGCAGGGATGTCCGCCGACGATCGCGTGCGGCTCGGCGCTGGCGGAGTGGTTGCAAGGCCGCACGTGCGAGGAAGCGCGTTCCATGGAGGCACAAGCGCTGGAGCAGATGCTCGGGGGCCTGCCGCCTGCATCCCGTCATGCCGCAGCACTGGCCGTTGAGGCTCTCCGCAAGCTGATCTCGTGTGCGTGAAGCTCAGAGGCGGGGCAGCAGCGAGGGAAATTTCGCTCGTCGCGCGATCCGCAGAGCGGGCAGCGACAGGATGGCGGACACATCGGCCTCGGTTTTTCCGACCAGGCTCGCGGCCAGCCGCATCACGCGTTCGCCCGTTCGTCCCCGCAGATCCAGTTGTCGCTCGCCGTTACCGGCGGCGCGCAATTCCGCAGATTCGGGAAGCCAGGCATCGGGCCGCTTGCCGATCAGAGACTCCATGTCTTCGGGCGTCAGAGCAGCACGCCCAGCGCGGTTGACGAGCAGGTGGGTACGCTGGGGGTTGATGCCCGCTTCGGCGAGCCAGCGGAGGGCGCGCCGGGCTTGATAGAGGCTCAAGGCATCCGGCGTCGCGACCAGCCAGCACCGATCGAGCTCTTGCCCGAGGCCGGAAAAGCGGTTGTCCCAGCATTCGCCCATATCGGCAATCACGTACGAGTAGAGGGAGCGCGCGAAGCGCAACACAGCGGGGATGCGGGCGACGGCTACGGGACCCGCCGGCGGCGGTCCGGGCGGGGCGGGGATGACGTCCACTCCCGATGAGTGGGAGGCTATGAGCGTCTTCCAGTAGTTGCGATCCAGCCGGTGCGTGGCGGTTGCGGCATCCAGCAGCGAGTACGGCGTTTGCGCGTTCATCAGGAAGCCGACGCCGCCGGCGTTCCAGTCCATGTCAGCCAGCAAGACCGGCTGTGCAGTGACGCGCCGCAAGGCGAGGGCCAGCAGGCACGCGATGGTCGTGGTCCCGCAACCGCCGCGAACACCCATGACTCCGACCAACGCGCCCGGAGAATGGGAGTCGGCGCCGGAGTGCGAACGTTCGTTTGCGATCTTCTCGAGCACAGGCGCCAGATTGCGTTCGAAGGGCGGCCTGATTACGTCATCAGCGCCGGCCGCGCGAGCTTGCGCTTCGAAAGCCGGATCCGTTTTGGCGGTGACGGCGACGATTGCCGGCACCGGCGGACGGACGGTCTTGATTCGAGCTGCAATATCGGGCAGATCCGTCCCGAAGCGATCTGCATCCACCAGGACCGCGGCGACATCCAGCCGGGCCAGGCGATCGAGAAACTCGGTCCAGTCCGTGGGGAGCCAGGTTTCGAAGAATACCCTCACAGGGAGGGGCTCCAGGGCGGCGCTGAGCCACGCCTTGAGGGGGCCGTCGGGCACAATCAGCGCAAGAATCAGGGAGTCCATCCCCGCCTCCGTGATCGCTATGCCTTCACGGTAGCACGGCTGAGGGATTTGGTCAAGATATCTGAGGGGCGGCGCAGGGGGAAGTGATCATAGCGTGCGCGGGGTGCGGTACTAGAATCGGGCCGCGGTTCTCCGGCCATGCTCATCGCCTTGCAGCCAGACGTACAGAGGCGCTCGTGGCGCCGGCGGCGGCCAAGGCAGCGCGAGGCGCAGGCTCTGGCG
>JAPWUP010000186.1 GCA_028275505.1 Bryobacteraceae bacterium
GCAGCGTCTTCCATATCGTGGACCCGACGCCTGTCACCCAGCGCGACTACATATCCGCATCTCGCCGCCGGTTCGGGTCCTCCATCCGGGCTCATTATGTCCCGCGACCATTCTTGATGCTCGTTGCATACGGCGTCGCCTGCTTGGCCAGATTTCTCGGACGCGACCTTCCCCTTTCCCCTTACCGGGTGCGTTCCCTCCGACCTCTGTCCGATCTGGATTGTTCGATGGCCCGCAACGTCCTTGGGTGGCAACCCAGAGTCGGCGTCCTCGACGGATTGAGGCAAACGTTTCCTCCCCCGTCTCAACAGAATTGGCCTTCCTCCCGCGAACTCACCGCGATCTCGTGAAACCCGCCTTGCCAAGCTATACTCCATCCGGCACTCGCAAGGCCTCGTATTCCTCCGCGCTTCGTAGCGAGCCGCCGCAAGGCCGCCGCATGCGGTGGCAGCTCCTCTTATGGTCTGAACCATTGGATGAGTTATAAGCGCTGCTGACCCGACTGGACTTGCTGGGATCATTCCCCGTCGCTCTGCCTCAGCCTGTACTGCCCGTCAGTCTTCGTCTTCGCCGGCGCAGCAAACGGGATGCGGACTGTGCTCAGCGTCCATGGGTGCGGTCCGCATCCTTGAATGCGGCCCGGTTCGTTCTCCACAGCTAGGGCACAGCCACCACCCCGGTCCGGCTGATCCTCAACTCGCGCCCCGCCGCATCGAGATAGACGGATCGAAAATAAATCAGCCGATCCGACGGTAACTCGACCTCGACCAGACAGCCGTTCGCCGCGCATTCACCGGTTTGGCTGTTCGATGTCGGGTACGTCTCCCCGTAGTCCACCCGCATCCGAGCTGCCCCCAGACCAGCAGGCGGATGTCCCTGGAAACGAACACGGCGAATGGCCGACGGCGAGCTGGCCCGCGTGGCCAACTGTGCGGTCGCGCTCATGGTGCCGCACGTCGCCCTTACGTAATAAACACTGGAGGGGGACAGCGTTCCAGACGATCCGAAAATCGCGAATCGTCGCGCCAGGCCGCCTTGGTCCTGCCAGGTTTCCAGGATATGATCCCACGTCGCATCCTGGCTCAACTCTACGGTGCAGCTCTGGTTCCTTTGAAGTCCCTTTCCGCCATATCGGACGAGCAACCCTCGACTCGTCGCCCCCGCAGGCTCCACCGTGATCTCGCTAGTCGCTCCCCCCGAATTTCCTTGTGTTACGTCCAGGACCACGGCTATCTGCTGTGGGCTGCCCAACGCCGCCGCAGTAATCGTTACCGTGCAACTGTAACTGCCGGCTTCGAGACCTTCGGGATTCACCCCCACAGTCAATTCCAATGGGGTGGCCCCGCTTGCTGGTGAGACCGACAACCAGGGGCAATCTTCTGCCACCGTCACTGTGCAGCTCCCCCCGGTGCATGTAACGTTCAACGCCCGTGTCGCGGGTACTTCGCCTCCGATCTCATACTCAAACCGAAGCCCCTGGGGATCAACAGCCAGGGTAGCCGGTGGTACGCTGCTGACGAAGTAAGCACCTGCCTCCCCCGCCACCAAAAGCGTCCCGTCCCCGGCGAGCACTTCGAACGGCGACCCATCCAGCTCCTGCCCGTCCCGAAATACCCGGTACTTGCCCGGCGCAAGTCCGGTCACGAGGATCCACCCTTGCCGCGCAAAATTTGTCGTGAAGGTGCACTCCGTTCGGTCCCTGCCATTTCGCGGAAAAACCATGGCGAACGGTTCGCCTCCGCTTTCGCTTTCGAAACCCACAGATTCGGGGTCCAGTCCTGGGAGCGGCGTAACCTCCATGGTGTCCGACGTTCCCAGAGCGATCCGATGCACCGTGATCATCTGGATTCGGCTCACGCCCGTCCACTGGAACGTCACCCGGTGTACGTTACTGGTCTGCGTGTACGTCGCGGTCGGGTTCGACTCGTCCGGCAGCAAAACCCTGGTCGTGATCATGGCTCCTTCGCCCGTGGGCTTCTTCAGAACCATTTGACGATAGTCCGGCGAAGCTGTGAACTGCGCGGCTGCGTCGGAGCGATGAAAATACTGCAACGCGCTGGTTGCATTCACCCCCGACGATAGCTCTGCGTCGTCATACACCACAACGTATTCGGGCTCGCTCTTCCAATGCACGAAATGGCGGTGTTGCCGGAGAACCTTCGCTTCGGCTCTCCAGGACGCCGTGAAGTTGCCCCGCGCGTACACGTACCGCTGGTCGGCGTGACGCCGATCCACCTTGTTTTGTTGGCTGCCGGCGGAACCGGAATACCATGGCGGATGAGCGACAGATTTCAGGGAACTTGACCCGGAAGCCAGCGCCAGCCAGGGCGACTGACTGGCGCTGCCACCCACACCCGATGAGACGTCCCACCCAAACAGCAACTTCGCTCCCTTCCAGATCGCATATCCTCCGGGAACGTAGGTGCCTTGGTCTACAGTGTGGTCTACAGGCCAGTGCCAACCCACATTGGCCAGCAACATGCCCGCCGTCTCGCTCCAGTCCTTCTTGCTAACCAACAGGCCGTAGTACTCGTCGGGTACGTAATCGGTGTCTGTGTGGAAGCTCCATGGGTTCATCACCGAGCGGAACTCCGTTGTCGGCGCGTCAGCCGGGCAGAAAGCGGCTACAACCGGTGCGTAGCGCACATCCTGCCATGGGATGTTGGCCAGGTTCTTGGACCAGTACTGCCACCAAGATGAGGCATCTCCGGGCTTGAACGTGGCCGCCGCTGCGGCCCACGCCGTGTAACGCCAATCCAGAGGTGTGCTTGAGGCAGTAGGTTCTGTAGGTCCCAACGTCCAATGGTTCGGTCCGCCGGGAGGCGTCCAAAGGAATTGCGTAGTGATACCCCGAAAGAAGTAGTCCTCCAGTATGTCAATCGCCCCCTCGTTGAACGCGTGCCGACTGAGAAGCCCGGCAAACAGGTGGATGGACTGCCAGCGCCCATACTGGTAGCCATAATTCTGAAGTCCTCCTTGCGTCGGCCCGGACCAGTACCGCTTGTTGAGCGGATAGATCAGATCGTAGTAGTAATTCCAGATGCGCTGCGCGTATTCGGCGGCGCGCGGATCGTCGCCCGCGAGGGCGAACGCCGAGATAAGGTACCCGATGGCTTTGTAACCCACAAGGTTGTGATGGAAGTCGTTCAGATAGGCCCTCGGTCCCGTGGTTCTAAGGTCGTTCCAGCCGCGGAGCACACGTTCCCACACTACCGGCTTGCCCGCGGAAGTCTCCCGTGGGGTCGAGTAGGCTTGTCCGCGCTCCACAGTGAGTGTGTTGCCGTTCATCGCCGTTACGCGCATCACTTCCGCCGAGTTCACCACGATGTAGAACGGTGGAGGATCGAAAAAGTCCGCCGCGGACGTTACCGTAATCGTGGTTTGGGTCGAATCAATCCCCGCCGCCAGAGTGGTTACCGCTCGGGGCTGTGCCGCCGGAACGTTGTCAATCATTCCCGCCGCAATGAAATTGGCCCCACACTGTCCGCTCTGCCACCGCATCACCTTGTAGTGGTCAACCCCGGTGCGCGTCACATCCGATGCACTCGTAGTGCTGGTGCCCACTACGAAGTTAACGGTCATCTCGGAATCGCTGGTCACGCTGATGACCTTGGCCCACCGTCCCACTGTGTTGATCGCCATGTCCGTCTTGAAATAGACCCAGTCGCCGGCCCCGTACACGGAAAACCCGCTCCCCGTCACCACCTTCGACCCCTGCGTCAGGTTCGCGCTGCCGGCCTGCTTCTGTAGTGCATTGGTGCAACCGGAGCCGTCGAATCCATTCAACATCTTCTCGGCAAAGGCCGCCCTTTCTTCGGAACTGAGCTGATCCCGGATCAAGTCGTAAGCCATCGAGATGTGTGCAATGTCCCCCGAGATCCAATCCGCACCTGACCCAAGACCACACGCTCCAGCCGTCTGGTCGCACGGGAACGCGTCCAACCCGGCGAGGAACGCCCCCGTTGTTCCCACGGCAGCCCGGTGGAAGTGGTTGATGATGTACTTGGCCAGGTTGAGGTAGCCGGTCTGGTTGTTGTCTGCGAACCACACGTAGGCGGCAGCAAACGCGCGGTATGCGTATTCGTCCCGGTTGATCGTATTCTCCTCGTTCGGGCAAAGGGCGGGCGTGGCCCCGTCACAGCCGGGTGTGATGTAGTTGCTTAAGCGGCTTATGATCCGTTGCCACGCCGGACCGTTCTCGGTCACTACCGGGGCCACTTGCGGACCCGAGCCGTCGGGATCTTTGGACCGTTCCAGAATTGGCCCACTGGCAGGCAGAAAGATCCTGGGCCTGGTGGACCGCAGCGTCACTTGCATCACTTTCCCCACCAGTCCCGACTCATAGGTCGGGTCGAACGTCGTGCAGCGGAATGGGTTTCCCTCCCGGTCCCTGAGCGTGAAAGTGCCCCCAGACGGGTTGGCGTCGGCTACTACCCACACGCCGCTATACGCCAGACAGCCCGGCACGAACTGCAACCACACAAGCTGCCCGTCGGTCAGGTCGTGCACCTGTGCGTAATCACTGTTCCGGAAGACCGTGATCACGCTGGGATTATCGGCGCTGACGTTCTTCACGTGGTAGACCGAATCGGGCCCGCCGTAACGCAAATACAAACTCTGAGCCGAACAGACCGTGCCCAGAAGCGCTACCACAACAGCTTTAGCGGACATCGGGACCCCTCCAGTACCAACGCAGAGCATCCGCGGACTTTGCCGCTGCTTCCTGCGTACTGAGGAAGAAAATCGGGTTGAAGGCCCGTGTCGTGGACACATTCGTGCTTACGCTCACATCCGAACCGTCGTCCAGGGTAAACGTAATTATCCCGCTAGTTTCCGAACGAATTCTCAGCTTGTGCCAACCAGTGTCGGCGGTCACCCCGGAGGCCTGTCGTGTCGTGCCGCCGCTCACTGTAACGAACATGAACTGCGTGTCACCCTGGGTCGTGTCAAACTCCAAACCGATTCGTTCGCCGCTCCACGGGTCTACGATTCCCCCTTTCAGATAGCCTATGAACAGCTTGACCGCACCAGTCCCGTTAAGCCGGAAGCGGAACACCGAGTCCCAACTCGCGTATGCACCGATCTTGCCCAACAGGGCATCCGATGTCGCCACGCTGCCGAGGTAAATCGTGCAGTAGTTACCGCTGGTTGTGCCGGTGGTCATTCGCACGGCTTTGCCGCCGTTTCCGGTTCCGGTATGGCTTATGCTGCCCCCGGTGCAAGACGAAGTCCAACCATATGCGCCAATGCTGCCCGAACCCGTCGCGGTGTTCGGGAAATTCTCCCGGTACCAGACTGTGATCTCATCGAGTGGGTCGAAGCTGCCGCCGGCACTGCCGGGCTCCCAGCGCTGATTTGCCGATCTCCATACCAACACCTGCCCGTCGCTGGGCGGATTGGGAGCCACGGCTCGGTTCTGGAGCTTGATCACGGTCGCAGCCCCAACGTTCCCTTCGAGGTCACCGCCGAGAACGTGCGAATGCCCGACGTCTGCTTTGCTCGCCAGCGCTGTCCTCAGGTCCGCTTGGTCATCCAGGTTCCCGGTGAGCGCCCCCCAGGCGTGGCTGTGGAGCCGCCAGCTCAGTGCGGTCCATGTATTGGCGCTTGTGCAAACGTACATTTCCTGGCCGCTCAAGTCCAGATAGTAATCCCGACCCGGCTCGCACTGCCCCGTGGGAGCCCCCTCACCCGTCGAGTAACTCGGGACTGTAGCCCCGTCCACAGCCAGACTGCGGCCCGCTATCGTCACACCCTCGCCGGCCTCATACTGCCCGAGCGGCATGCCGGGCTGCCATGCCCCCGCAGCGGAGTCCCATGTCAGCACATCGCCCCCATTCGGCGCAACCGCGCTCACAGGTCGTCCACGCAACCCCACCACTTGAAGCTGGTCAGGCGCCCCGATGACGTCTCCGCCCATATCCTTCCAGACGGTCGTCCCCTCGCCTGCTGCCAGAACCTTGCCCGGCGCCATTCCGGCGCTCGGCAGCTCCTCGCCGATTACGCTCCATGCGTTTGCCGGACCACACACGTAGACGTTACGCCCCCACGCGCCATCTGCCTTCAAAAACACCTCACCCGGCTGGCAACTCGCCGGTAGTGCATTTCCCGACCGAAACGGTCGCGTCTGCTGCGCTTGGGAGAAATCCGGATTCCTGCCCTGGCGTCCCAGATCGAGCCTCGTCTGGGCAAAAAGCCCCATTCCGCTCAGCACGTAGCACGCTATCTTCAGAATCGCAGCTTTCCGCATTGTCCCAATTGGCTCAGCCGCCAAAACCCCGTTCGACCGCCGAAGCAGCTGGCGGCTGAAAGACCTCCCGGCGTCATCCTATTACGCTCCCCTCGTCGGCGCCCCGCGCCTGGCGCTGCTATCTCACTCTCCCGTATGGCATTCAGACTCTCGCTCCGCCCGTGATTGATGTCGCGTCGCGTCCGATTCCCTGAACACGCCGCAACCCGCCCCACTCGGTCTTCCCGGGTAGACTATCCTGAGTAAGGCCGATGTGGCGGCCCAGGCTTTTCATTCGGCAACCTCCGGGGAACGCCGCCCTTGCCATCCCCTCAGTTGGCCGCGCGTTTCCGGACTCGTACCCGACCGGGTGCTCCTTTCCATGGCTGCTCTAACCATCCATCACGTCGTGATCAGTCTCGCTGTCGGTGGGGCTGAAACTGTGGTGGCTTCCCTTGCCCGACATCAGAAGACCATCGGTCACCGGGTCGTCGTACACGCCTTACAGGGTGCCGGTCCCTTGGGGACTCGCCTTCAGGCCGCCGGCATCCCCGTCTTCCTGAACTCGCTCGGCTCCCCGCTCGCTCGCTTTTTCCGGCTCCTGTCGCTCTTTCGCCGCCACAAGCCGGACGTCGTGCATGCTCACAACATCGGCGCCGCCCTCTTGGCTGCTCCCGCGGCCTCGCTCGCGGGCGTGCCTTGTATTGTCGTCACTCGGCATGGGCACGCCAGGTATCCACCGGGGGTCGAGCGCAAGTTCTGGACTGCGGCGCGCTTTTGCCACCGAGTGGTGGCCGTTTCGCGGGCCGCTGCCCACGCTTTAGCCCTGACGGCTTGGGCGCAACCCTGGAAGATGACCGTCGTCCTCAACGGCGCGGATCCCGCACCCGTCTCCGGCTCCTTCGCCCCCCAATCGCGTCCCCAGGACGCGTTCACGCTGGTCAGTGTCGGGCGGCTCGACCCTCTGAAAGATTTCCCGACCCTGCTTCGCGCCGCTGCCCTCGCTCTTCCCGCTCTCCCCAACCTCCGAGTCAGGATCTTGGGCGAAGGCCCCGAACGCCGCCGCCTGGAGTCGCTGATCGCGGAACTCGGATTGCACGGACTCGTTGAGTTGCTGGGCGAGCAACTTGCCGTCGGTGACGAGCTGGCCAAGGCCGACCTGTTCGTTCTGGCGTCCCTCTCCGAGGGGCTCCCCGTCGCCTTACTCGAGGCATTTGCTTCCGGCGTGCCTGCTGTCGT